>JBMNQG010000016.1:0-34538 GCA_050944015.1 Oscillospiraceae bacterium
CAAATGGGCCTCGGAAAACAGAGCGACATCAAGCTCTTCGTTCATCAGGTGTTCCATTAAATGTTCGTTCTGGTATATGCGTAGGGAATAGCGAATGCCACTGTTCTGCCGGCGAAAACCTTCTATGGCGTCGAATATGTCGCCATAGGGGTTTATCCACTCGGAGCAGCCTATTCTCAGGGTGGAGTTTAGGTTTTTGTAGTAACCGTCTATTTTTTCCCGAACCGCCGAAAGGTTGTACCAGCAGTTTTCGAAAAGCGCGTAATAGTAGCTGCCGGGTTTCGTCAGGCGGACGCCCGCACCTTCCCGTTCCAGAAGGGGAACGTGCAGTTCCTTTTCCAGCATGGAAACGTACTTGCTGACCGTCTGCTGGGTAAAATAAAGGTTTGAGGCCGCTTTGGTAAAGCTCCCGCATTTTGCGGTTTCCAGGAAGCACTTTATCATCGTGCTAGTCATCGGAAGCGCCCACACTTTCAATGAATTCCAGCACGTGCTCCTCGTTGTTGGGAGGCCGCCACACGAATAAAACGGGAATTAAAGCCTCCTCCAAACCTTCTATTTGCTCCCAGTGAAGCCATCTTCCCAACTGGCTGCGAGGGATCGCCTCGGATAAAGTGAAGGTAAAGCCGTTTCCCATGGCGACTTCCGAAATGACGGAATCAAAGTTGGGGATAAATTCAGGATGTTCAGCCTGGCAGCCGTAGAGGGCGCACAGTTTCCTGTACAGCCGGTTAATCTGTTCGTTCAGCGGATTCCTGTGGTCGCAGATGAGAAGCCTTTCGGACATAAGCCTCGGCCAGTCTATTGTGCCGTCGGGGCTTATAAAACTTTTGGAACAGACCAGCTGCAGGGGTTCGGTCCCGGTCAGAGGTGTTATGAATACATCCGGCATGTTGTTATTTGATTCAAAAGGGAGCCTGGCGGGGATAATCAGTATGTCGGCCTTGCGGTTGTCAAGAAGCTGAAACAGGAATTCCTCGGAACCTGTATATAGCTCGATAGTCATGCCCGGGTGCGCGGTTTCCATCTGCTCTATGGCCTTTTTTACCCTTCGGGGCAGGCCCAGCCAATCTGCAAAAGCCACCCGTATATGAGGATGACGCAGATTTTGCACGTCATAAAAATAATTGTTCGCCCATTCAAGCCTGCCGTCCATGTCTTTGAGCCAGCCTAGGAAATATTCCCCGGCCTTGGTCAAGCAGAGGGTTTGGTTGTTTCGAATGAACAGCTTGTAGCCCAGCTCGTCCTCCAGCCGCTGGATGTTCCTGCTGACCGCCTGGTGGGTGATGGACAGGTCCTTGGCGGTTGCCGAGAAGCTTTTGGTCTTTACGCATGACATAAAGCAGGCTATATTGATGTTGTTCATAAAAACACCTCATGTATTACCCGCAAGCGTTTTACAGTTTATTACATTTAATATACCGGATTGATTGGACTACGTCAACTTAAGCCCGCAGGTTTTGGCATTAGCATAAAAAGAAAAATCGGCATTGCCGGTGACGCAACCGAACTATGCCGATATTTTTCCTCGCTTATAAATGCTCCCAGTATTGATGCAGAGCTTCATAACCATTAGACTGCGCGGGCAACCTTGCCGCTGCGGAGGCAACGGGTGCATACGTAGACGCGCTTGGGGGATCCGTCCACTATGGCTTTAACGCGCTTTACATTTGGCTTCCATGTCCGATTGGAACGACGGTGGGAGTGGCTGACCTTGATACCAAATGAAACGCCCTTATTGCAAAATTCACACTTTGCCATCTTGCGCTGCACCTCCTTGCAATTAAACTAAAGAAACAGCTTCATTATAATAGCAGACTGAGGGAAGAAATGCAAGTTATTTTTTCTTTGGGAGATGTTTTTCTCACTATTTTAAAAAACGTTGCCAAATGCGGGAGGATTGTTTAAAATAAGAAATGAATATAAATATATATGTGTGAGGAATATAAATGAACACTGGATATTCCGTAAAGCTGAAGACGATTGTGGAAGAACACAGGCTGGAAATAGTTCATGCCTCCAAGGATTTCGAAAACGCGCGAATATATACTGCCGATATAAACAGGCCGGGGCTTCAGCTTACCGGCTTCTATGACTATTTCGACCCCCAGCGCATACAAATAATAGGCAAGGTGGAAAATACCTATCTCGAGGGCCGTACTTCTGCCCAGCGCAGGGAAAGCTTTGAGAATCTTATGTCCCGGAAAATTTCCGCCCTAATCATATGCCACGGCATAGACCCTATGCCCGAGTGCGTAGAAATGGCGGAAAAGTACGATATTAACCTGCTTAAGACGGATTTGGACACTTCTGAATTTTTGGCCCAGCTTATAGGCACACTGCGGCTGCATCTTGCTCCCAGAGTGACATGGCATGGCGTGCTTGTGGAGGTCCACGGCGAGGGTGTGCTTCTATTAGGCGAAAGCGGCATAGGAAAGAGCGAAACCGCGCTGGAACTGGTTAAGAGGGGCCACAGGCTCATTGCAGACGACGCGGTGGAGATTAAGCGTACCTCCCGTACCACCTTGATGGGCGAGGCTCCGGAAATGATCCGCTACTATATGGAGCTGCGGGGCATTGGCCTGATTGACGTCCGGCATCTCTACGGCGTCGGCGCCGTCAAACCTACAGTGCGCATTGACATGGTTGTGAACCTGGAACTTTGGGATGAAAACAAGGTCTACGACAGACTGGGCATTGAAACCGAGTACATTGAGATTCTGGGCGTGAAAGTGCCCTATATGACCATCCCCGTCCGTCCCGGGCGTAACCTTGCGGTTATCCTTGAAGTCGCGGCTATGAACAACCGTCAGAAGAAGATGGGTTACAACGCCGCCCTGGATCTGGCCCTGCGGCATGACAGGGCGATAAAAGAAGACCAATTCTAACAGTGGGGGAAACATGGAACACCTTCAGCTTGCCATAAATGAAATACGCTCTAAAATGCCCCGGCTGGAACTGAGGCTGGAAGAGCCCATGAAAAACCACTGTTCCTTCCGTATCGGGGGACCGGCGGCGGCCATGGCTCTGCCCGGCAGCCAGGAGGAAACGGAAGAGCTGTGCCACCTGCTGCGGCGCATGGGGGTGCGGCCTTTTGTCATGGGGAACGGCACCAACCTTCTTGTGACCGACAGGCCTCTTAGGAGGATTGTTATAAAGATGGGAGAGAAAATGGGCGTCATATGCGCAAAGGGCGAAACCAGCCTCACCGCCGGCTGCGGCGCGACCCTGGCGAGGCTTGCCACTGCCGCCCAGGGCTTGGGCTTGAGTGGGCTGGAATTTGCCCACGGCATACCCGGCACTCTCGGGGGGGCGGTTGTCATGAATGCCGGAGCCTACGGCGGAGAGATGCGTGACGTGGTCATGTCCACAACGTTTTTAGACGAGGACCTGAGTGTCAGCCGGCTTACAGGGCAGGAGCATGATTTTTCATACAGGCACAGCGCTTTTTCAGACAGAAACTGCGTAATTTTGTCCTGCGACTTGGAGCTGAGGCCTGGAGACCCGCAGGAGATACGCAGATGCATGAAGGATTTGGCGGAAAGGCGCCGCAGCAGCCAGCCTTTGGATATGCCTTCGGCGGGCAGCACCTTCAAGCGGCCGGAAAAGGGCTATGCGGCCGCCCTGATAGACCAGGCCGGGCTGAAGGGATATACTGTTGGAGGTGCCCAGGTTTCCGAAAAGCACGCCGGTTTTGTGGTAAACCGTGGAGGGGCGAGTTTTGACGATGTAATCAGGGTAATGGAGCACGTCAGAGAAACGGTTTATAAAACTGCCGGCATCATGCTGGAACCGGAAATTAAGATTATCACCTGACACGGCCCTCTGCTTTCGAAGGCGCTTGGGAGGGATAAAAATGGAGTTTTTAATTATCTCCGGCTTGTCCGGAGCGGGAAAAAGCCGTTCCGCGGATATTTTGGAGGATCTGGACTTTTACTGCGTTGACAACATGCCCGTTGCCCTGATACCAAAGTTCGCAGAGCTTTGCCTTGCCACCAGGGGCAGATACGAAAGGGTGGCGCTTGTCACAGACATTCGTGAGCGGGCCAATTTCTCTGAGCTGTTCAAGGCCCTGGATTCCCTTTGGGAGTTAGGCTGCGACTACCGGATTCTCTTCGTGGAAGCGGATGTGGAGACTATTGTTAAACGCTATAAGGAGACCCGCCGCCGCCATCCTCTTGCCCCGGAGGGAGGCTCCATTGAAGAGGCCGTCAAGCGTGAGATGAAAATGCTGGAAGCGGTTCGGGAGCGGGCCGATTACGTGATAAACACCACGGGCATGACGCTGGGCATGCTCCAGAGCGAAATCTACCGCATTTTCGTGGGGGAAAGTTCCAACCGGCCTCTGGTTGTAAACGTCATGTCCTTTGGCTACAAATACGGAATCCCAATTGAGGCGGACCTGGTCTTTGACGTACGTTTTTTGCCCAACCCCTTTTATGTGTCGGAGCTGCGCTCCCTCTCGGGTTTGGACGAAGAAGTGATAAAATTTATTTTCAGCCATGGCGACACAGTGGAGTTCATGCGCCACTTGCAGGACATGGTGAGCTTTTTGCTCCCGCTGTATATAGAGGAAGGCAAGCACTCCCTCACCATAGCCATCGGCTGCACCGGGGGCAGGCACCGCTCTGTGGCGATTGCCAAGGCCCTGACCGAGTATATACAGGCGCAGGGCTACAGCCCGCAAAATATTAACCGAGATTTGGACAAGGGTTAATCCTCCGGCCCCGTAGACTTTACAACGAGGCCCTCCCGCCAGGCTGCGGCGGGGAGGGAGAAAAAAGGAGGCTGGACATGTCAGCTGTCAATTACCATCACGCAGGCTCCGAGCCTGTAATAGTCGCAATAGGCGGGGGCACGGGTCTGTCAACCATGCTGCGCGGACTCAAACGCCATACGGGAAATATTACCGCGATAGTCACCGTCGCAGACGACGGGGACGGTTCGGGAGTCCTGAGAGATGAACTGCACATGCCCCCGCCCGGGGACATCAGGAACTGTATTCAGGCCCTGGCCGACACGGAGCCTACAATGGAGGCTTTGCTGGGCTACCGGTTTACCGACGGCAGCCTTAAGGGGCAGAGCTTTGGGAACCTCTTTCTGGCGGCTTTAAACGGCATGAGCAAGAGCTTTGACGAGGCGGTACAGAAGATGAGCGAGGTGCTGGCTGTCAAGGGCCGCGTCCTGCCGGTGACGAACGAAAACATACACCTCATAGCCGAGTTTGACGACGGGTGTGAGATTTTGGGCGAATCCAAGATTGCCCGGTATAAAAAACACTCCAAGGCGCGAATCAGCAGGGTGCGGCTGTCGCCTGAAAAGCCCTTCGCGCTGCCTGCCAGCATTGAGGCCATAAAGAGGGCCGATATGATAATTGTCGGCCCAGGAAGCCTTTATACCAGCCTGATACCGAACCTTCTGACCAATGGCATTGTGGAAGCCATTATCAGTTCAAAAGCGCTGCGGGTCTACGTTCTCAATGTGATGACCCAGGACGGCGAGACCGAGGGCTATACCGCCTCCGACCATATTAAGGCTCTTTTTGCCCATTCAAACGCAAAGCTCTTCGACTATTGCCTGGCCAATAACCTGCCGGTGCCCGGAGATATTCTGGAACGCTACAGACAGGAGGACGCGGAGTCCACAGTGGTGGACGAGGATGAAATAAAACGGCTGGGGGTGGAGCTGGTGTGCGCCCCTGTGGCGGACTGGAAGGGAGGCTACGCCCGCCACGACCCGGACGCTCTGGCCCGGGAACTTATCGGGTTGTTCCGTGAAAAATCTCCCACAAGAATATACGCGCAATGAAAGGAGGGGAACTTTCCAGAATGAGCATGCAACAGGTAAGCCAAATGTCTTTTTCATCAAAAGCAAAGGCCGAATTGTGCAGGGTTCCCCTTGCCAAACGCTGCTGCGCCGCCGCCGAGGCTTACGGCGTTCTGCTCTACGGCAACACATTTACGGACCGCGAGATAAAAATAATAACCGGCAGCCGCCAGTTTGCCGAGCGGCTGCCCCGGCTGTTTGCCCGCGCCTTTAAACTTAGCTTCGACCAGCTGCCGGAGGAGGAAAAAGGCGGTAAGCTGATTTTTATAATCAACGATACTGAAAAGATCAGGCGTATTTTCGACACTTATGGATATGATCCTGGCAACACCCTTGCACATTACATCAACCTGGGGGTGTTGGAGGAGGACTGCTGCCGTGCCTCATTTTTGCGGGGCGTCTTTTTGGCCGGGGGCAGCATTACCGACCCCGAAAAACGCTATCATCTTGAACTGGTTACGGATCACTACAACGTCAGCAGGCAGATTTATTCCATCCTGCTGGACATGGACTTTTCGCCTAAGGAGACTTCCCGCAACGGCAACTATATAACCTATTTCAAGCAGTCCGAGGCCATCGAGGACTTTTTAACCACCATCGGGGCCCCGGTGTCTGCCATGGAGATAATGTCCGCCAAAGTGGAAAAGGATATGCGCAATGCCATCAACCGCAGAGTCAACTGCGACAGCGCCAACGCCGACAAGATAGTCAGCGCTTCCCAGAAGCAGCTTGAAGCCATACGCAGGCTGGACAAAACCGTGGGCATCCACAACCTGCCTGAAAAACTTCAGCAGACGGCGCTGCTGCGCATAGCAAACCCCGAGGCCAGCCTTGCGGAGCTGGCCATGCTCTCGGATCCGCCCGTCACCAAAAGCTGTTTGAGCCACCGAATCCGCAAGCTGATGAATTACATGCCCGAGGAATAAAGCCCTGCTTATATGCCGGCTCTGAAGTTCGGTAATACGGCTTATCCAGCGTCATAGGAGGTAACTTGTATGTCTTTTGTCCATCTGCATGTCCATAGCGAATACAGCCTGTTGGACGGTGCCTGCCGCATTGATGGGCTGGTCCAGCGCGTCCGGGATTTGGGACAGACTGCGGTGGCTATAACCGACCACGGCGTCATGTACGGCGCTGTGGCTTTTTATAAGGCGGCTGTGGCGGCGGGGATAAAGCCCATTATCGGCTGTGAAGTCTATGTTGCCCCCAGAAGCCGCATGGACAGGGATTACGAGCATTATAAGGACTACACCCACCTCATATTGCTGTGCAAGGACGAAGTCGGATACAAAAACCTCTGCTACCTTGTAAGCGTAAGTTTTCTAGAGGGTTTTTACATAAAGCCAAGAATAGACTGGGATCTTCTGAAGAAGCATTCCCAAGGGCTGATTTGCCTTTCCGGCTGTATTGCCGGGGCCATTCCAAGGCTTATACTCCAGGACAATTACGCCGCGGCCAGGGAAAAGGCGATGGAACTGCATAACGCCTTCGGAGAAGGCAATTTTTATTTGGAACTGCAGTACCATGGCATGGAAGAGGAGAAAAAGGCCATGGCTGGCCTTCTGCAAATCAGCGACGAGACTGGAATTCCCGTAGTGCTCACCAACGACGCCCATTACATCGCCCGGGAAGACTCCTATTACCAGGACGTGCTCATGTGCATCCAGACCGGCAAGACGGTAAACGACCCGGACCGCATGAAGTTTCAGGGGGACGATTTCTACCTCAAGTCCGAGGAGGAAATGCGGGCGCTTTTCCCCGACCGGCCGGATGCCATTGAAAATACCATTAAAATTGCCGACATGTGCAATTTCAAATACGAATTCGGCCACTACCATCTGCCTAAATTCCGCCTTCCGGAAGGGGAGACGGACGGCTTTGAATACCTGCGCAAGCTCTGCCTGGCAGGCTTTAAAAAGCGCTACGGTGAAGGCACCGAGGAACTAAGAAAGCAGCTCGACTATGAACTGGACATGATACGCAAAATGGGTTTCGTGGACTATTTTCTCATAGTCAGCGACTTTATAGCCTACGCAAAGAGCCGGAAGATACCCGTGGGACCCGGCAGGGGGAGCGCCGCAGGCAGCATGGTTTCATACTGCCTGAACATAACGGACGTTGACCCCATAAAGTACAAGCTCTTTTTCGAGCGATTCCTCAACCCGGAGCGCATCAGCATGCCGGATATAGATATCGACTTCTGCGTAAACCGCAGGGGCGAAGTGATAGATTATGTAAACCGAAAATACGGCTCTGATCATGTGGCTCAGATAGTCACCTTCGGCACCATGGCCGCCCGGGCCGCCATCCGGGACGTGGGCAGGGCACTGGACATCAGTTATGCCGAGTGCGACTCCGTGGCAAAGCAGGTGCCTCCTGCGCTGAACATCAAGCTGGACGAGGCTTTGAAGCTTTCCAAGCCTCTCCGGGATTTTTATGAGAGTGATGAGAGGCTCAGGAGCCTTATTGATACCGCCAGGGCGCTGGAGGGGATGCCCCGGCATGCCTCCACCCACGCTGCCGGCGTGGTTATTACGGAGCGGCCACTGTACGAATACGTGCCGCTGGCGAAAAACGACGAGGCCATAGTCTGCCAATTTCCCATGACTACCCTGGAGGAGCTGGGGCTGCTTAAGATGGACTTTTTGGGCCTCCGGAACCTGACTGTCTTAGAGATGGCGGCCGAGCAGGTCCGGCGGCGCATGCCGGATTTCCGGGCGGAGGACATACCCGAAGACGACCCGGCGGTTTTCGAGATGCTTACGGCGGGGAAAACTTCGGGAGTTTTCCAGCTGGAGAGCTCTGGGATGACCGGCGTCTGCATGAGCCTAAAGCCCAGGAGCATAGAGGATATAACGGCTATCATAGCCCTGTACCGGCCCGGTCCCATGGACAGCATTCCCCGTTTTATTGAGTGCAAGAACAATCCCTCAAAAATCCGGTATAAGCATCCTCTTCTGGAGCCCATACTGAACGTCACCTACGGCTGCATAGTCTATCAGGAGCAGGTTATAGAGATATTCCGGCGGCTGGCCGGCTTCTCCCTTGGCCAGGCGGATATGATACGCCGGGCTATGTCCAAGAAAAAGGAGAAGGAGATATTAAAGGAGCGAAAAGCCTTTATTTACGGCGACCCGGAGCGGAGCATACCCGGAGCCGTGGCCAACGGGGTGCCTGAGGATGTGGCCGGCAGCATTTACGACGAAATACTGGACTTTGCAAACTACGCCTTTAACAAGGCCCATGCTGTGTCCTATGCCATAATCAGCTACCGCACCGCCTACATGAAGTGCCACTATCCCAGGGAATATATGGCGGCTTTACTTACCTCGGTTCTGGACAACAGCACCAAGGTGGCGGAATATATTGCCGAGTGCAAGGAAAACGGGATTGCAGTACTGCCTCCCGACATCAACGAGTCCGACGCGGATTTCACCGTCGTTGGCGGAAATATCCGCTTCGGCCTGGCGGCGGTGAAGAATGTGGGGCGGGGCTTCGTCCGCGCTCTAATGGAGGACAGGCAGCTAAACGGCAAGTTCGCCGCCTTTGACGAGTTTTGCCGGCGCATGTATGGCAAGGAGCTGAACCGCAGGGCCGTCGAGAGCCTTATCCGTGCGGGAGCCTTTGACAGCCTTGGCTACAAGCGCAGGCAGCTTCTTCAGGTGGTGGACAAGGTTATAGAGGGCGTGGCAGCCGAGGGGCACAAGAACATCGAAGGCCAGCTGGACCTGTTCGGGATTGAGGGCGGCCTTGAGGAGCCCCCCAGCGTGCTTGTCCTGCCGGATGTGCCCGAGTTTTCACCGCAGGAACTGATGGCAATGGAAAAGGAAACCACCGGCCTGTACCTCAGCGGCCATCCCATGGACCAGTACCGCGATGCCGCCCGGAGGGCCGGGACGGTTCCCATAGGCTCCATCCTCAGTGACTTTTCCTCGGAGGAGGGGCCCCGCAGGTTCAGCGACAATGGCATTGTAACTGTAGCGGGAATTGTGGCCTCGGCCAAGACACGGACTACCAGGAACAACAGCCTTATGTCATATATCATGCTGGAGGACGACACCGGGGCCATGGAGCTTATCGCCTTCCAGAGGGCGCTGGACAACGGCGGAGGCTACATCAGGGAAAACGCCCCCATCATCGTTAAGGGACGCATTTCCCTGCGGGACGAAAAGGAGCCCCAGCTTGTGGTGGAGTCAATCAGGCCCCTCAGCGACCTGGGGCCCATTTCCGACCTAGAGCCACCGCCTTCAAAGGAGCAGAAACTCTATGTAAAACTGCCTTCCGCAGATGACCCGGCCATGGTGCGTTTGGAAAAGCTGCTAGTTATGTTCCCGGGAAACAGCCAGATGGTGCTGTATTTTGAGGATACGAAAAAAAGGATGGGCGCCCGGTGCGTCATTCACGAGGCGTTGATAGAAGAGCTGCAGGAAATGTTTGGCAGCGAAAACGTGGTTGTTAAATAATGAAATAAGCCAGGAACCATTTCTTTTTCGAGAAATGGTTCCAAATCATAATCCGGGAGGGAAGGGCTTGCTGAAGCTTATATTGGGCAGGGCTGGAAGCGGAAAGACTGCCCGCATTATGGAAGAAATCAAACAGGGCGTGGACAGCCGCAAAGGCGGGCTTATCCTGCTGGTGCCGGAGCAGTACAGCCACGAGGCGGAAAGGGAGCTGTGCAGGGTTTGCGGCGACGCCATGAGCCTGTATGCCGAGGTTTTAAGTTTCAGCCGGCTGGCAAGCCGCGTGGAGTCGGAAGTGGGCGGCGGCGCCAAGCTCTTGGACAAGGGCGGGCGCATGCTGTGCATGGCCCTGGCGGTGGATGCGGTGGCCTCCAGGCTTCGCATTTACGGGCAGGCGAGACGCAGCCCGGAGCTGCAGGAGAGCCTGCTGAAGGCAATTGACGAGCTCAAGAGCGCCTGCGTTAATTCCGATGCCCTGCTTAAAGCGTCTGAATCAGCCACAGGCTATCTGGGCGACAAGCTCTGGGACATGTCCCTGATACTGGGCTCATATGAGGCCGTTGTGGCCAGAAGCGGTGTTGACCCGTCGGACAGGCTTACCCGCCTTGCGGAAAATTTGCACCGTAGCAGCATAGGTGCGGGCAGTTGCATATATATTGACGGATTTACCGACTTTACCGCCCAGGAAATGCTGGTAATCCGGGCCCTTATCCGGGCGGGAGCGGAGCTTGCCGTCTGCCTGACCTGCGAGAGCCTGAAGGAGGGCAGCGAGGTTTTTGAAATTTCACGGCGCGCGGCCCTGGCCCTGCTGCGTCTGGCAAAGGAGTGCGGCTGCGATACCGAAGTGGAGTACATGTCGGAGAGGAGCCCCGACAAATCCCCCAGCCTGGCGTTTTTGGAAGAGAACCTGTTCGGCTACACAATGGAGAGGTTTGACGACAGGGAAAACACAATAGAGCTTTACCAGGCAGACAGCATTGTGGGGGAATGCGAGCTGGCGGCAGCCAGGGCTTTGGAGCTTGTAAGGGAGAGGAACTGCCGGTGGAGGGACATTTCCATTGCCGTGCGGAGCTTTGAGGCATACCGCCCCATTCTGGAAAGCGTTTTTGAACGCTACGGCGTCCCCCTCTACATGAGCCGCAAAAGCGACATACTGCAAAAGCCCCTGCCCGCTCTGATTGTTTCTGCCTTTGAGATTATAACCGGCGGATGGGCATACGACGCGGTGTTCAGCTACCTGAAAACCGGTCTTGTGGGTATATCTCCCGAGGACTGCGACTTACTTGAAAATTATGTAATTTTGTGGAGCATCCGCGGCAATGCCTGGACAAAGCCTGAAGATTGGTCCCTTAACCCCCAGGGCTACGGCGCCGAGGACACCGAGGAGACCGCCCGGACCCTGAAAAAGATAAATGCCCTGCGCAGGCAGGTTGCGGCTCCTTTGGCCCGCCTGCAGGAGCGCGGAAAGGCGGCCAAAACCGCCCGGGAGCAGGTTATGGCTCTCAGTCGGTTCTGTGACGAAATAGACCTGCAGGGAAATCTGCGCCGCAGGGCGGAAGAGCTGAGGCAGAAAGGCCGGCTGGCCCTGGCCGCCGAGTATGTGCAGTTTTGGGACATAGTGGTAAGCGCCCTGGAGCAGTGCGCTGAGGTACTGGGCGACGCCCATCTGGAGCAGGAGACCTTTGCCCGGTTCTGGACCCTGATGCTGTCCAGCTACGATGTGGGCACCATACCAATTTCACTGGACCGCGTTTCCGCCGGCGACATGGACCGGATGCGCCGCAGGCACATAAAGCACCTGATAGTTTTGGGAGCAACGGACCAGCGCCTGCCCCAGATTTCCGAGGACAGCGGTATTTTTACAGATAGCGAGAGGGATGAGCTCGTGCAGCTTGGGCTTGATATTGGGGGAGCGGGAGATGAAAAGCTCCTGCGGGAATTCTGCCTGATTTACAACTGCCTGAGCCTGCCTTCCGAGACCCTTGTCATGACCTGCCCGGCCTACGGCCCGGAGGGGGAGGAGTCCCGGCCTTCCTTCGTAGTGAACCGCATTGCTCTTCTTTTTGAAAAAACCCTGCTGGCTCCCGACCGGGAGAAGATAAAGTCCTCCGCCCCGGTTCCTGCCTTCGAGCTGGCGATTACGGAGGGCAGCAGTCCCCAGGCTGCGGCGGCTAGAGAGTATTTTCTTTCCGGCCCTGAGAGCAGGGCGCGCCTGGAGGCCTTGAAAGAGGCCGCCAAAACCGCCCGGGGCAGGCTTTCCCCATCGGCGGTAAAGCTGCTTTACGGGGAAAAGCTGAGGCTCTCCGCCTCCCGTGTGGACGCCTTCTCCTCCTGCCGCTTTGCCTATTTCCTGCAGTACGGGCTGAGGCTTAAGCCCCGGAAGCCTGCGGGCTTCAATCCTCCGGAGATGGGCAGCTTCATGCACTACGTGCTGGAGGGAGTGTCCAATGAGGCCATGAGGCTGGGGGGCTTTGGCAGCATTGACGAAAAGAAGCTTTACGAGCTTACGGACAAGTACGTGGAGAAATACGTCCATGAAGAGCTGAACGATTTCAGGGAGCGCTCCGCCAGGTTCATATACCTTTTCCGGCGACTTACCAAAACTGTGCGCCAGGTGGTGTACGACATGGCCCAGGAGCTGAAAGTATCGGATTTCGTGCCTTTTGACTTTGAGCTGGATTTTTCCGGCGGCGACGGCAAGCTGCCTCCCGTAATCATAGGGGATGGCGAGGAGGAGCTCGCCGTAACGGGTATCGCCGACCGGGTGGACGGCTGGATTTCCGACGGAAAACTCTATATCCGGGTGGTGGACTACAAAACGGGGAAAAAGTCCTTTTCCCTGTCCGACGTATGGTACGGCATGGGACTGCAGATGCTAATGTACCTGTTCACTCTGGAGCGGGCAGGCCGGAATGTGTACGGCTATGAGATAGTTCCCGCCGGCGTCCTCTATGTTCCCGCCCGGGATGTCCTCGTTTCGGCGGAGCACAATATCAGCGATGAGGATATTATCAGGAAAAAGGCTAAATCATTAAAGCGCAGCGGCCTGATTTTGAATAGCCCCCAGATTATTGCCGCCATGGAAAAGGGCGAAAAGTTCAGGTTCCTGCCGGTCAAGTTTAACAAGGACGGCGAAATTGTGGGGGACAGCCTTGCAACCCTGGAGCAATTGGGGAAGCTCAGCCGGTTTATTGACAAGACCCTGCGGGAAATGGCTGGAGAACTGCGACGGGGCAGCATAGCCGCGGACCCTTATTTCAGGGGGCAGCAGGAAAACGCCTGCCTGTGGTGCGACTATATTGACGCCTGCCATTTTGACGAGACCCGTGACAAGCGGCGCTTCCTGACGAGGCTCAAGCCCCCCGAGGTCTGGAGCAGGATAGAAGACGCGACAAATACGGATAAGGAGACGACATGAGATGGCGGATATAAAGCTTACGCCCAATCAGGAGCTGGTGGTGAAATCCCGCGGCAGCGCCCTGCTGGTCTCAGCCGCTGCCGGCAGCGGCAAGACCCGGGTGCTGGTGGAGCGGCTCATGTCATATATAACGGATGAGGAGAACCCCAGGGACATTGACACGTTCCTTATTATTACATACACCCGCGCCGCCGCCGCAGAGCTGCGAAGCCGGATTCTGGAGGAGCTGGACAAGCGCCTTGCCGCCGACCCGGGCAACAAAAGGCTCCGTCGGCAGTCGGCCCTGTGCTATGGGGCCCAGATAGGCACAATACACAGCTTCTGCACCAGGGTGATTCGGGAAAACTGCCATCTGCTGGGGATTGCGCCGGACTTTAAGGTCATGGAGGAGGACAGGAGCGAAGAGATTAAAGCCTTGGTTCTGGAAAAGCTGCTGGAGGACGCCTATGAGGACATAGACAGGGACGAAGGTTTCCGCCTGCTGGTGGACACCGTGGGAGCGGGCAGGGACGACTCCCACCTCTCCGAGATTATCCTTTCCCTGTACAAAAGCATGCAGAGCCACGCCTATCCCAGGGATTGGGCCCAGAAGCAGATAGAATCCATGGACCTGTCCCATGCTGCGGACGCAGGTGATACCATATGGGGAAAACACCTGCTGGGGAGAGCTGTGTCCACGGCGGATTACTGGATACGTGAGCTGGACAGGCTGCTTGGCGTAATCTACTCCAATGAGGAAAACGCTCCGCTTGCAAAGGCATACGGGGAAAGCATAGCCGAGACCGCCGACGCCGTCCGGGGCCTGTGCCTGTCCCTCCGGGAAGGAAAATGGGATGCGGCGGCGCGGCATTTTCCCGTGCCCTTCCCCAAGCTGAAGAGCCTGCGAAATTTTGAAAACGAAGAGCTGAAGGAATATGTCAAGGCCCGCCGCGACGCCTGCAAAAAGGACATGGAGAAGCTGGAGGAGCTTTTTTCCGATAGCTCCTCACAGCTTATAGGGGACATGGAAAAAACCCGCCCGGCCATGGAGGCCCTGCTACGCCTTGCCCTGGACTTTGACGCCGCCTATTCAAGGGAAAAGTGGCGGCTCGGCCTTCTGGACTTTTCAGATTTGGAGC
This sequence comes from Oscillospiraceae bacterium, assembly GCA_050944015.1. GTDB lineage: Bacteria > Bacillota > Clostridia > Oscillospirales > Oscillospiraceae > DUOX01. The sequence goes on from JBMNQG010000016.1 coordinate 14,823, forward strand.
ACTTGGCCGTAAGGCTGCTGGTGGACAGGGAAAAAGGAGCCCCCACCTGGCTGGCGGTGGAGCTCAGCCAGAAATATACGGAAATAATGATAGACGAATACCAGGACGTAAACGCCGTCCAGGAGCTTATCTTTAAGGCAGTATCCAACGGCGGGCGGAACCTTTTTATGGTTGGGGACGTAAAGCAGTCCATCTACCGCTTCCGCCTGGCTGACCCGGGGATTTTTATAGACAAATACCTGCGCTACTCGGATATCGAAACAGCTCCCGAAGGCGACAGCCCTGAATCTCTGATACCCCCTGAGAATCCGGAAACGGGCTCCTCCGAGCTTCTTGCCCCGGAAGAGGGGCGGCGTATACTGCTTCAGGAAAACTTCCGCTCCAGGGCCTCGGTTTTGAAAGCGGTAAACCACGTCTTTAGAAATATTATGTCAACCGAATTAGGCGAGCTGGATTACGATGATAATGCCGAGCTGAAGCCCGGCGCCCAATACCCCGAAGGGGACTGCCCCGTGGAGCTGAACATTTTGGCCCTGCCGGAGGCGGAAGGGGAGGAGGAGAGCCCCCACAAAACGGAGATTGAAGCGGAATATGTGGCCCGCAAAATAAGGGAGCTTGTGGATACGGGTACCATGGTTTATGAAAAAGGCGTAACCAGGCCCCTGGATTACGGGGATATAGTCATACTCCTGCGCTCTCCAAACTCCAGCGGCCAGACATTCAGGAGGGCCCTGGCCGCCAGGGGCATACCCGTTCTGGCGGAGCAGGGGGGCGACTTTTTCGCCTCCTTGGAAATATCCGTCATGATTTCCCTGCTGGCGGTTATAGACAACCCCCATCAGGACGTGCCTCTTATTTCGGTGCTTCGGTCCCCCCTGTTCGGCTTTACGCCGGACGAACTGGCTCTTATCCGGACCTGCGACAGAACCGGGGATTTCTATACCGCCTTGAAGGCAGCCTCGCAGGATAACCCCAAGTGCCGGGCGTTTCTGGAAAAGCTCCAGGAATTGAGGGAAGTTGCCCCGGATATGTCCGTTGACGCCCTGATATGGCATGTCTACACCCAGCTTGACATTATAGCCCTTACCTGCGCAATTAAAGATGGTGAGACAGGCAGGGAGAATTTGATGCTCCTGCTGGAATATGCCCGGAAGTTTGAGGAAAACGGGTACCGGGGGTTGTTCCGGTTCGTGGCTTGGCTCCGCAGGCTGGCGGAAAAAGGGGAGGAGCCCAGGGTGGGTGCTGCCAAGCCCGGTTCGGCTGTTCGGATAATGAGCATACACAAGTCGAAGGGCTTGGAGTTCCCGGTGGTATTTCTGTCGGATACCGCCAGGCGGTTTAATAAAAACGATTTAAGACGCAGGGTCCTGGTCCATCCGGAGCTGGGCCTGGGACCAAAGCTGACGGACGCGGACAGGGGGCTTGAATACCCTACCCTGGCCAGAAAGGCCATAAAGTACCGTTTGGAAATTGAAAACCTCTCCGAGGAGATGAGAATCCTCTACGTGGCCATGACCAGGCCCAAGGAAAGACTGTTTATCACATGTGCCTTAAAGGACCCGCAAGACCTGATTGGCAAACTTCAGGAGAGCCTGGGCAGGCCCATATCCCCCCGGGTGCTTGAAAGGGCTCTCTCCCCCGCCCACTGGCTTATTCAGGCGGCGCTCCTTGACGAGGAAGGCGTTATAAAATTAAACATCGTCAACACAGGCAGGGAAGCGGAGGAGACTGGAAAGGACGCAGCGGCGAGCCTGCCGGCGGGCAGCGGTGGGGACGAGCCGGCGTCCGAAACCTCCGAGGCTGCTCATAGGGCCTATCAGGAGCTTGCCCGCCAGTTGGATTTCGTATATCCACATGCCTCCGTCGTGGAGCTGCCCTCCAAGCTGACGGCCACCGAGATGAAGGGAAGAACCATCCCAGCAGAAATGGCGGAGGAAGCCGCGCGGCTGAGCGTGGATGAGGCGGACTTCAGCTTCCGCCGCCCCGACTTCGTAAAGAAGGAGACGCCCCTTACCGGGGTGGAGCGTGGAAATGCAACCCATTCAGTTATGCAGTACATAGAGTTTTCCCGCACCGGCAGCCTGGAGGAAATTGAAGAGGAAATCTCCCGCCTTGCCGCTTTGGGGCACCTTACGGAAAAAGAGGCCCGGGTGGTAGACAGGCAGGCGGTTTTGGACTTCTTCCGCTCCGAACTGGGAAGCCGGGTGCTGAAGGCGGACAGGGTTCTCCGAGAGTTCAGATTCTCCATCCTGTGTCCCGCCGAGGACTTTTTTGAAACGGAGCCGGGAGAGGAAGTGCTGCTGCAGGGCGTGGTGGACTGCTGTATAGAGGAAGAAGGAGAGTTAACAATAATTGACTATAAAACAGATTATGTAAATCAATCCAACATCAATGAACGCATTGACCTGTACTCCGGCCAGCTTCGCACCTACGCCATGGCCATGAAGCGCATTACCGGAAAACCCGTTAGGCAGGCCGTGATATATTTTCTTCAGGCCGGCATATCCGCAGAGGTAGCACTAAGCTAGCAAATAGCTTGTCAGATGGCGTAATTGCCCCGCCTATATGGAAAATGAATTAGATATGAATTTTCTAAAAAATGTTGCAAAATTGAAATCTCTGTGCTACAATACCATTTGCGCCTTAAGAATGTATGAAACATATACCCCACTCGAGAAAGAGGTGAACATAGATGAAGGAAGGCATCCATCCCACTTACTACAAGACAACTATCCGTTGCGCCTGTGGTGAGGTTATTGAGACAGGCTCAACCAAGAAGGACATCAACGTGGAGATCTGTTCCAAATGTCACCCCTTGTTTACAGGCAAGCAGAAGCTGGTGGACACCAGTGGGCGTGTTGAGAAGTTTAACAAGAAGTTTGGCCTGTAATTAAATCGGCGTGCCTGACCCCGTGCCATTTTTGGCGCGGGGTTTTTGACATGTCCTTGAACATTTATCGAAGAACGCTATAATATTAATTGTATAGCGAATCATTTGTTAAAATAATTGTGAAAGGACGGTAGACTATGCCCCTGGTTAAGTTTAATCATGAAGAGTTAACCGAAAGTGTGTTTAAGCTTATCGGTGAAAGGTGGATGCTCATAACCGCCGGAGACAGGAACGGTTTCAACACCATGACCGCCAGCTGGGGCAGTTTGGGTGCGCTGTGGGGCATGCCCGTGGCCACCTGTTATATCCGTCCCCATCGGTATACCTATGGCTTTATGGAGAAGAGCCGGTATTACACTTTGAGCTTCTATCCCGAAAGCTTCAGAAAGCAGCTTGCTCTTTGCGGCTCCAAGAGCGGACGCGATATAGATAAAGTGAAGGAATGCGGCTTCACGCCGGCTTCTACCCCGGAAGGGGCCGTATATTTTGAAGAGGCTGAGATGGTGCTGGTCTGCAAGAAGGTATATTTTGCTGATTTCGACCCCCGTAATTTCCTGGATGACAGGATTGCCGAGCAGTACCATCCGGACGATTATCACCGGATGTATATTGGTGAAATTGTAGGGGCCTACAAAAAGGCTTAATGCATGTCAATTTATGATGAAAAGGATTGATAGACAATAGAAAAAACAGAGAATTCCAAAGAGCGGGCGGTATTGGTGGGGCTGTCGGCGTTTACCATGAGCGACGAGGAACGCTCCACCGAGGTCAGCATGGACGAGCTTGCCGCTTTGGTAGAGACGGCGGGCGGCGAAGCGGTTGCGCAGGTTCTGCAAAGCAGGGCAGCCCCCGACCCACGAAGTTTTGTCGGAGAGGGCAAGGTCCGTGAGGTAAAGGAGCTTCTGGAGGCAAACGATTGCAGCCTGGCGGTGTTTGACAACGAGCTCTCCCCCTCCCAAATGCGGGTGCTGTCGGAAGAGCTGGGGGTTAAGGTTCTGGACCGCAGCGGCCTTATTCTGGACATATTTGCCCAGCGTGCCAGGACCCGGGAAGGTAAGCTTCAGGTGGAACTTGCCCAGTATAAGTATTTGCTGCCGCGCCTGACAGGCATGTGGAAACACCTGGTGAGCCAAACCGCCGCAGGCGGCAAATCCCCCATCGGAATCCGCGGCCCGGGCGAAACCCAGCTTGAAGCGGACAGGCGGCACATCCGCCGGAAGATTCAAAAGCTGGAGCAGGAACTTAAGGACGTCCGCAAGGTGCGCTCCGTCCAGCGGGCCAGGAGGGAGAAGAACGACCTGCCCGTAGCTGCGCTGGTGGGCTACACCAATGCAGGGAAGTCCACCCTGCTCAACTGCCTTGCGGGCGCTCAGATTCAAACGGGAGACAGGCTATTTGACACCCTTGACACCACCACCCGCCGGATGAAGCTGGACGAGACGCAGGAAATCCTTATCTCGGATACCGTCGGATTTATTCGCAAGCTCCCCCATCACCTGATAGAGGCCTTTAAAGCCACATTGGAGGAGCTGGCCTACGCGGATATTCTGCTCCACGTGATTGACCTGTCAAATCCTGATTGGGAGGAGCAGGCCGCAGTAGTGGACAGCCTGATACGCCAACTGGGTGCGGAACAGACGCCCTGCATACGGGTGTTTAATAAGTGCGACCTCTACTTTGGGGAGCTGCCCCGGGGGCATAACGTGGTGTGCATTTCCGCCCTTACGGGTGAAGGCAAGGAGGACTTGCTGAAAAAAATCTCAGAAATTCTGGGAGAGGAAAAACGGCGGGTCCGGCTCAGGCTGCCCTACGATAAGGGCTACCTGCTGGAGCGGCTCCACCGGGAGGCGTCGGTGCGCTCTGTAGAGTACGGCGAGGAACAAATATCCGTAGATGCGGTTATAGGGCCTAAGCTTTGGGGCATGGTCAGGGAGTATGCAGTTGAATAAAACCCTACCCCCTGAGATATGCCCTATAGCAGTCTGCAGGGGGCGGCCGCTTAAGATGGAGGAGGCTGTTTCATGGAAAGCTATCTGACGCCCGCCGGCTACGGAGAGGCGGAACTGATTGAAAAAAAGTCCCGCTTTATTGGGCGGGTATGGCCGGTGGAGAGCGAGGAGGAGGCCCTGGCGCGGATTAAGGAAATCCGCGAAAAGCACTGGGATGCCACTCATAATGTGTACGCATACATCATCAGGGAGAACGGGATAATGCGCTATTCCGACGACGGCGAGCCCCAGGGAACCTCCGGCATGCCCACGCTGAACGTTTTTCGTGCAGAAGAAATACAAAACGTATGCTGCGTCATCACCAGGTATTTCGGCGGCACCCTGCTGGGGGCGGGCGGCCTTGTGAGGGCCTATTCAGGCGCCGCAAAGCTGGCTCTGGATGCGGCGGGAATCAGACGCATGGCCCAATGGAACAGTCTTCGGATTCCGTGCCCCTACAGCCAGTTCGAGCGGGTTAAACGCCTGCTGGAAGAGCATGAAGGCATGATGGAAAACACGGAGTTCGCGGCGGACGTGCTCATTACGGCACTGGTCAGGGACGACTTGACGGATGCCTTTGCCTCCCGCCTCAGGGACATGACCGCAGGAGCCGTTTCGGCAATTGTTTCGGGCAGCTGTTTCAGAGGCGTGAGAATAAAATGACGCCTATTCAAAATTTTATAAAATTTAATAGAAAAATAGAGGGAAAATAAAGTTCGATGTCGTATAAGGGTATCAGAAGGTTCTTCGATACCCTGTTATCATTAATCAGGAAGGAGTGTGGCCATGCCCTGCCCCAGAGAAAGACGCGAGCAGGCAGAGAAGTGTTTGATAAGTGAATACGGCATACTGTCCGTAAACTCAAAAGGGCGTCAAATCCCAGAAGAACCCTGCCAGGTTCGCACCTGTTTTCAGAGGGATGTGGATCGTATTATCCATTCAAAAGCCTTCCGGCGGCTGAAGCACAAGACGCAGGTCTTCCTTCAGCCGGAGGGAGACCATTACCGGACACGTCTGACCCACACCCTGGAGGTCGCAAGGCTGGCTCGGACCATAGCCAGGGCCCTTGGCCTCAACGAGGATTTGACGGAAGCCGTATCTCTGGGCCACGATTTGGGGCACACTCCCTTCGGCCATGCGGGAGAGCGGGCCCTGCAGGAGATATACTCACCGGATTTCCGCCATTACCGGCAGAGCTTGCGGGTGGTGGACAAGCTGGAAAAGGAAGGCCGGGGCCTGAACCTGTGTTACGAGACCAGGATGGGCATAGTCAACCACACCCACGGCGCCCCGGACGATACACTGGAAGCCACAGTGGTGAGGCTGTCGGACCGAATCGCTTACATAAACCACGATTTTGACGACGCCCTGCGGGCGGGGATAGTTACGCCCGAGGACCTGCCTCCCATAGTGCGCGAGCGCATAGGGGAGACAAACAGCCAACGGATTAATTCCATTGTCATGGATATTATAAATTCCAGCGGCAATGGCAAAATTCAAATGTCTTCGCCAATGCAGGAAGCCGTAACGTGTTTCCATGACTACATGTTTGAGGCCGTGTACTATAACCCCGTCGCCAAAAGCGAGGAGAGCAAGGTCAAGGATATTTTGGCGGGAATCTGGAAATATTATGTTAACCACCCGGAAAAACTGCCCGAGGAATACAAGGCTATTGCCGATTCCGAGGGCCTCGAGCGGGCGGTATGCGACTATATTTCCGGAATGACGGACAAGTACGCCATGTACCAGTACAGCGAGCTATTCATTCCCGCTTCCTGGCAGGTAAGGTAATTCTCAAGGGCTAAGACGAATTTTGCGCCTTCCGGCCTTTGGAGCGCCGATATGGGGAGCGCAGGCGGAAACGAATGGAGGTGAAGCCTCATGGCCTTTAGTGAAAGTTTTCTTCAGGATTTGGCGGATCGTAACGATATAGTTGACGTGGTGTCGGGCTATGTGGCTCTGACCAAACGCAGCGGCCGGAATTTATTCGGCCTGTGCCCCTTTCACAGCGAAAAGACGCCCTCCTTTTCCGTCTCGCCGGACAAGCAGATATTCTATTGCTTCGGCTGCGGAAAGGGCGGCAGCGTTATAAATTTTATAATGGAAGCGGAGAATCTGTCTTTCCCCGACGCGGTGCATTTCCTTGCCCGGCGGGCGGGCATGCAGGTTCCGGAGGACAGGCCGGACCCTAACAGCCGCCGCCGGGAACGAATGCTGGAGCTTAACAAGGAGGCCGCCAGGTTTTTTTACAACTGCCTGATTGCAGACCCCGGCAATCCCGCCCAGAAGTATATTGCCATGCGTGGCATATCCCCGGCCATGGTGAAGAAATTCGGGCTCGGCTTCGCGCCCAATACCTGGGACAGCCTTGTGACGGCCATGAGCGCGAAGGGCTACACGAGACAGGAACTGCTGGATGCCGGCCTTGTCCGCAGCGGCAAAGGCGGGGGAATCTACGACGCCTTCCGCAACCGGCTGATGTTTCCGGTGATTGACGTGCGGGGCAGCGTCATAGGCTTTTCCGGGCGTATTCTTGACGACGGCGAGCCGAAGTACCTTAACAGCCCGGATACCCTTGTTTTTGACAAAAGGCGCCACCTTTTCGCCATGAATCTGGCTAAAAGGAGCAAAAGTGGATATATAATTCTGACTGAGGGTAATATAGACGTGGTTTCACTGCATCAGGCGGGGTTTGACTCTGCGGTTGCCTCTCTCGGCACTTCCCTGACGCCGGAGCAGGCCCGGCTTATCAGCCGCTATGCCCAGGAGGTGGTTATCGCCTATGACAGTGACGAGGCCGGGCGGAAGGCCTCCCAGCGGGCTATTGAAATTCTGGAAAAACTCGATTTAAAAGTCCGCGTCTTAAACATTCAGGGGGCCAAGGACCCCGACGAGTATATCAAGACGAAGGGTGCCGACGCTTTCAGGACCTTTTTGGAGCGCTCGGAAAACCATATCGAATACCGGCTTCAGGCGGTGCAGTCCAGGCATGACCTAGGCACCAGCGAGGGGACGGTGGATTTTGTGAAGGAAGCCGCCCGGCTTGTGGCGGAGCTGGGCAGCCCCGTGGAACGGGAAGTCTATGGAAGCAGGGTGGCCGAGACAGCCGGAGTTCCCAAAGAAGTGGTGGAGGACGAGGTGCGGCGGCAGCGGAAACTGATGCTGAAAAGCGCCAGAAAAAAACAGGAGCAGAGCGCGCTGCGGCCGGTCAAGGTGGTACAGCCGAAGCTCAAAAGCATCAAATATGAAAATGTCCGCTCGGCGGCCGCCGAGGAAGGCATTATCCGCCTTTTGTATCTGGATCCCGAACTTTTCAGGGACAGGGATTTCCCGAAAAAGGAAGACTTCTCGTCTGAACTTTTGGGAAGACTGTACGAGGAGATACGCCAGCGTGTTTTGGAAGGAGGTAGCCTATCAATGGCGGCACTTAGCGAAAAGTTCACCTCCGACGAGATTAGCCACCTGACGGGAATACTCCAAAAACCGGAGATGTTGTCAAACGGGGCTAAGGCGTTGGAAGATTACATAGAAATAATGAGGGCGGAGAAAAACAGCCTTGAAAATAAAGATTTAAGGCTTATCGCCGAAGAATATAGACAGAAAAAGGGGTATGGTGGATAGATATGATGATGGATGAAAAAAAGGTGGGAGCTGACCTGGAGTCTTCTGCTATAGACAACGCAAACGAAAATAACGAGAATAAAAATCAGACTGAAAATAAGGACGAAAAGGAAAATAAGGCTGAAACCGAGGCCAAGGCCAAGAAGAAGGCTTCGTCAGGCAAATCCGGCAGCAAAAAATCTTCGAAAAAAACATCCAAAGCCGATGCCCAGGAGAGCGAGGAGTCAAGTCAGGAAAGCGACGAAAAAAAGCTCAACGAGCTGATTGAAAAGGGCAAAAAGACCGGAAAGCTCACCTCCAAGGAATTGATGGAGGTTCTGGAAAGCCTGAACCTGGACGCCGAGCAGATTGACCGGTTCTATGATACTCTGGAGAATCTTGGTATTGAGGCTACTGTCGAGGACTACCTCCCGCCTCTGGACGATATGCCGCTGCCCGCTCTGGAAGAGCTGGAGGAGATAGAGGAGGTTCCCGAAGAAGAGCTTGAGGACCCCGAGGTCATGCTGGAGAACATTGCCACGGATGACCCGGTTCGCATGTACCTCAAGGAGATAGGCAAGATAAGCCTGCTGACCCCGGAGGAGGAAGTGGAGCTGGCCATCAGGATGAGCCAGGGAGACGAAAAGGCCAGGGCCCGCATGGCGGAGGCAAACCTCCGTCTGGTGGTGAGTATAGCCAAGCGCTATGTAGGACGCGGCATGCTTTTCCTGGACCTGATTCAGGAAGGAAACCTAGGCCTTATTAAGGCGGTGGAAAAGTTCGACTACACCAAGGGTTACAAGTTTTCTACCTACGCCACCTGGTGGATTCGTCAGGCTATAACCCGGGCCATAGCGGACCAGGCCCGCACTATCCGCATACCCGTGCATATGGTTGAGACCATCAACAAGGTGATAAGGGTTTCCCGCCAGCTCTTGCAGGAACTGGGCCACGACCCGACCCCCGAGGAGATTGCCGCGGAAATGAGCATGCCCGTTGAAAAGGTCAGGGATATACTTAAAATCGCTCAGGAGCCCGTGTCTCTTGAGACACCCATAGGCGAGGAGGAGGACAGCCATCTGGGGGACTTCATCCCCGACGAGGACGCCTCCGAGCCCTCGGAGGCCGCCAGCTTCACCCTCCTGAAGGAGCAGCTCATGTCGGTGCTGTCCACCCTTACTCCCAGGGAAGAAAAGGTCCTGCGCCTGCGCTTCGGCCTGGAGGACGGGCGCACCCGCACCCTTGAGGAGGTAGGCAAGGAGTTCAACGTCACCCGTGAGCGTATACGCCAGATTGAGGCCAAGGCATTAAGGAAGCTGCGCCATCCCAGCCGCAGCAAAAAACTGAGGGACTTCCTGAACTGAAAATGTAAAATTGCCCCAGGAGAGGCTGTTCTCTGGGGGCAATTTTTGTTTTTATTGCTGTGTAGGAGCGCAAAGTGCTGAGCTGGGAAAATAAGACCCCCGGAAAACCTCCGGGGGCGTAACGGCTTGATTATTTGTTTTCCAATTCGCTTGGTTTTTTGTAGAAGAAGGAGCCAATAATCATCACAACGGCGAACACGGCAAGATAATACCAGGCCTGCACGCCGTAGGCGCTGAAGGCGCAGTAGACCATGAAGCAGCAGCTTATGATGCCGAGAGCGGGCAGTATATAGCGCTTGAAAATGCTCAAATCCTTTTCCTTCTTCATGAGTGCGATGAAGATGGGAATATAGCTGGCGTAAAGAGTGATTATGGGCAGCTCGTCGGGCTCCCAGTTAAAGAAGAAGGGGCCGTGACCCTGGATGAAGAATACCTGCCAGTAGAAGTACCAGAATGCGCACATGAGGAGGCCGAAAATGGCGGAGTCGGTGGGAACGTTGACTTCCGGGTCAACATGGCTGAACACCTTGGGCTTGAAGCCCTGACCGCGGGCGGCCAGGGAGTAGGCGCCGCGGCAGCAGCCCATCATGAGGCCGTTCATGGTTCCCAAGCAGGAAATTACGATAAATACGTATACCACTGTCCCGGCCACGTTGCCGAAGAATTCTGAGAAGGCCAGTTTGGGCAGGTGGTCTCCGGCGTTTATCATGTCGGGAATGGTAAGGGCGCCGGAAAGGCCGATGATATAGCAAACGTAGACGATGACGCATATGAGCGAGCCCAGAGTGAGCGCGAGTGGCAGGTTTTTCTTGGAATTTTTAAGCTCCGCATTTATGGATGTGGCTATAATCCAGCCTTCGTAGGCGAAGGAGAAGGCGACGATGGAAGAAAAGAGACCTTGCCCGTTGGCTTTGGAGGGATCAACGATGGATGCCGAGGAGAAGCTCTCCGCCGTCATGCCGTTGATGAGGCCGACTATAATTCCCACAACGGCCATCAGAACCAGGGGGATGAGCTTTATAATGGTCGTGGATACCTGGAATTTGCCCGCAAGCTTGGGCGCCAGGGCGTTCAGAACGAATCCCGCCATCAGATAGAAGGCGCCGAAAGCCACATGAAAGTCGCCGGTCGGTTCTATGTTGAACAAAACGCAGGTATAGGAAGCGGATACCCAGGCCAGGCACGAGGTAAGTATCGGATAGTACATAATGGTCATAAACCAAGCCACGTAGTACCCGTATTTGGGTCCTAAAGCTGCTTCCGCATAGTCAACAATGCCGTTTACCTTTTCGTACCGTTGGGCCAGTATGCCGAAAATGTTCGCGCAAATAATCATTATCAGGCCGACGATGACGACCGTGGCCACAGACAGCGCCATGCTTCCGCCAGTGATTGCGAGTATCTTACTGCTTTTGAAGAAAATTCCCGAGCCGATGACGATGCCGACGACCATGCAAATCGCTGTTAACAGGCCGTACTTAGTTTGTAGTTTGTTATCCATTAATGTCCTCTCCTTTAGCGGCGAATTTACATTTTTTGCGAGATTAATGAGGGGCCCTGAAAAAAATTTTGTTTCATTATATTCGCTACGCGGACATATTGCAATAGGGAATTTAAAATTTATTCACATTTTTATTCACATTTTTTAGAGGGCGGATTTAACAGCTTCGAATTCATCCTGGATTTCCTTGGATGGTTCGGGTGTAAGCAGTGAAACCACTATAATAAATATGCAGGAAATTACAAAGGCAGGAAGCAGCTCGTATATGCCGAAAGCACCGCCCAGGGGCCTTATCAGGAGCTTCCAAATAAACACCATGCCTCCACCGGAAACCATACCGGCAATGGCGCCCGCCCGGGTCGTACGTTTCCAGAAAAGGCTAAAGAGCATGAGAGGCCCGAAGGTTGCGCCGAAACCTGCCCAGGCGAAAGAGACCAGCTTGAAGATTACGCTGGTTTCATCCAGGGCGATAACAATTGCAATAAGGGCTATTACAATCAGGGTAATTCTTGAGACCGTCATTACCTGCTTGTCCGTGGCTTCCTTTTTCATGATGCCCTGATAGATGTTCTTGGAAAAGGCGGAAGCCGCAATCAGCAGGTAGGAGTCGGATGAGCTGATGGTGGCGGCAAGTATGCCAGCCATTACAAAGCCCGCAAGGAAGGCCGGGAACAGGCTTGTCGAGAGCAGGATGAAAATGTTTTCCGCTTCGGAATTGCTGGTAAACGCGGTTGGGAACAGGGCATGTCCCACAATCCCGATAAACACTGCGGCGAACAGGGAAATGGCGCACCAGATTGTGGCGATACGCCGCGACAGAGTCAGTTCTTTCCCCTCACGGATGGCCATGAAGCGCAACAGAACCTGAGGCATGCCGAAATAGCCAAGCCCCCAGGAAAGAGTGGACAGGATTGTGAGGAAGCCGTATTTGCCGGGTTCGCCATAACTCAAAGTGCCGGTGGATATGTCGGGAGCTCCGATGCCGAAAAGGTCGAAAAAGCCGGGTATACTTTTCGCATTTTCAATCACCGCGCCAAAGCCGCCCGCAGTTTTGCTGCCAATTACAAAGACAAGAACCAGGGCGAGAATCATCACGATTGCCTGCATAAAGTCCGAGGCGCTTTCGGCAAGGAACCCGCCTACGAAAGTATACAGGAGCACAAAAACGGCGCCCAGTATCATCATGCTGACATACGAAGTCCCAAACAGGGTTGAAAACAGCTTGCCGCAGGTGACAAGGCAGCTGGAGGCGTATACCGCAAAGAAGATAAGGATAAAAAGGGCGGAAATAGTCATTATGACCTTTTTGTCCTCTTTAAAGCGGTTACTGAAGAAGTCCGGCAGTGTAATAGCGTTGCCGCTCTTTTCGCTGTAGTGCCTCAGCCGTTTTGCAGTAAAGAGCCAGTTAAGGTATGTACCGATAATGAGGCCAATAGCAGTCCATGCGGCGTCAGACAGGCCGTACCAATAGGCAACACCGGGAAGCCCCATGAGCAGCCAGCCGCTCATGTCGGAGGCCTCGGCGCTCATGGCGGTTACCCAGGGGCCGAGAGTGCGCCCTCCCAGGAAAAAGTTTTCTGTGCTCCGGTTAGCCCGCCTGGCAAAGGCGAAGCCAATTACAATAACCACTGCCATGTACAGGCACATGGCAATTAAAATTTGAGTAGAACCGTCCATATTTTCTCCTCCCACAGCTGTGTCATGCCCGGTTACATGACACATATCAGCAATTTAAACAGTTGAAGTAAATTATATCATATCTACTGCAAATTACAAGAATTTTTTATAAAAGAAAGTAACAAAATTTGAAAGCACAGCGGGGCATATTTTTACGCCCCGCTGTTTTGCAGGCAGATTTCGGCGCATTCGCCGTGTGAACAGTCTCGAAAATCGTAAACGCGGTAGTAGTCCTTGGTTTCGGGGTCCTTTACCACTTCGGACCGGCTGCCATCCAGCAGCCGGACTATTTCATATACATCTATCCAGATTTCGTTGGGCCCCTCTTTTTGGGACTCGTCGAAAATTATCTGCATTCCGAAATGCAGGTGGGGCTGCTGGATGTTGTTTACGTTTTCCTTTATGCTGTAGCCCGTGCGGCCGAGATAGCCGATGACGTCCCCGGCCTTTACAACGGAGCCTACCTCCAGATCCTTTCTGTAGGGGAAATTCTTCCTTAAATGCGCGTAGTAATAATATCTCATGGAGTCAAAGGAGCGAATGCCTATGCGCCAGCCTCCGTACCGGTTCCAGCCCAGGGCCTCCACGATGCCGCCCTCGACGGCGATTATTGGCGTTCCCACCTGCCCTATCAGGTCGTTTCCCAGATGGATTCTTCTGAAACCGTAGGAACGGCTGGTCCCAAAGTCCTTATAGTGGCGGTACGGGTAGTTTTTTGCAATGGGTGAGAAAACCTTCAGGCCGTATCTTTTTTCCCAGCGCTTGCCGCCGTTGCCGTCCGGCACTTCAATTTCGTATTCACCCACAAATTCGCCCAATATGGCCGTATATGCTTCCAGGTAATAGGGATAATGCTTTTTCCCTTCGGTGAGCTCCTCCATGGTGCAGCCTGAGTACAGCTTTTCCGCAAGGGCGTCAAGCTGCTTGTCCTTGTAGTTTTTAAAGTTGTTGCCGTTGTCCGCGGCCAGGTACGCCAGAAGTTCAATCCAGTTGAGCTTTACCTCCTTGTCCTGTGATTCTATGTCCAGCTGTATGGCTTTCCTCATGGCTTCGCAGGGGACCTTAAAGTCCACCCATTTGATAAATTCTTTTTCCTGTTTCTGCTTTTCCCCGGAGTTTTCTTCCGCAATTGCACCTGATGCGCAAGACAGCATCATAACCGCCGCCAGCAAAACCGCCGCGGGGCGCAGGCAGCCAAGTATCTTCTCTCGTAAGCCAAACGGCAAGGAGACCACATCCTTTTACAAGGAAATCGCTGCTACCCACCTTAAAAAGTAGCAGCGTGAAAGGATATATTTATTATAACAAATAAGCCTTTTAATATGCTTTTTGCAGCAGGCCGTGTTTTTTTAAAAAAATTAAAAAATTTCCCGGCTTATTTGCCATAAGCCGGGAAATACCTCTTATTTTGCCACTCCCAAATCCCTGCCCAGGTCGCAAGTGTAGGCGAAGTCTATGAAATCGCCGTTCATAACCTTAACTTCCGAGCAGCTGATGCCGGGGGAGACCCCGTTCACCAGAAAAATCCACCCGGATTCGGGGCCGCAGTCAAATTCGTAGAGATTGAACAGGCCGTCGATATACACGCTGCCGGTGCCCGGGGTGGTGGTAAAGGCCAGGTGCAGTTTCCTGCTCTGCAGCTCCCGTTTCAGCACGTCGAATACCGTATCTCCCTCTGAAAACTCCACGTCCGTCAGGTAGAGGAAGTAGCCGTTTTCGGGGATTATGTCCTCCTTGCCCGACGCCAGCATATCCATATTGGCAAGAACCGTGTCGCATCTGACTGACAGGGTGCAGGTGAGCTTTTCCGGCTCCGGACTGGGCTCCGGCGTGGGGGAGGGAGACGGAGATGGTGCGGCCTGGGATGGGGCGGGGGACTGAGTGGGGGCGGTAGTAGTTTGGGAAGGAGCGCCGGAGGACTCTGCGGAAGACTCTTGCGGGCTTTCCGGCTTTTCAGTCTCTTTGGGGCCGGGAGAAGCCTCCGGGGAAGAGGAAACGGGTTTTTCCGGCTCCGAAGGATTATAGACGGGAATTTCAGCTTCCGCGGAGGGGGAAAGGGTAGTTTCTGGCGAGTAATTCCCAGAACCCTCCGTCGTTTCCGAAGGGCTGCTGCCCCAGATAAAGGCCGCCGCCAGCACGCAGATTATAACCGCGGCAATTATGATGGTTTTTTTTGTTATCTTCAAAGGCGGTCCTCCTTTAGCGCCAGGTTTATTTCTGAGCCAGCGCCGTAAGGGCCATAAGGGCCTGTTCAGTGGAAATCACGCTGCTTTCGCCGCCGGCGGTGTTGGCAAAGCCGCCGTCGGGATTCCTATAGCCCAGCAGGCAGTCCAGCACCGTATTGCCGGACTTTACGAAGCGGCCGTCATTGATGTCTATGCCGAGAGCGGAAAGGGCCAAAATAACCTGGGCGCAGCTTTGAGAATTCCTGACGCCCCAGCTTGCAAAGCCGCCGTCGGAATTCTGCATTGCGGAAAGGCATTGGACTGCCCTTTCAATGGCCGCAGGTACGTCTTCACGCTCCCTGTAGTTTGCCAGGGCCATCAGTGCCATGGCGGTCATGTCGGGGTCGCCCCGGTCGCCGGAAAGAGCGAAGCCCCCGTCCTCCAGCTGCTTGCCCAGAATGTAATCCACGTACATTTCGCGGGTGGCGGAAACCTCAAGTTCAGGGTCGGACGGGTTTACATAATTCCCACTGTCCAGGGCCAGCAGGGCGAAAACAGCGCCGTTGACGCCCTGGTAAACGGTGGCGTCGAAATCCGCAAGGGGAAGGGTGAGGTCGTAGCCGGCCACGTTCTTCGGGTCCACGCCCAGAGCGGTCAGGGCCAGTATCTGGCGGGAGTATTCGGTATATTTTCTTTCATGGAGAACCCCGTTGGAGGAGACAAGGGCTTCCTCCAGATTGGCAACATAGCCGTCAAACCAGCTTTTCGGTGCGGGGAAACCGCTGGACTTGACGCCGATGACTGACCAGGCGCCTCCCACATCGGCGGTTGTAGTCTGGGAAACCGTCGAATACAGCCATGCCGCCGCGCTGCTTATTACAGCGGCAAGGGGGCCGCCGTTTATTACCTTTTCGTCAAACCTCTGGATGATGGTGGCCACTTCGGCCCTGGTGGCGGTGCCTGCAGGTACCAGGGTAGTGCCGGTGCGCCCGCTGATAAGGCCCATGGCGTAAGCCCATTTCATGGCCTCCCTCGCGTAGGCGGAGATTTTGCCCGCATCCGTGAACCTGCTCAGCTCAAGGCCCGGCGTATCCAGTTGCCCGCCGTTTCTCCAGGCGGCAAAACGCATCAGCATGGCGGCCATCTGTTCCCTTGTTATATTGTCGCTGACTCCGAATCTGCCGTCCTCGTAGCCCTTGACTATACCGTTGGCGTTTGCCCAGGCTACGGCTTCGGTGTAGTACTGATTGGGTTTCACGTCGCTGAAAGCCGCGGCTTTGCCGGCCTGGGGCTGCCCGGCCACCCGCCAGAGGACAGTGACCAGCATTGCCCGGGTCATGGTGCCGTCAGGGGAAAACTCAGTTTCAGTCGTGCCGCGGAAATAGCCGCGGCTTGCCACATAGCTTATGGAATCCTTCGCCCAGTGACCCGTAACGTCCTCAAACTCAAGGGAGCGCACGTTCACAATGCACACCGGGGCGGTAATGGCCGTCTCGGACCTGGCGGTGACGATATATGTCCCGGGCTCGGAAAAGCGGAGGCTTACCCTCCCCTGGGCGTCGGTGACGAGGCCGGTATCCGAGAGCTCATCCGTGCCCGTCCAGATGGAAGCTCCGGACAGGGGCTCCTTTGAGAGATTAAACTCTGCATCATAGGTTTCTATGCCTAGGGTCAGGTCAATTCCTTCCCCGGGAGCCGCAGTAAGGCTGGTCTTGTCAAATGAGGCGCGGGCGTCGCTATAATCCGGGCGGAAGATAATTACATCCACCATGTCCCCATGGGAGAGGGGCGCCGCATCCACGGTATACCAGGGCATATTTCCGTTTATGTAGAAGCTGCCGACGCCCTCAGTTTTGCCCCAGAGCATGGCCATGCTCATTCCGCCGTAGGAGCTCTCAGTGACGGCGTAGCCTGCCTGAGCCCCGCCATCGTAGTAGGCGTCGTGAAGAGCCTCAATGGCGTCATGGACTGTGGGGGAGCCGCCCTTTAAAGAGACGGGAACCCCGGCCATAAGCCTGCCGTCCTTGCCCCGGGCCAGCTCGCCCTGGAGGCTCACGTTCATGTAAACCGTGATTTCATCCGCCGCCACGGCGGAAACGGGCAGCATTGAAATGCATGCAATCAGCGCCATCAGAAAAGTAAGCAGTCTGGTTGTTTTGGTCTTTGTCATTGTTGTTCTCCTTTCCTTGTAAGTTTTCGGAGAACGGACTTATTTCGAAAAATAAAAAATCCGTTCATCCCCAGATAAACGGAAATTGAAAGCCTTTGGCCTCCGCTTCCCGGTTCCGGCAGGAGCAGAAGTCTGCCAACACGTATCTGACTTATCCTTTCTAGAAGGCATCACAGTGACCGACTCGCGGGGCCTCTCACCCCATTCCGTGTTCGGCTTTCGCCGGCTTGGCAGACTTTATTTACTTTGCACATATTATATAGGCTGCCGCGCGAAAAGTAAAGGCTATTATAAAGCTAAAGTGTAATTATTCAATAAAAAAGAAAAGACGCCCGGCGGTGCCGGGCGCCTATAATTTAGGGAGGGCAGAAACTATCTCTTGAGGAAGCGTTCGTAGGAAGCCTGCCTAATATCCACAAGCTCCTGAATGTGCATTTCATAAAGCTGGTCTATGAAGCTGTCCCACTCGCTCATCGGCCTGTCGCCCACTACGAATTTGCTGATATTCTCGGACACAAAGGTGGCGATATCCGTAACGAGCTCGTTGTATCTTTCAGTTTCTTCCACGGTCAGGGTCCCGTAGTATCTCATCTCGTTGCTGCGGTTCTGTCTCCATACGGTCTGGGAGTCTATCTCCGCCTGGTTGCTCAGGGTGGCGAGCTTCCTATCCATGCTCAGGAAGAAGGGGATGTCGAAGAACAAAATCTCGCCGCAGGCGTTGAACAGGGCGTTGAAGCCGTTTTCATTTCTCAGCACCAGGTCTGTGAAGGCCACCTTGCCGTCCACATAATTGAAGGTTTCGCCCTCTACGCCGAAGTTGCAGGCTACATAGCCTTCGTCAGTCCAGAACCAGTTGATAACCTTCAGGGCCATTTCCGGGTCGTCGCAGGCGGTGGAAACGGCCCAGCCGCCGCTGGGGCTCTTGCCGCCGTTGTTGGCAAAGAGCTTGAAGGTATCGCCGGGCTTGCGGGTCAGTTCCTCCATGGGCTGCGCGTCAAAAGTGTCGCCGGCCTGGGCCTTCATTCCCTCGCCCATGAAGTCGGACTGGCCTGCCCAGTAGCCCACCTCGTTTCTGGCTACATATTCTTGAATCATCATCTCATTCAGTACATTGGTGGAAACGTCACCTATAAGGCCCTCGGAATACCATTTGTTGAGCATGGTTATGTAGTCCTTGTAGTTCTGGGAGGTGACGCTGGCAACCACCTTGCCGTTTTCCACATGATAGCCGATATCGCTCTGGCCGTTCATTGCGCTGGCAGTATCAAAACCGCCTACGAAATTGTTGTTGGAATAGCCCCACTGATAGGTCATTATCATGGGGTACTTGACGTTCAGCTCGGTTTTGAAGGCCTTAAGCACATTGTACATGTCATCATAGGTGTCGGGAATTTCCAGGTTCAGCTGGTCCAGCCAATCCTTTCGGATTTGGGAGCCCATGGTGGACTGGTCCTCATAGGTGTAGATGGTGCTGATTTTCCCGGTATCGGAGGTTATCAGCTTGGCGTATTCCTCGTATTGGGGATTGGTATACATTTTGCTGTAGAAATCGGGCAGGCAGGTTTCAAGATACGGCGCGATGTCAATGCAGACATCGTCTTCAATAAGGGCGTCGATGCCGCCAGGGTAAATGGTGTCCGGCGCGCCGATGAAGTCGGTGTACTCCTGAGTAGCAAACAAGATATTCAGCTGCTCAAAATAGGCGTCCTGGTCGATGCAGGTGAATTCCAGATGCACGCCTGTGGCTTTTTCCATGGCCTGCAAGCCGCGCATTTTGTACATGCCCTCACCGTCAAAATCTATCACCAGCGGGATAAAGCCGGCGATGGCCATGAATACGGTGAATTCTTTTTCCTCTCCCTCAGCCACTAAGGGGTACATGCTGGGAGGCTCTGTTGGCTCGTCTTCTTTTTCGTCTGGGGAAGGAGTAGAAACAGTTGCCGGTTGCTGGGTAGGGGTGTCCTCTGCCGCGTCTTTGTCGTCGCCACCGCCGCTGCAGCCGGCAAGCAGTGCGAGAAGCATAGCAAAGGCAAGAAGCAAAGCAAGCAGTGATTTTACCTTCTTCATTTTCATCCTCCTTTGACTTTCTTGTTGTTTTGCACTGGCACAGACATATAATTTTGACATATTTTATCACATAATAAACCCTAAACCATGTTTAGGGTCAATAAAAAATTGCTAAAAAGTTGACTACTTTTTAGCAATTTTTCTTAAATTATTTAACATGTGGAAGAATGCGCTTGCAAAGCGGCTTTGCCTTCTTTTGCAAGGCATGTTTAGTTTTCAGTCGTGATGCAGGGCGCTTTCTATGAAATAGCGCGGCCGTCTTTTGGTTTCAAGGTAAATCTTCCCCACGTATTC
>JBMNQG010000017.1:0-31334 GCA_050944015.1 Oscillospiraceae bacterium
AGTTGTAACAGCCGAGGCCCATATAGTTAAGCCAGAGGCCGCTGTCAGCGCCTTTTTCCACTTTAAAGGCGGTCAAAGTGTCATGCAGTTCTTCGTAGGTTTGGGGCACTTCCATGCCCAAATCTTCCAGCCAGTCCTGCCGAATCACATAGCCCAGCTGTGTAAGGGCGCCCTCCATGCTGAAAGAGGTATAGCGGACAATTCTTCCCTCGTCGGTGGTAAGGTATTTGCGCAGCTCAGGCTTCTGGTTAATCAGATACCAGAAGTTGGGGGAATACTCTTCTAGATAGGGCATGAGGTCTATGGCAACTCCGTCGTCCACGGCTGCGTCAAGCCCCTTGTAAAGCATCGACAGGTTGCCAATGATGTCGGGGTATTCACCGCTGTTAATCAGGATGTTGAATGCATCTCTGGCCACATTTCCGGCAACGCTGACTGCATCAAAGGTTACGCCCGTAATCTCCTCCATGGCTTTAAAGACGGAGGTATCCGCAACGCTGTCCACGACGGTCAGAGCCTGGGGGTTAAAGGAACACCACAGGGTAATGGTGGTATCCTCCGTTACGGGGATGTAAGGCAGGTCAAAGGGGTATGTAGCTTCTTCCTGCTCCGGTTCAAGTTCAGGCGTTGTTTCCGTTTCAGCCGGTTGGGTGGGGCCGCTGTCCGTAGGCTCGCCGGCTGAAGACTTCTGTTCTTCCTTATTCCCGCAGCCGGCAAACAGTGCGGCCACCATTAGCACTGCCAGGATTATGCCCAGTATTCGCCTTGCCTTTTGCATTTTCCACTGCTCCTTTCAATAAATTTATATTTTCTGCTGATACCCGTCAGTTCAGGGAAATCAGCTTGGCAGCGTTGTTATATAGGACATCCTCCCTTTCCTTCTCCGTCAGTCCCAGGCGGTGGATAGTCTCCAGCGAAGGCGCCAGCTCCCTGGCCGTAGGCAGGGGGAAATCCGTTCCGAAAATCACATGGCCGGGCTCGTAGAAGTCCAGAATTGCCCTGACAGACGACGTTGCCACGCCGTAAAAGGCGGTATCGGCGTAGAACTTCCGCAGGTTGGCATAGTATTTTTCGGACAAGGTGTGGTCAGGCTCTGTAAAGTCCCCGGCATACATGACCTCCGGCGGAATCACCCTGCCCTCCTCATCCATCATGTCGAAATGCTGGGATTTCAGTCGGGTATGGAAGAAGGGAATGAAAGAGCCCCCGTGGTGCACCACGAATTTGATATTGGGATAATCCTCAAAAATGCCGGAACAGGCCAGATGATACATGACGTCCGCCGTCTCGCTGAGCATCTCCCAGCCCCCGCTGCGGGGGACAAATCCCCGCTGAGCCGCAACCGGGCAGGGATGCAGCCATATGGGAAGGTCAAAACCCGCCATCATTTCCAAAAGAGGGCGAACACGGGGCGAGTCGATTTCCTCCCCGTACAGGCTACAGGGCAGCAGGATGCCTTTCATCCCCAGCTTGGTAATTGCCCGCTCCGCCTCCTTCAGGCTGTTGTCAATATCGTTTATGGGAATGCTGGCAACCGCGGCGAAAATTATGTCGGAATACTTGGCGGCAAGCTCGGCAACGCCGTCATTGTAGATGGCGGCCAGCCTTGCGGCGGTTTCCGCATCCGGGCGCACTCCCCAGGGCAAAGCCATGGGCACGACGATATTCGAGACATCCGGGAAGTCCTTCAGGAAATTCACCCGGTCCTCCATGTCCCCCAGATAGCGGGGAACATTTTTGTGCTCCATGATTCCCAGATCCAACAGGGCCTGACGGTAATTCATGGGCAGGATATGAGTGTAGGCATCAATAATCACGAAAAACCTTCCTTTCATGTTAAGTAATATTGTATGCGGCAATGAAGCCCTGCTCTACCGCGTCAAACACCTTAGAAGGCTTCACGCAGTCACCGATTTCATACACCTGTGAACCGCCCGGCATCGCCCCCCGCAGCTCCTCAAAATCCTCCCTGTTGGGGCGCATGCCCAGTGCAAACAGGACGGTGTCCGCCGTGAAAAACTTTTCATTTCCGTTCTTATCTTCTGCGTAGACCCCGTTTGGACTAATGCGCGTGCAGCGCATTTCCGTTACAATGGTGCATCCCCTGCCGAGCATTCCCATCAGCGCCACCCTGTGCATGGGATAGGAATCCTGAGCCACTGCCTCGCCCATCTCAATGACAGTCACCTTCCGTCCGTGCTTCATCAGGTGTACCGCCGCCTCGCAGCCCACAAGGCCGCCGCCGCAGATTACCACATTCCGCCCTATTCGTGACATGTCGGCGTACATTTCCAGGCAGTGCAGCGCGTTTTCAATGCCCTCTATGGGCGGAACAATCGGGCGCGAACCGGTGGCCAGAATCAGAGCATCCGGCGCCATCACCCTGACCAGCTCAGGGGTGGCCCTGGTGTTGAGCCGTATATCCACGCCGGCTTTTCGCATGCGGCGCTCCAGAAGCCTTAAAAATCCCCCCAGATCTGACTTGTACGCATCCCGTTCAGCATATCGAACTATTCCCCCAAAAAAGCCCGAGGCTTCCAGCAGGGTCACCCTGTGCCCGCGCCGGGCCGCCGTCGCCGCCGCTTCCATTCCGGCCACGCCTCCGCCAACCACCAGCACATTCCTGGGTGCCTGAGGCGTAGGATAGCTTTCCGGCGGCGGCTCCATGTTATGTACGGGGTTTACCGTGCAGCGCTGCGGCGGCGGCTTTTCGCCGGCGACGGTCAGCTGCTCCATATTCCCGCGCATGCACTTAAAACAGCGTATGCACAGGCTGATGTCCTCCTCCTGCCCGGCGAGGATTTTGTTTGCATAGTCGTGGTCTGCAAAGGTCTGGCGTCCAAAGGCCACAAAATCCGCTTTCCCCGCCGCAATAATGCTTTCGCACAGGGAGGGCTCGACCAGACCTCCCACCACGGCGGTGGGAATCCCTGATATTTTACGGATAAGCTGGGCATAGGCCAGATTGCAGCCGTGCTCGGCATAGGCGGGAGAAAACATGTTTGTGAGCACTGAGTTTTGGTACACTCCGGAGGAAACGTGGACTATGTCGGCCAACCCCTTCATCATGCGGCAAAACTCCGCGGTCTCCTCGGGCGTGATTCCTCCTTGCGTCATCTCCGTCCCGCTGACCCGGACCTCCAGGATAACATCCCGCCCGCAGCGCTCGCGAATGCGGGCCAGCACGGCCAGCGGGAATTTGGCCCGGTTTTCCAGTCTTCCGCCGTAGCCGTCCTTTCGTCGGTTAGTTCTCGGTGACAGGAACTGGTGCAGCAGCCACCCGTGCCCGAAATTCGGGATTATGGTCTGGAACCCGGCCTTCATAAAGAACTCGGCGGCGTCTGCAAACTGCCGGCAAACGGCCTCCATCATGGCCTCGTCCATCTCCAGGACATTTACTCCGTCCTCCCGGATATAACCGCAGGGACCGATGGCCGTCTGTCCGGGGCCGGGGCAATGTGCCTTTTCCGCGCCGCAGTGGGAAAGCTCTATTGCCGCAACGGCGCCCCCGGACCTGATTGCCTCGGCACACCTCCTGGCGTCGGCAAAGGCAATGCCCGCGTAATTGCGGTAATCCAGTGGAGGTTCCGGAAACCGGGAGCCATAGACGTAGTCCACGGGTGTTTCCCCGATGGCCACCTCCGCCCATCCCCCTAAAGCTTTCCTGTGAAGTTCATCAACGATAAACTGGGGCATATGTTCGTCGTTGCTAAGAGGGCAGCGCCCCATGGGGGCTGCAAACATCCGGTTTTTATAAGTAACGTTTTTGATTGTAAACTGGCTTGTCAGGCTGGGGAAATTACTCATTTCTTGCCTCCCCACTCCCATTTGACAGGAGCGTTCCCACGTAGTCCCTGATTTGGGCAAAATAATTGAGGGTGTATTCCTTAAAGGCCAGCGCCCCCTTGGACAGGACGTGATTCCTGTTGCTTATCAGATAAAGCATGCGTTTGCAGCCATTGTCCCTTATGCGTATGGCCCGGGTACCCTTCTTTATAATTTCAGTGCCGGACATTATCTTGTCCCGGCTGGTCTTGAGCTCATACCATTCAACCAGGGTAATAAAGGAATATGCCAGCCCATTGGCCACCATTCTCCTTGTGGTGTTGGTGTTGTAGCTCTCCAGCATGATGCGGGGGGAGTATTCGGAATCATATAGAAAACGGCAGATTTCACGGGGATACTCCAAAGGCCCCTTCGCCAGAACGAAGGGCTTCCCCGCCAAATCTTTCAGGCTTACGCCCTCCCGGCAATTCGCAAATTCCGAAGAGGCTGAAACCAGCAGCATCACTTCGTCCTCCACCAGCCGCTCCGCCACAATGGAGCTGTCCGAAAACTCTCCGGTATCGTCGCAGGTGATGATTCCAAAATCGAGGGTGCCCAGCATCAGCAAGATCTTCAGCTCCAAAAGGCTTTTGACCGTATGGAACATGGTGTAATTGGGGTGGTCTATGATAAACTGCTCAATCATGGTGGTTATCTCATAGTTCGAGGTGGAGATGGAGACCTGCATGGAACGCTGCCTTTGGAGGGCGTTGATTTCATTGAGGCCGTTGTTTATTTCCGCTATGGCCGCTTCCGCCCGCTTTCTGAAAACCATCCCGTAGCTGTTCAGTCGGATACGGTTTCCGCTGCGCTCAAACAACTCCACTCCCAGCTTTTTTTCAAGGCTGGAAATGCACTTGCTGAGATAGGACTGCGACACATGAAGGATCTCCGTCGCCTGGGTAATGCTGTCGGTATAGGATACGGTGCAGAAAAACTGCAGCTTCTGCAAATCAAGGGTTGGGATGACGCTGTTGATGTCCATGATTTTTTCCTCCCGGGAAGAGGTGTGTTGATTTCTCGCGCCGCCGCGGCAGGTTTTTATCCCATGCAAATATATTTACTTGCAAATATATCTAAATTTCCTATAATCTTACACCCCGCTGTTAAATAAATAGTATAACTTCGTCAAACCTTTGTCCATGCTCATTTTTCCGGGTTAGTATTCCAAAATGTACATGCTGGATGTATCCGCAAGCTATATGCTTAGAAAAATCATGCAAAATTCTATCCATTTTCAAAAAAACGCCGTCCGGCAAATCCGGGCGGCAGTATCAAGTACCTTGCCTTTATTTTCGCGCCACTCGCCTTTACTATAAAAATTCTTTGTCCTCCACCATATAAAATGGTAAAATAAATTCAAAAACACGAAAGGACTAGCTAGCCATGCGCGGAGACAACATGCCGGAAAGAGGCAGCGTAAAACCTCCCCTGAAAATCATAGCCCGCATATACAACGATTTCCCCGCCAAATTCGGGATTCCCCGTCAAAGCGGCCTTGTAAACTCCGTAAAATCCCGCATAATCTTCGAGCAGGAATACAGAAACCCTGACGCCCTCCGGGGTCTGGACGGTTTATCTTGGTCTTCTAATGTTTTCTTTGCCGCCTCATACCCTTTTTCCAATTCTTCTTTAGCCTTCTGCTCGCTGATATCAGTTTTCATACGCCCGCTCCGCGATATATAGAGGTTTTCAAGCTAAATATTATTAATTTGGATATCAGGAAAACCTCGGGCACCACACAGTGCATTCACTCTTGACATATACGGCCATGGTTACTGAGCAAATGAAAAAAAGCTCACGGGGAATGGAAGGCTTTATTAAAGATGTCATCTCCCGATAAGGGAAAAAGCAAGGGAAAACTATAGCAATAAACACAAAAAACCCCGGAACTATTGAGTTCCAAGGCTTTTTTCCTGGTGCGCGAGGGGGGACTTGAACCCCCACGTGCGTATTGCACACTAGAACCTGAATCTAGCGAGTCTGCCAATTCCACCACTCGCGCGTATCACACCGCTTGGGGCGCTTAAGTATAATAGCATTTTCATATAAAAATGTCAACACAAATTTAGCTTCAGCCTCTTAAACTGCCCGGTGATACCCCGTCATACTTCTTAAAGGCCCGGTACATGGTGGAAAGGCTGGTGTAGCCCGCCGCCTCCGCCACCTGTTCCATGCTCCAGTCGGGGTGGGCGGCCATAAGGGCCTTGGCGGTCTCCACCCGGCGGTTCTGAATGTACTGGGACAGGTTGACCCCGTAGCAGCGCCTGAACTGGGACGTCAGCTGGCTGCGGTTGATGCCGAAGCTGTCCGCTATGCTGGTAACGGACAGGTCGTAGGCGGTGATATTCTCCTCCACGTATTCGCGGACCGCCTCCATCCTCTCCGCAACGGCGTTCCGGGATTTCTCCAGATAATGCTCCTTCAGTTCAGTAAAAAACTCCTCGTACAGTGTTCTGACCTCCCGCTCCGAGGTTCCGGTAAGCATCTGCTTTTTCTTCAAAAGCTCCCGGACAAAGCGGGCCTCCCCTACCCCGGCCCTGACCAGGGCCTCCGTCATCAGCAGGGACAGCATATGCGTATGGGTATAAACCGGCACAATATTCCCGTCGCAGGCGCGGGTCAGGCCGGTAATCAGCTCCCGGGCCGCCTCCTTGGGTGAAAAGTTTTCCGAGCGTATAAGCACCACCATGCGGTTGGACAGCTGACGGTAAAAATCCAGGGTTTGGGCGAAATCCCCCAAAATGCTGTAATCCTCCCGGAACACCTTAAGCCGGGGCGGGTTCTCAAGAAAGCTGTGAAAGTCGCTGCGGTTTTCCACCTCAAATGCGCACTCGGAAATCATCTCCCGTCCGAAATACAGGCTGCTGACTATAATTCTCGCCCCCGTTGCCCGGGCGACGGGAGTTTCCAGCACTTCGGCCATGCTTTGGCCAACCCGGCCGATAACCGCATCCCTGTCAAAAGAGGCCTCCCCCGCCTCCGGAAAACATAAAAGGACGTAAAGCCTGCCCCTGGCGGAGAACATATGCCTGCGCTCAATATGCTCAAGGCTCTCATCCACAAGGAAGGCCAGTTCCCAATGCTCGGCCGCCGAGGGCAGAAACACCGAATCGGTGCAGACCAGGACCACCATATAGCCCGTGTCTTCAAGGGTTATCCCTCTTTTGGACAGGGCTTCAAAGGCCGGGCCGCACTGCTCCGCCGGCAGGCTTATTACCGTATCCAAAAGCGAACCCGTTTCATGAGCCCAAAGCCCGTCCTCCGGAGAGGCCGGGCCGGGTCCTTCATTTTTCAATTGGCTGTGACGGATATACATCTGCCGCAAACCCTCAATTCCGGTTCCGCCTTGAGGGAACCGATTATTCTAGAAAGATTTACACGTAGGATATGGTGCCCTTCCTGGGGCCTCTGTCCTTTACTTCAGGTCCGGGATAACCGAAGAACGCGGCGGCCCGGACTACGTAGCCCTCCGGCACCAGCTGGGGCTTCAGCGCCTGTCCCTCGGGGCAGTTGAAGAAGTCCTTGACTATGGCATGGACCCATCCGGAGGCTATGCCCAGGGAAGCGGCCGCAATGAACATATTCTCCATTGCAAGGCAGCAGTCCTCGAAATTGGTGGGATGGCTTTCCCTGCCTGAGACGATCATCAAAACGGGCGCATTCCTCATGGGGTCTGTTTCCATTGGCACCGGAGGAGGAGTCATTCCCGGAGGAGGCGCGGGCCTGGGCATAACTTTCATTACCTCTCCGATTTTCTCCAGCATTTCCTTGCTCCTTACCACGGTAAAATGCCAAGGCTGGCCGTTCATGCCCGAGGGGGCGTAAAGGCCGGCTGTCAGTATCGTCTCCAGCTCCTCGTCGCCAATGGGCCGCCCGTCGAACATCTTATAGCTCCGGCGTGAGAGAATGCTTTGCATGGTTTCGTTGTTAATCACGGCTTCATACTCCTTTCATATTGTAAATATGATACAGCTATGATATAGCGGTTTTCATTACACATAAACAAAAACGGCATAACAGCTTATAAGCTATTATACCATTTTACGGAAATATTGCAACAATAAACAGGGGCACAAGCGCCCATGCCCCTGTTTGCACTTATATTAAGCTGTCTTCTGGTTTTTTTCTTCTGGATAATCTACCACCGACGCCTCTTTTCCCGCGAATTGGCAATCCACGGAATACATATGGGCGATGAGGTCCAAAATCTTGTTGGAATAGCCCCACTCGTTGTCGTACCAGGCCACCAGCTTGACGAACCTGTCGTTCAGGGCTATGCCCGCATTGGCGTCAAATATGCAGGTTCTGGGGTCGGTAATGAAGTCGGAGGAAACCACGTCTTCCTCAGTGTAGCCCATAATGCCCTTCATCTCGTTTTCTGAGGCCCTCCTGACCGCCTGGCAGATTTCCTCGTAACTGGCCGGCTTTGCCAGATGAACAGTAAGGTCAACCACCGACACGTCCAGGGTGGGAACGCGGAAGGCCATGCCCGTCAGTTTCCCGTTAAGCTCCGGGATAACCTTGCCCACAGCTACGGCGGCGCCTGTCGAGGAAGGAATAATATTTCCCGCAGCTGCTCTGCCTCCCCGCCAGTCCTTCACCGTGGCGCCGTCCACCGTCTTTTGCGTGGCGGTGGTGGAATGAACCGTGGTCATAAGTCCTTCGACAATGCCAAAATTGTCGTTTATCACCTTTGCCAGGGGCGCCAGGCAGTTGGTGGTGCAGGAAGCGTTGGACATTATATTCATCGAGGGCTCATAAGCGCTGTGATTCACGCCCATAACGAACATAGGCGCGTCCTTGGAGGGAGCGGATATTACCACCTTTTTGGCCCCGGCCTTAAGATGTCCTCCCGCGAACTCCGTGGCGGTGAACCGGCCGGTGGACTCCACGATGTACTCCGCTCCCACCTCGTTCCAGGGTATCTCCGCCGGGTCCTTTACGGAAAACACGCGGATTTCCCTGCCGTTGACTATTATGCTGTTGTCGGTGCTCTCCACCTGGCCCTGAAACCTGCCGTGCACCGAATCGTACTTAAGCAGGTACGCCATATAATCGGGAGAAAGCAAATCGTTAATGCCGACAAACTCAATATCGTCTCTCGACAATCCGGCTCTAAACACCAGCCTTCCTATGCGTCCAAAGCCATTGATGCCTACTTTGATCTTCATGAGAATCCGCCCTTTCAAACTCTCGCATAATATATGTCAAATGTATCATACGTTTGTGATATTAGCATTATACGCCATAACTGGTAATTTGTAAAGCCTAAAAACTAATTTTTGAAATAAAAATTTTATTCAGCCGCTTTTCATGGATTATGATTTGTATTTGCCTCCCTTAAATTCGAGGTAAATATGCTCATTGGCGGTACGCAAAATTTTATTCACGGTTTTTGCGGGCATTTTTTCTTTATTTTCGCTCTTTATTGTTCTATAATGGTTTTGTTTTGCATATGCTTTTAATTTGCACTTAAAATGACAACGAAGGGGACCCTGTAATGAATCAGTATTACCCGCATTTATTTGAAAGCTTTACCGTCAAAGGCGTGACTTTCCGCAACCGCATATTCGCCGCGCCCAACATGATGTGCATGATGGACGAAAAGGGATATCCCATGCCGGACATGAGATAGCCTATTACGCGGAAAAGGCCCGGGGCGGCGCGGCCGTCGTCACCATAGGGGACACGCCTGTGGACAGGGAGCATGCCGCCTCCAATCCACGCAGCTTCTGCCTGGACTACACGAATGGCTGAGCACTTCGCCAGCTGCGCCGAGCTGCTGAAGGAAGCGGGCTACGACATGTGCCTTATCCACGGCGGCCACGGCTGGCTTCTGCACCAGTTCATCTCACCCTACTACAACAAGCGCACGGACGAATACGGGGGGAGCCTTGAAAACCGCGCCAGGTTCCCGCTGATGGTGATAGACCGGGTCCGCCGGCGCGTGGGCGACAGCTTTTTAATCGAATACCGCATGTCCGGCAGCGACCTGCTGAAGGGCGGCCTCTCCATTGATGAGGCGGTGGAATTCGCAAAAATGCTGGACGGCAAGGTGGACTTCATCCACGTGTCCGCCGGGGTCGACCCGGAGTCCTTCCAGGCCGTACATACCCACCCCACCATATTCCTGCCCCACGGTGTGAATGTGCATTACGCCGCCGTCAAGGCCGCCGGCGTCAGGACCCCCGTGGTCACCATAGGCGCCATCTGCGACCCTGACATGGCCGAGGAGATACTCGCCGGCGGAAAGGCGGACATAATAGCCATGACCCGCGCCCTAATTGCCGACCCCCGCTTCCCGGAAAAGGCCGCCCTTGGCAGGACGAAGGAAATCACCCCCTGCCTGCGGTGCCTGGACTGCCTGGCCAACATGCAGGAAAGGGAGCACTTCCAGTGCGCCGTCAACCCCTCCGCCGGCCGGGAGCTGCGGTACCGGAACTACACCACGCCCAAAGGAGCGCAAAAACGTCCTGGTAGTGGGCGGCGGACCCGCAGGTCTCAAGGCTGCGGCAACTGCCGCGGAAAGGGGCCATCAGGTGACCCTCTGCGAAAAGACGGACGCCCTGGGCGGCTCCCTCAAGTTCGCCCACCATGACGACCTCAAAATAGACCTGTACCGCCTGAAGGAACTCTCATTTACATGTGCATAAAATCCGGGGCGCAAATCCTGCTGAACACGGAGGTTACGCCGGAGTATGTGCGGCAAAACGGCTTCGACGCGGTCATCCTCGCCGCCGGCTCCCTGCCGGCGAAGCCCCCCATCCCCGGCCTTGACGACCCCAGGGTCCAGCACGCCACCGAGGCTTACCGGCAGCCGGACAAGCTGGGAAGACGCGTGGCGGTTCTGGGCGGCGGCCTGATAGGCTGCGAGGCGGCGCTGTTTCTGGCGAGAGCCGGCCACAGTGTCACCATTGTCGAAATGATGGACAGAGTCGCCCCCGACTCCAACTGGATGCACAGGGAAGACCTGATGCAGGCCTTTGCGGAGACCCCCAGCCTGCAGGCTCTCACGGGCCTTCGGGTAACCGCCGTCCAGGACGGCAAAACCGTAAAGGCCCGGGACAAGGACGGTTTCGAGCATGTCATAGAGGCCGACAGCGTCATATACGCCCTTGGCCTGCGCAGCAACAGGGAAAGCTACGACAGCCTTATCTACTCCGCGCCCCGGGTCATCCCCGTGGGCGACTGCCTCTCCAACGGCAAGCCCAAAAAGGTCCGGGACGCCCTGCTGGAAGGCTACTGGGCCGCGGTAAGGCTCGGCTGAACTATAAAAAATCCGGCGCCTGAAGCTTCAGGCGCCGGATTTTTATTTGTCACATATTATTTCAGCTTGCTGAACAGCTTGCTGAAGAAGTTGCCTATTGCCTCGAATATCTTTTTTGCGGAATCCACGAATTTGTTGACGGTCTCCCTGTAGCCCGCCATTTTCTTGATTGCCTCCTGAACGGACTCCACCTTTTCCTTAAGCTCGTCGGTGCTGAGCTTCTCCAGGGAGCGGCACAGCTTGATAAGCTGCTCCACCTGGCCATCGGTAATGGAGACGTTGTACTCATCGGCCAGCTCAAGGATTGTGTCCCTGAGCTCCTCGTCCGTCATGTTCTTGGTCTCGTCCAGTATCAGCTTCAGCTCGTTGACTATGGTTACGGCGTCGTAGCTTCCGATTTCGTCGGCCAGCTCGGCGGTTATCACCAGCTCCTGGGTGCCGACAATCTTGGCCAGCTCGTCCAGGGTCTCTCCCGTAATGTCCTCATAGGCCTTGTAGATTCCGGTAAGGGCCGCGGTGCCGGACACGGCGAAGGGCGCGGTGACCACGACCTTTGCGTCGTCAATTCCGGCGGTCACAAGGGCGTTTATATACATCTCCCTGGTGCACCAGCTAATGTTGGAGGTGCTGACGTCCAGGCCTTTGCCCTCGCCCAGAATTTCAATGTAGACGCAGGAAATGGCCCGGGTGCCTATAAGGGAGCTGTCCACAAGCCCGTCTAAGTACTTGCGCTCCTCGTCGTTTGTTACCTGCAGCTCCTTGACGCTGCCCCGTTCGATATTAAAGGTCCCATAAACCTGTTTAATCTGGTCTTCCGTAAGGTTTGCGCCAATTACAGCCCTGGCGTCGCCCTCGTCCAGGGCCAGGGCCGAGCACATGCCGGCCAAAACGAAAACAGACAACAAAAGCGCAACAATCTTTTTCATAGTATCATCCTTTCATATTGTAAGGAGTATTGTCCAAATATCTAAATTATAATCAGGGATATTTTACTACGTGTCCGCTGAAAAGTCACTGTATTTTTGACGATAAATCCTAATAAATGTTCCCAAAAATGTAGACATTTTCTTTTTATGAAGGTTTCTTTTCCAATATTTTATTGTTATAAATATAACATATAAAATGTACAAAAAAGTACTTGGCAGCGGGTTTTTTTTACGTTATAATGCAAGCTATCAAGCTTATTTGTCTGTTTTTAGGCCAGAAAAGAAGAGGAGTGTTATAATGGAACTAATCAGCAGAATCAACAATTCCGTAAACAGTTTCGTATGGGGTCCCATTATGCTCGCACTCATTGTAGGCACAGGCATCTACCTCACCATCCGCTGCAAGTTCCCTCAAGCCGGCCAGTTCGGCTACATGTGGAAAAACACGATTGCCACGCTGTTTAAGAAGGGTGACAAGGACGCCCTTGCAACCGACGGCACCAACGTCTCGCCGTTTGCCGCCGTATCCACGGCCCTTGCCTCCACGGTGGGCGTGGGCAACGTGGCCGGCGTTGCGGGCGCCATTGCCGCCGGCGGACCCGGGGCCATCTTCTGGATGTGGATATCCGCCTTCTTCGGCATGTGCACCAAGTACGCGGAAATCGTCCTTGCCGTTAATTTCCGCCAGGTAGCTGAAGACGGCACGCACTACGGCGGCCCGATGTACTACATTGAAAAAGGCTTAAAGTGCAAATGGCTGGCCTGCATCTTCGCGCTTCTGGGCGGACTTGCCTGCTTCGGTATCGGTGACGCGACCCAGGCTGCGGAAATCTCCGTGGCAGTTAACAACCTTACCGGCGCCAGTTTCGACTCCTCCCTGATAACAGCGATTATTCTGGCTATCATAGTCGGGGTTGTGGTCATCGGCGGCATTAAGAGAATAAGCACCGTCGCCACATTCCTGGTGCCCTTCATGGCCCTGTTCTACATAATTATCGGCGTTGTCATCATCCTTGCAAACATCACCGCCATTCCCCACTGCTTCGCCGTAATCTTCAAGAGCGCTTTCAGCCTTGAGGCTGTCGGCGGCGGCGTCTTCGGCTACGCCATTTTCCTTGCCATGCAAAAGGGCATAGCCCGCGGCGTATTCTCCAACGAGGCGGGCCTCGGCTCCGCTCCCATCGCCCACGCCGCCTCCTCCACCAAGGACCCGGTTAAGCAGGGTCTCTGGGGCATCTTCGAGGTTTTCATCGACACCATCGTTATCTGCACCATCACCGGACTGCTGGTTATACTCTCCGGCGTCTACGAAACCTCCGGGCTCACCGGCGGCGCCCTAACCGCCCATGCTGTGGAAACCATGCTGGGCACCGTATGGGGCGGCCACTTCGTACGTATCGCCCTTTTGCTCTTCGCCCTGTCCACCATCCTGGGCTGGTGCTACTACGGCGAAACCTGCTGGGGCTATCTTACAAACAACAACAAGACGGTCACGCTCGTTTTCCGCATTTTCTTCACCCTTGTTTGCTTCATCGGAGCCTGGACGTCTTCTTCCAGCAACATAAGCGATACCTCCGCGCTCAATCTGGTTTGGAACCTGGCCGACACCCTCAACGGACTTATGGCGATACCCAACCTTATCGGCCTGCTGTTCCTCTCCGGCATAGTTATTAAGCTCACCAAGGACCACTTCAACAACAAAAGGCAGCTGAAAAACTAGCCTGCCGATAAAATAAAAAGAAAAACGAGGCCCTCCAAGGTGGAGGGCCTCGTTTTTTAGCGCATGCGCCCGTCAGCTGCCGCGGCGGGAACCGAACACCCGGTTGTAGTTGTCAATGGCCTCCCTTACAATTCTCAGGGCGTCCTCCGCGTCGCTGACTTCCTTAACCGCGGTTTCCTTGTGCTCCAGCGCCTTGTATACGGAGAAAAAGTGCTTCATCTCGTCGAATACGTGAGGGGGAAGCTGGTCAATGTTCCTATAGGTGCTGAACACCGGGTCTTCAAAGGGCACGGCGATTATCTTGTCGTCCAGTTTCCCGCCGTCCAGCATGGATATTACCCCTATTGGGTAGCAGCGCACCAGGGTGAGCACGTCCAGCCGTTCCCGGCACAAAACCAGAACGTCCAGCGGGTCGTCGTCGTCTCCCAGGGTACGGGGTATGAAGCCGTAGTTTGCGGGATACTGGGTGGAGGTGTAGAGTATCCTGTCCAGGATTATAAGCCCCGTCTCCTTGTCCAGCTCATATTTCTTGTTGCTCCCCTGGGGGATTTCAATCACCGCTAGAAAGTTGTCCGCCTTGATTCTGCCGGGGTTTATATCGTGCCAAATATTCATATCAACATTCCCTGCTTTCCCGCCAA
Organism: Oscillospiraceae bacterium; assembly: GCA_050944015.1. Classification (GTDB taxonomy): domain Bacteria; phylum Bacillota; class Clostridia; order Oscillospirales; family Oscillospiraceae; genus DUOX01. Next base: position 14,383 of record JBMNQG010000017.1, read on the forward strand.
ACAGACCGGCGGGCTGAGTTTTTAAAACGCTGAAAAACAGTCTTTTCAGGTTATCTTAAAGGCTATTATAAAATACATTATTACCTTTTACAACGGGCGTATGTGACGAAAAGGGGAAACCGCCTCTCCTATTTTTATTTAAAATAAAACTTTGACTATTTCAGGAACATGCGTATCAGCTTGAAGTTTTTGTCCGTATAGGGGTGATACCGCATTTTCATGTCTATCCAGTTGTATTTGTTGACTATGCTGCGGTAGTGGGTAAAAGTGTCGAAGCTCTTCTTCCCGTGGTACGAGCCCATGCCGCTGTTTCCCACGCCGCCGAAGCCCATGTGGGGAGTGGCCAGGTGTATAATCGTGTCGTTTATACAGCCGCCCCCGAAGGAGCACTCGTCCAGCGCCCTTTTTATTGTCTCCCTGCTTCCTGTAAACAGGTAGAAAGCCAGCGGCTTTTCCCTGGAGCGGACGAAGGATATGGCCTCGTCGATATGCTTGAAGGTGAGCACCGGCAGTATGGGGCCGAATATCTCCTCCTGCATTATGGGGGATTCCGGTGTTATGTCAACCAATACTGTGGGCTCGATAAACCTGCGGCTCTCGTCGTAAGCGCCGCCTATAGCCGCCCTCTCCCCTTCCATCAGCCCCAGCAGGCGGCGGAAGTGCTTTTCGTTCACTATGACGGGCATGTCGCCCATGTCGCCGTCGGGGAAGAAGTCCTTCAGGGTGTTTTGGTATTCGGATATGAAGGCGTCCCGGAGGCCTTCCTGTATCAGCAGGTAGTCCGGTGCCACGCAGGTCTGGCCGGCGTTGAGGACCTTGCCGAAGGCCACCCGCCTGGCGGCCAGCTTCAAATCTGCGGTTTCGTCTATTATGACCGGGCTCTTGCCGCCCAGCTCAAGCGTGACGGGGGTAAGGTTTTTCGCCGCAGCGGCCATGACCACCTTGCCCACGGCCACGCTGCCGGTGAAGAACATGTAGTCGAAGCGCTGCTCCAGGAGCGCGCTGTTTTCCTCTCTGCCGCCTTCCACCACCGCCACGTATTCCGGCGGGAAAATGCCCTCTATCAGCTCCCGCACGGCCCGGCTGGTGGCGGGGGCGTAGGCCGATGGCTTGATTACGGCGCAGTTTCCCGCGGAGATGGCGCCCAACAGCGGGGCAAGGCAAAGCTGCAGCGGGTAGTTCCATGGCGAGATAATCAGCACAACGCCGTAAGGCTCCGGGGACACAAAGCTGCTGGCGTGGAACTGGGACATGGGCGTCCTCACCCGCCTGTTTTTCACCCACCGGGGAAGATGTTTCACGTGAAACCTTATTTCGTCCAGCACTATGCCGATTTCGGTCATATAGGTTTCAAAACCCGTCTTGTTCAGGTCGGCCCGCAGTGCCTCGCAGATTTTGTTCTCATTCTGCTGCAGCGCTCTCTGCAGCTTTCTCAGGGAGTCCAGGCGGAATTCCAGGGGCCGGGTCCTGCCAGACATGAAAAACTCGCGCTGCGCGGCCACGATTTGCGTTATATCCATACAGCCAGCCTCCTTACCAAAAAAATGATAACGGCGGTGAAACGCGGGGTTTCCCCGCCGAATCCATTAGTTGCAGTCCAGTACGATTTTTATAAGCTCCGGCGGATTTTCCAGCATTACTTTAAAAGCGTCCTTGTACCTGTCCAGGGGGAAGCGGTGGGTTATGAAGCCTTCCGTCTTGTAAATCCCGTCGCATATCCATTCCTGGGCCAGATCGAAGGTATAGAGCCTGCGGCCGTTCCACTCCTCCATGCCGTGGGCGTCTATGCCAACGATTTTCAGCTCCTGCCACCAGATGGGCGTCTCGTCGAACTTGACGCTGTTCATGTGGTGGCCCACCTTGACAAAGGTGCCCCTGGCACGCAGGAAGCGCAGGCAGTTGGTGTTGCTCCAGGCGCCGCCCACGCAGTCGAAGACCATGTCGAAGCCGCCGAAAAACATCTTGTTGTTGTTCATGCCGGTGAAGACCCGGCTGCCTTCGGTGGCCTTGGAAACGGCCTCGTATGGCTCGCCCTCAAGGACGTGGTCGGCGCCCAGCTTCAGGGCGAACTCCTGCTTGGGCTTAATCCGCTCCATTACCCAGACCTCGCACTCCGGCTGGATAATCTTGATAGCCTGCACCACTCCCAGCCCGACGGTGCCGCAGCCCAGCACCATCACCTTGTCCCCCTTCTTTGGAGGAGACATCAAAACGGCGTGGATGGAAACGGCGGAGGGCTCTATCATTACCGCCTGGTCGTCGGTAAGCCCGTCAAAAATCTTGGTGAGCTGCTGCTCCGGGGCGATGAAGGAGTCCCCGAAGCCCGCCCCCACGTCGGGCAGATCCAGCGGGCTGGGCTCCCCGTAGTTCTCGCACAGGCAGTAATTGCCTTCCCGGCAGAAGCGGCAGGGCTCCTTGATGTCCTTGTTCCCGCAGCTGGACATGTACTCCCGGAGGGTCACCCTGTCCCCCACCTTGAACTTTGTGACCTCGGGGCCGGTTTCCACGACAACGCCCACGGTCTCGTGGCCCAGGTATGTACGCTTGGAAGTGGGGATGGGCTCCAGCGCCGAGTCCGTGCTGGTGGTGGCCTTGAAAAAGCTCAGGTCCGTGCCGCAGACGCCGGCGCAGATGTTCTTTACCCTCACCCAGTTCGGGGCGGGCAGAGGCGGGTCGGGAAGGTTTTCGTTGTACTTCACCGCGTTAAGGCCGGTAAAAAGCAGGGGCTTGCAGCATTTCGCGGCAAACTTGGTTATGAGGATTCTTGGTATGTCTTTCTCAAAGTAAATGGTCTTCATTGTCCCGTTCCTCCCGTCAGGTCAGCATTGCCTGAAGAATGGCCATGAAGTCGTTAAGCTGAACGGCGTATTCCGGAGCCCCTATGGTCTCCACATATCCCTTTTCCACCGCGGCCACAAACTCCACTTCCTTCAGGAGCACCTTCATGGCCCCCCCGACGCTGAGGAAGTGGAAGTGAACGAAAGGCCGCCTCCGCTCGTAGACGCCGCGGCCGGACTTGGAATTGCCCGCCTTTACCCGCAGGTAGCAGGCTATCCCGGTTTCCGGGTAGGGCTCCACGGTAAACTGGTAAATCCTGTCCGGCTGGCGCAGGCACCATTCGTGCATATCCGGGTCGCCCAGCTTGTTGTAGACCGACAGGGCCCGGACTATCATAAACAGGCTGCACTTCACCTTGAGGGCCTGCTTTTCGGGCTCCTTGGGCTTCTTCTTGGGGGACATTATCATGAGCCCCATCAGGAGGGAAAGTATCTTCGGCAGCATGGAAATCTTGCCCTTGATGGACGGCATGGCCAGACCGCCCCTCAGGAGAGCGTTCATCTTTTCCACCGAGGGGAAGGTGAGGGCCAGGTCGTACTTTTCGGCGGGGCCCTGCACCACTTCCAGCTTGCCCTTATCAAATTTTAATGTAACCGCCAGCAGTTCATCGTCGTTCTTGGCGCCGAACTGAACCGTGCCGGTAAAGTCCTTGAATTTCTTGTTCAGCTTTGGGTCGTCGTCCATAAGAACCTGCATTATCGGGAAAACCGCGTTGAAAAACAGCTTGGCGGCCATGATTTCACGTGGCGAAGCAGACAAATCCAGCACTCCTTTCGAGTTTTGTGATAGGGCCTTTATGCCGCGGGGCGTTCTGTTTCTCGTGAAACGCGAGGTCTGCCCCGCATTACTCGTCTTCCCAGTTCTCGTCGGCCTCGTATTCGCGTCCCAGCATCTCTCTTACCTTGTCAATGATGCCGTTGGCGTCAAGGCCGTAGTAGGCGTAAAGGTCCTCGGCGTAGCCTATGGTGGCAAACTCGTCCCGGATACCATGTTTCTGGAAGACGCAGCCCATGCCGCTCTCGGCAATGACCGAGCCCACGGCGTCTCCCAGGCCGCCCTCTATGTTGTGCTCCTCCACCGTGAGTATGCGGCGGGTCTCCCTGACCGCCTTGATGACGGCCTCCCGGTCTATGGGCTTTATGGTATGCATGTTGATGACCCGGACCGAGATGCCGTCCTGCTCCTGGAGGGTTCTGGCCGCTTCAATGGACTGGAGCACGGCAATCCCGCAGCAGATGATGGTCAGGTCTGTGCCGTCCCTCATCTGTATCGCCTTGCCGATTTTAAACTCGTGGTTTTCGTCCTCGTAGCAGGGAGGCTCGAAGCCCCTGCCTATGCGTATGTAAACCGGGCCGGGTAAGTCCACGCAGGCTTTCACCGCCATGCTGGTCTCTATGCCGTCGGCGGGGCAGATGACAGTCATGTTGGCTATGGAGCGCATGATGGCGAAGTCTTCGGTGCAGTGGTGGGTGGTGCCCGCATGGCCGAAGGAAATGCCGGCGTGGGTGGCTATTATCTTAACTGGCAAATTCTGGTAGGCTATATCCGTGCGTATCTGTTCTCCCGCCCGGAGGCAGGCGAAAACCGCCATGGTGGAGGCGAAGGGTATGAGCCCCGCCTTGGCAAGGCCCGCCGCAATGCCGAACATGTTCTGCTCCGCTATTCCCACGTTGAAAAACCTGTCGGGGAAGGCTTTCGCAAAGTGGACTATGGCGGTGGACTTGGCCAAATCCGCGGACAGCCCCACGATTTTGTCGTTGTATTTTGCGATTTCCGCCAGGGTCCGCCCGTAAATCTCCCGGGCGCTCATGGTGGCGGCGTCGTACGCGTTCCATGTGGTTCCTGTTACGATAGACATTCAGCTTCCCTCCCCTATGAATTCATGATGCTGGCCTTGGCCTTTTCGCACAGAGCCGAGTCTGCGGAGGCGTAGTGCCATACCACGTTGTTTTCCATAAAGTCCACGCCCTTGCCCTTGACGGTGTTGGCGAGGATTAAAACAGGCCTGTCCTCAGCAGCCCAGGCTTTGTCCAGAGCCATGGAGAGCTGGTCGAAATCGTGCCCGTCCACTTCTATCACCTCGAAGCCGAAGGCCCTCCACTTGTCGGAGAAGGGCTCCAGGGCCATGACATCCTCGGTGAAGCCGTCTATCATCAGCCGGTTCCTGTCCACGATGGTGATGACGTTGCCCAGCTTGAAGTGGTTCAGGGCCATGGCCGCCTCCCAGACGCTCCCCTCACAGCACTCGCCGTCTCCAAGGAGACAGACCACCTTCCAGTCCTTTTTGAGGCAGCGGGCGGCAAGGCCCATCCCCACCGCCATGGAAAGGCCGTGGCCAAGAGAGCCGGTGGACGCGTCGCAGCCTATCACCTTGTTGCTGTCGGGATGCATGGCGAAAGGCGAACCGAAATGGTTGAAGCTCCTCAGCTCTTCCTCGGGGAAATACCCCTTCATCGCCAGCACGGGTATGAAGCCGGCGGCGGCGTGCCCCTTGGAGAGCACGAAACGGTCCCTGTCCTCCCATTTGGGATCCTCCGGCCTCACATTCAAATACTTAAAGTAAAGTATAATGAGGATCTCCGCTATGCTCAAAGATCCTCCGATGTGAGCGCCGCCAGACCAGGCCATTACGTCTATCATGGTCAGCCTGAGCTTTTTGGCAAGGGTTTTCAGTTCCTGTTCCGTAAGTGGCATTTGCGTTCTCCTTTGGCGTACATTTTTTATATGCCCAGTATATACCAATAATGGTAAAATTGTAAATAAATTTTCAGATTATGTGTCGATTTTTTGTAATATGCCACATATCTCTTCCCGGATGAAAAATGGATAAATTATGCTTGTAAAATATAAAATGTTTGCCTATAATAAATGGGTATGGTATTATATAGTCAGACTAATATTGCCAAAACCTATCGGGGAGAAGTAAAACACATGGACAAAAATCCCGTTTTAATGAGCAAGCTTTCTCTGGACAGCGATGTGCCCCTTTACTCTCAACTGGTCAGCATAGTAAAGAGGAACATTTCAGCCGGAACCCTTGCGCCGGGTGACATGCTGCCCTCGGAAGCTGAGCTGTGCAAGACCTTCGACATAAGCCGCTCCACCGTGCGCCAGGCAATAGGCGCCCTGGAGGCCGACGGTCTTGTGGTACGCAAGCAGGGCAGAGGCACCTTTGTGGCCGAGCCGAAAATGCGCCGCAAAACGGAGAATGTATACTCCTTCACTTCGGAAATCAGCGCCATGGGCATGACTCCTTCCTCAACTCTCATAGATTTTGAGGTCATAGACCCCACCCCGGACATTGTGAAGGTGCTTGAGCTGAGCTCACCGGATGTCAAGGTATACCGCTTTACCCGTATCAGGAACGTAAACGAAGTGCCCCTTATTCTGGAAACATCCTTCTACCCACAGTTCATTTATCCCAAGCTCACAAGGGAGCTTCTTGAAACCCACAGCTTTTACAGCCTCCTGTACGAGGTGGGCATAGTTCCCTATTCTGCGGTGGATTCCTACGAGGCCGTGGTCCTCAGCCGCGAGGAGGCGGAACTCCTGGGCTGCAAGCCGGGAAGCAGCGCGTTCTTCGTTCAGCGGCGGACCTGGACGGAATCCGGCATGATATACGAGTTCACGCAAAGCCTCATCAGAGCTGACCGGGTCAAGCTGGACGTATACCTGCACAAAGACGGCGTATTATTCTCAAGAAGCGTAGATAACCAGTCTAAAAACCGCCCTACCGAATAAGGCAGGGCGGTTTTTACTTGCTTTATCTGGCGTAGAGGGAGCCTATTATTCTGTTTGACAGTCCCCAGGGCAAAACCCTGGAAAGCCATACGAAAAACCTGTATTTAAGGCCGATGGTGTAGATGGGTTTTACCTTCGGCTTCAGCGCCACCTTGCATATGAACCGGGCGGCCTCTTCCGGAGGCCTGCCCCCCATTTCGTCCTTTTCCATGGTGGCCACGGAACGGGCTATGCGCCCGCCGTAAATATCGTCCCCAAGATGGTGCTTCACCCTGGCCTTGGTGAAGCCCGTTTTCATGTCGCCGGGCATTACGGCGCATACGCTGATTCCAAAGGGGGCCACTTCGTTGGCGAGGGCCATTGTGAAGGCGTTTACCGCCGCCTTGGAGACGGAGTAATAGGTTTGAAAGGGTATGGGCACGGTGGCCGCCACGGAGCTCAGGTTCACTATCCGGCCGCCGCCCCTTTCCCTCATGGGACCCAGCACCGCCCGGGTGGCGTTAACCATCCCGAAGAAGTTTACGTCCATCAGGGCCCTGGCGTCGGCGGTTTCCGTAAATTCCACCGCCCCGGATATCCCGAACCCGGCGTTGTTTATAAGAATGTCTATGCGCCCCTCCCGCCGGAGAATCTCATTCACGGCGGCGGCTACACTGGACTCGTCGGAAACGTCGGCGGTGATGTGGACCACCCCGGGAACTTCGCTGTGCCGGCGGCTCAGCTCGTACACTGAGCAGCCGCACCCGGCCAGGCATTTGGCCGTGGCAAGGCCGATGCCGCTGCTGCCGCCGGTGACCACCGCAACCTTAGCCATTTTCAGCACCCATCACGTCCCGTATTATGTCCATGGCCTCGTCCAGAAGGGCCTCCGTATGGGTGGCCATATAGCTTGTCCGCAGCAGGCATTCGGTGGGCGGCGTGGCCGGAGGCAGGACGGGGTTCACGTACACGCCCGCCTCGAAGAGCTCCTTGGCCTTTGTAAGGGTGTTCATGGCGTCGTATGTGTAAATGGGGATTATGGGGGTCTCCGACATGCGTATCTTCAGGCCCCTCTCAATGAGCCCCTTGCGGGCGTAGGCGGACAGGTGGGCAAGCCTGTCCACGATTTCGGGGTGCTTCCTCAGATACCTCAGGGCGGCCAGAGCCACGGCGCAGCTGGCAGGGGTTATCGAAGCGGAGAAGATGAAGGGGCGGGAATTGTGCCTGACATAATCCACCACTTTCTTCGAGGCCGCCATGTATCCGCCCAGGCTGGCCAGGGACTTGCTGAAGGTGCCCATGTAAATGTCCACTTCGTCCTCAAGCCCGAAGTAGCTGGCGCTGCCGCGTCCTCCCTCTCCAATGACTCCCAGGGCGTGGGCGTCGTCCACCATGACCCGGGCGCCGTACTTCCTGGCCAGGCGCACGATTTCGGGGAGGTTTGCAATGTCGCCTCCCATGCTGAACACGCCGTCGGTGACTATCAGGGCGCCGGCGTTTTCCGGCACGGACTGGAGAAGGCGCTCCAGGTGCTCCATGTCGTTGTGCCTGTAACGGAGCATTTTACCGTAGCTCAGCTTGCAGCCGTCGTAAATGCTGGCGTGGTTCTCCCGGTCGCAGATGACGTAGTCGCCGCGGCCGACTATGGCGCTGATGATGCCCAGATTGGACTGGAATCCCGTGGAGAAGGTGACCACCGCCTCTTTCCGAAGGAAGTCCGCCAGCTCCGCCTCCAGCTCCAGGTGCAGCTCCAGCGTCCCGTTCAGGAACCGGGAGCCGGAGCAGCCGGTTCCGAACTTTTCAATGGCGCGGATTCCGGCCTCCACTACCTCGGGGTGCGTGGTGAGGCCCAGGTAGTTGTTGGAGCCAAGCATGATGCGGCGCTTGCCTTCCATGACGACTTCCACATCCTGGCGGGTTTCAAGGGCATGGAAATAGGGGTATACGCCTTTCTGCCTTATTTCATCCGCCTGTTTATAGTCATAGCATTTTTCAAAAATATCCATTACTTAAATCCCCCTGTCTTTTCTTGTTATGCTGAGATAAAAAGAAGCGCGGCCAGAGCATATCACCTTCCTTCCCCGGCGTCAGCTAACAGTATGTTATTATTTTACATCAGCTATCTTCCCCAGTCAATTTATTCACCGTTTTTATTTTGGGCTTTTAGTCAAGACAACTTATTTTTGAAGGACGAGGAACAAAAAATTATCATTTTCAATAATTGATTTAAGGGCGAAAATACCTTATAATTAAGAAAAAATGCCAAACACGCGTCATTTACACAGCACCTATTCTGCAATTTTCTGAGATGGAGGCTTCAAATTGGAAAGGAAAATAAAAAAGGTCCTGGTGGCCAACCGCGGGGAAATAGCGGTCCGAATAATCCGGGCCTGCCATGACCTAGGGTTATCCACGGTAGCCATATACTCAAAAGAGGACATATATTCCCTGTTCCGCACCAAAGCGGACGAGTCGTACCTCATTGGCGAAAACCTCAGCCCCCTGGGTGCTTATCTGGCGATAGACGAGATTATCGGCCTTGCCAAGCGCAAGAACGTGGACGCCATCCACCCCGGCTACGGCTTCCTGGCCGAAAACGCCAAATTCGCCAAGGCCTGCGAGGATGCCGGCATCATTTTCATCGGCCCCACTTCCCAGATACTCAGCCAGATGGGCGACAAGCTCAACGCGAAAACCATTGCGGACCGCTGCGGCGTCCCCACAATTCCCGGCTGCAGAGACCCTCTCAAGAATGTGGACGAGGCCCTGGAAATGGCGGAGAGCTTCGGCTATCCCGTCATTTTGAAGGCGGCCGCGGGCGGCGGCGGGCGCGGCATGCGCAGCTGCTACACTCCCCAGGACGTGAGAGACGCCTTCCCCCTGGTGAGGAGCGAGGCGGAGAAGGCTTTCGGCAGCGGCGACATTTTCATTGAAAAATACCTTGTGGAGCCCAAGCACATCGAGGTTCAGATACTGGCCGACAAGCACGGCAACGTGGTGCACCTGTACGAGCGCGACTGCTCGGTCCAGCGCCGCTACCAGAAGGTTATAGAGTTCACTCCTGCCTTTACAATTCCCAAGGAAATCCGGGACAGACTCTGCGAGGACGCTGTAAAGATAGCGAAAGCCGTAAACTACGTGAACGCCGGAACCGTGGAGTTTTTGGTGGATAAGTCCGGCAGCTATTACTTTATTGAAATGAACCCCAGAATTCAGGTGGAGCACACCGTCACCGAAATGGTTACGGGAATCGACATTGTCCGCTCCCAGATTCTGATTGCCGAGGGGCTGCCCCTGTCCCACCACCTCATTGGAATACCCGACCAGAGCGCCGTCGTCAGCCGGGGCTATTCCATCCAGTGCCGCGTCACTACCGAGGACCCCCAAAACAATTTTGCCCCGGACACCGGCAAAATTACCGCCTACCGCTCCGGCGGCGGCTTCGGCGTGCGCCTTGACGGCGGCAACGCCTATACCGGCGCCGAGATTTCCCCCTATTACGACAGCCTGCTGGTGAAAATCACCACTCTCGACTCCACCTTTGAAGGGTCATGCCTCAAGGCCCTGCGCTCCCTGGGAGAAACCCGGGTTCGCGGTGTCAAGACCAACATGTCCTTCCTGGCCAACATACTCAACCACCCCACCTTCCGGGCAGGCCGCTGCCACACCAAGTTCATAGACGAGACCCCCGAGCTTTTCAAGGTGGAGGACCCCAAGGACAGGGCCACGAAGCTGCTGAAATACATAGGCAACATCATGGTAAACGACCCCACCGCCGGACAAAAGCAGTACGACCATCCCCGCTATCCCAAAGTCAGCGGCAATCCCCCCAGGGAGGGCTTAAAGCAGCTTTTGGACCGGGAAGGCCCTGAAGCCGTCAAAAAGTGGGTGCTGGAGCAGAAAAAGCTCCTCATCTGCGACACCACAATGCGCGACGCCCACCAGTCCCTGCTGGCCACAAGGCTCCGCACCCTGGACATGGTGAAGGCAGCCAAGGCCACCTCGGAAACCCTGGCGGACGCTTTCTCCCTGGAGATGTGGGGCGGCGCCACCTTCGACGTGGCGTACCGCTACCTCTACGAGAACCCCTGGGAGAGGCTTGACGTCCTGAGGAAGGAAATCCCCAACATCCTCTTCCAAATGCTACTGCGGGGGGCCAACGCCGTGGGCTACACCAACTACCCCGACAACGTGGTCAAGGCCTTCATCCGAGAAGCCGCCAGAAGCGGCATTGACGTATTCCGGGTCTTCGACTCCCTGAACTGGATTCCCGGCATGGAGCTCTGCCTGGAGGAAGTGGCCTCCTGCAACAAGATTGCCGAAGCCACTATCTGCTATACCGGCAACATCCTGGACCCCAGGCGCGACAAATATACCTTGAAATATTATGTAAACCTCGCCAAGGAGCTGGAGAAGCGCGGGGCCCACATGCTGGCCATTAAGGACATGTCCGGACTTCTCAAGCCCTACGCGGCCAAGAAGCTGGTCAAGACCCTCAAGGAGGAAATCGGCATTCCCGTTCACCTCCACAGCCACGACACCAGCGGCAACCAGATAGCCGCCTACCTGCTGGCGGCGGAGGCGGGAGTGGACATTGTGGACTGCGCCATTGCCAGCATGTCCTCCCTGACCAGCCAGCCCTCCCTCAACTCCCTGGTGGCCGCCATGCAGGACACCGACCGCAACACCGGCCTGGACTTGCGGAAGCTGGAGGAGCTTTCCGACTACTGGGAGGACGTCCGCAAGCGCTACAACGATTTCGAGTCCGGCCTGAAGACGCCCATGACGGAAATCTACCGATACGAGATACCCGGCGGCCAGTACACGAACCTGCGTCCTCAGGTGGAGAGCCTGGGGCTCGGGCACCGCTTCGACGAAGTGCGGGAGATGTTCGTGACCGTCAACGAGATGCTGGGCGACATCGTGAAGGTGACCCCCTCCTCCAAGATGGTGGGCGACCTGGCCATATTCATGGTGCAGAACGACCTGACACCCGAAAACATCGTGGAAAAGGGCGAGGCCCTCACCTTCCCCGACTCCGTCGTCAGCTACTTTAAGGGCATGATGGGCCAGCCGGCCTGGGGCTTCCCCAAGGATTTGCAGAGAGTTGTGCTTAAGGGCGAGGAGCCCATCACATGCCGGCCCGGCGAGCTGCTGCCTCCCGCCGACTTCGACGCCATCAGGAAGCACCTTTCGACCCTCAAGGAGAACCCCACGGACAGGGACGTCATCAGCTGGTGCCTGTACCCCAAGGTGGTGGAGGACTTCCTGAAGATACGGGAGGAATACGGCTATATATCCAGGCTGGAAAGCCACGTGTTCTTCCACGGCCTGGCCGTGGGCGAGACCACCACGGTGGACATAGAGGAAGGCAAGACCCTGGTAATCAAGTACCTGGGCCTCGGCGACCTGAACGAGGACGGGACCCGCACCGTTCAATTCCAGCTCAACGGCGCGCTTAGGGACGTCTACGTGGCGGATAAGAAGGCCGAGGAAAACATCAAAAAAGTCGTCATGGCAGACCCCAACGACAAGAGCCAGATTGGCGCCTCCATCCCCGGCTCAGTCAGCAAGGTGCTGGTGAAGGCCGGCGACAAGGTGGCGGAAAACCAGGTCATCGCCATTGTGGAGGCCATGAAGATGGAAACCAACGTGGTGGCCCGCATGCCCGGCACCGTGGAGGAGCTCTTCATAGCTCCCGGGCAGACGATAAAGGCCGGCGAACTGCTGGCAGTCATCAAGAGCTAGCAAAAAGCTGTTTCAAATACAGGGCAAACATGGTATAATAGTCAAAAAGAGGTTGTTATACCATGTTTTTATATCCGCCTTAAAATTTAATGACGGCTTTTTCGGACGCGGGTTTTTATTTTTTGTGCAAATCTGGGGGTAAAACTATGGACCTGAACAAGCGCAGGGTGTTCATAATAAACATAGCGTACTGGGCGATAATACTCGCCATCGTGTACCTGCTTTTCAAGTACCTGATAAACCTGGTCATGCCCTTTGTTCTTGCGCTTATATTCTCCTCGATTCTGCGCCCCGTGGTCCGTTTTCTGTCCAAAAAGTGCCGCATTAGGCACAATATCGCGGCTATTTTATGCGTCCTTCTGTTTTTCGCCATCATCGGCGGCCTGGGCATTCTGGTTCTGGCCAAGATGGCAAGCGGCGCCGCGGATCTTATATCCACCCTGCCTAAGGTTTACACCACAGCCATTGAGCCGGGGCTCCGGAACCTCATGGAAAACATCCAGGATTTCGCCTCCCGGTTCGACCCTGCGGTGGTGGAGATGGTGGAGAGCTTCACTCCGGAGCTTATTTCCACGGTGGGCAACACCGTATCCAGGTTTTCCATGTCCGCGGTATCCGCCCTGTCCGGTATCGCCGCGAAGCTGCCCGGCATTCTCCTGGACTGCGTCATCTGCGTAATCGCCACCGTGTTTATGTCCGTGGACTACGACCGCATGACGTCCTTCATAATGCGGCAGCTGCCCGGCAGGGCGAAAAAGCTGGCCATAGACATAAAAAACAGCCTTTATATGGTCATCCTGCGCTACGGCAAGTCATACCTTCTCATTCTCTTTATCACCTTTTTGGAAATCGCCGTAGGGCTGCTTATAATAGGGGTAAAGAAGGCGGTGCTTATAGCCTTCCTGATTGCGGTCTTCGACATTTTCCCCATTGTGGGCGCCGGCCTGGTGCTGGTTTCCTGGGCGGTCATCACTTTCATACAGGGCAACGTGGCCAGGGGCATCGGTCTGATGCTGCTTTACGTCATCGTGGTGGTGGTGCGCCAGATAATCGAGCCAAAAATAATAGGCAAGCATGTGGGGCTGCATCCCCTGATTACCCTGATATGCATGTTTGTGGGCGGCAGCCTCTTCGGGGCCGTGGGCCTGCTGGCCGTGCCCCTTACCGCCGCCATTATCCAAAACCTCAACATCAGCGGCGCAATCAGGCTGTTTAAGACTCCGGAGGAGCCGGCCGACGGCGAGGCGAAAACAAAAGCCAGGAAGACCAGCTACCCGCCGGAGGAGCCCCCGCAGTCCGGGGAGACGGCCGAATAAAACGCAAGCGGGAGGAAGAAACAGTACATTATGAAGTCCATACTGGTTGTGAGCGCAACTGCGCTGGGCGTGGGCGGAGCCACCGCCGTGGGCGCTGTTTTGGGTTTTCTTTTAAAGCGCATTCCCCACAGGTACAACGACGCCATTCTGGGCTTTGCGGCCGGCGTGATGCTGGCTGCGTCCGTTTTTGGCCTGATTATCCCCGCCCTGGAATCCGGCGGCAAATACGGGGTTGTGACAGTCACCCTGGGAATTATCGCTGGGGCGCTGCTCCTCAGCTACCTGGACAGGGTCATGCCCCATCTGCACCACCTGATAGGCGTGGAGGGCGTCAAAGAGGAAGCCCACGCCGAGGGTACGGAAAAGCTGGACAAGCTGCTTCTGTTTGTGCTGGCCATAGCCATACATAACTTTCCGGAAGGGCTGGCGGCCGGCGTCAGCTTCGGCACGGGGGATATGGGCGACGCCCTTGTGGTGGCCGGGGGCATAGCCCTCCAGAACATACCCGAAGGTATGGTCATCATCTCCCCTCTCGTCATTTCCGGCATCAGCCGGGGCCGCGCCCTGGCCATTGCCCTTGCCACCGGCCTGGTGGAGGTGGCGGGCACCTTTTTCGGGTACTTTGCCGTATCCATCTCCGGGGCCATCCTGCCCTTCGCCCTGGCATTCGCGGGCGGCACCATGCTTTACGTCATCAGCGACGAGATGATACCCGAAACCCACAGCCACGGTTACGAAAAGAGCGCCACCTTTTCCATAATCGCCGGCTTTATCGTGGTCATGATAATGGACTTTCTAATTGCGTAGAAATATAGTCTTTTCTGCCCCGCCGGGCTGGCCGGCGGGGACAAATTTATGCTAAGCCAGGCTCCCACCTATATCCCCCATTGCGCTGTTTTTGGTACGAAACCATGCAAACAAAACACCTATACCTTATAATAATTATAACCCCCCGCCGGCAGCGGGGGGTTCTCATGGGGGCGCTAGAATCTCATCGCGTCAACAGCCGGCGCAAGCTTCTTCCCCGCCCAAAATAAACCGGCGGGGAAAGGGTTGATATGGTGCGGTCTTTGTGGTATCTTTAAAAAACGCTACATATTAGAGATTTAAATAGAATATGCAGTTACGGCAGCAAACACGGAGGGATAATTTGAAGCTACATACGGATGTGGCCGCTCTTTCGGACAAATGCAGGCAGCTCAGGCAGGACCTGCACCGCATGCCGGAAACGGCTTTCGAGGAGCATAGCACCCAGGCTTATATCATAAACGAACTGAAGCGGTATTCGCCCGACAGCATACAGACCCTGGCGGGGACGGGCGTAAAAGCGGTGTTTTACGCTCCAGGCGCGGAAACGACGATAGCCTTCCGGGCCGATATGGACGGCCTGCAGATTGACGAGCTGACGGAAAGCGCCTACGTTTCGGAGCACCCGGGAAAAATGCACGCCTGCGGCCACGACGGGCACATGACCGTCCTCCTGCTTCTGGCGGGGTTTATCCACCGGTACAGGGAGCAGCTTAAAACCAACGTGGTGCTGCTCTTTCAGCCCGCGGAAGAAGGCGGGGGCGGGGCGAAAAGGATGATAGATGAAGGGGCCCTGCAGAACCCCCGTGTGGACAGAATCTACGGCCTGCATGTCTGGCCCTTCGTGGAAAAGGGCAAAATCGGCGTGCGCTGGGGCCCCATGATGGCCAAAACCAGCGAGTTCGACATTATCGTCCACGGCGTAAGCGCCCACGGCGCCAGCCCCCAGATGGGAGTGGACGCCGTGGTGGTGGCCGCCGAGTTTATACTCATGCTGCAGACCGCCATAACCCGCAACCTGGACCCCCATCAGGACGCCCTGCTCACCATAGGCAAAATTCAGGGAGGCGTTGCCCGGAACATTATCGCCGACAAGGTGGTCATGAACGCCACTCTGAGAGTTTTCTCCACCGAAGTATTTGAAAACCTCACAAGCCGCATCAGGGCGATGGCGGACGGGCTCTCCCTTGCTACCGGCGCCGCCTTCGAGGTGGTAACGAAGATGCAGTACCCCCGGGTAGACAACCCCAGGTACATGGTGGAGGACTTTTACAACTATGTGGACATGGAGGACGTGGTGCTGGTGGAGCCGGTCATGGCGGCGGAGGACTTCTCCTGCTACCAGAAGGAGATTCCCGGCCTGTTCTTCTTCCTGGGCGTAGGCGGCGGGAAAAACCGGCGGCCACTACACAGCGGCCTTTTCGATTTCGACGAGGACGCCCTGTTGTACGGGGTGGAAATCTACCGCCGAATACTGGGCCTGGGGCATAGCGAAACCGGATAATTAAAATAACAAGAGCGCGCCTTAAAAAAGGGCGCGCTTTTCTGCAATAAAAATTACCGTTATTATTAATTTCTAATTGTAAAAGTTCACACAATAGTATATATTTAGTATAATCTAATATGTGCAATTTAATTAAAACGTTCTACATAAAAGGAGGAAGTGCCATGCTTACTGCAAAGCAAAACATGCAGGAAACCATCCGCGGCGGAAATCCGGACAGGTTCGTCAACCAGTACGAAGCTGTCCAGCTTCTGTTTCATCCCTACATCATTCACTCCAACGCCCTCCTTAACAGAGGAGACATGAACGTCGTTAACGCCTGGGGCGTAACCAACTCCTTCCCGGAAAACACCCCCGGCGCCTTCCCCGTACATACTCCCGACAAGATTGTTGTAAAGGACATCACCCGCTGGAGAGAATATGTGCATGCTCCCTCCCTGAAATTCCCCGACGAGGAATGGGCCATGTTCAAAGCCCAATACGACGCGGTGGACGGCACACAGGCCTACAAGGCAACGTTTATCGCGCCGGGACTCTTTGAGCAGACCCACCACCTCTGCGGAATCAACAACGCTTTGGTGTACTATATGACAAATCCCCAGGAAATGCACGACCTAATCAAATACCTTACTGACTGGGAACTGGAGCTGGCGGAGGGAATCTGCTCGAATCTGAAGCCGGACGCCATTTTCCACCACGACGACTGGGGCAGTGAGCGCAGCACTTTCCTCAGCCCGGACATGTTTGCGGAATTCTTCCTTGAGCCCTACAAGCAGATTTACGGCTACTACCATGACCACGGCGTGGAGCTTGTAATACATCACAGCGACAGCTACGCCGCCACCCTGGTGCCCTACATGATAGAAATGGGCATTGACATCTGGCAGGGATGCATGTGGTCCAACAACATACCGGAACTCATCCAGAAATACGGCGGCAAGATAAGCTTCATGGGCGGCATCGACAACAAGGATGTGGACCGGGACGGCTGGACCAGAGAGGATTGCCGCAGGGTAGTC
>JBMNQG010000018.1:0-29988 GCA_050944015.1 Oscillospiraceae bacterium
CGCCGTGGGGCATGCTGCTCTTTTTGCCCGCAACCACAATGGGGTCGAAGGAGTTGCCTTCCCCGCCGTATTTCAGCATGCGGTAGGTCAGCTCCGCGGCAATCTCCCGCTCGGTGAGGCCAGGCTTTATAATCCCCAGAACATCCTCAAAGGCCCGCTCAGCTATGGCCTGGGCGGCTTTTATATTCTCCAGCTCCTGCCGGCTCTTGCTGGCGCGCAGCTTCTTCAGTATGGACTGGGAGGGCGTCAGCTTCATATTGAGCTTTTTTTCAAGGTTCAAGTACTCCGAGTAGCTGAGGCTTTCCTCCTCAGCCCCCAGAGTCTTGATGCCGCAGTCCCTGATTATTTCCTGCAGCCATTGGATTATCCGCTTTTCGGTGTGGGAAAACAGGACTTTTGCGTCCCGCACCGCTTCTTCCGCCGCTTCGATATAGCGGGAATCAGTGATGAAAAAGGCCCGGTCCTTCGTGATTATCACGGCCCCGTCGGAGTTGTGAAAACCGGTGGCGTACAGGCGGTTTACCGGCGAAATAAGGAGCAGGGCGTCAATTTCCGCGCCGGTCATTGCTTCCTGTATCTTTTTGATGTTGGCCATATTGCTACCTCAACCGATTAATGCTATTTTTCAGGTGTTTTCCCGCGTTTTCCCCGGCGCTGACGGCGTTTGTAGATGAGCCTGAATGGCATTTCAAGGCCGTATCTGGCCGCCAAAAGAGGGTTTTTCAGGCTTATGGGCCGCACCAGCACCGAAAATATCCCCGCCAGGCTGGCGCACAGCACGTCTGTGTATATCTGGTCGCCGATTATGGCGGCCCTCTCCCGGGGAATCCCCTTCTCCTCCAGCACGAGCCTTAAAACCTTCGTAAAGGGCTTTTTTGCCTTTCCCGCGTAACCAATGCCCAGGCCGTCTGCAAATATTTTGGGCCGCTGCCCCCTGTTGTTGGAGAGTATAAAGGGCTCGATGCCCTCATTTTTGAGTTCTTCAACCCATTCCGCCATCCGGGGGTAAACATTGTTGTCCGAATAGGGGGCAATAGTGTTGTCAACGTCAATAAACAAAAATGAAATGCCGCAGCCTTTCAGCATCTCGGTGCTGACGTCGTAAATGCTGTCCGCCATCAGGTGCGGAACCGGCCAAAATTTCATGAACACACCTGAGCAAGTGCCTGCTCTACATCTGAAATAATGTCCGAGGCGTCCTCAATGCCCACGGAAAAACGCACCATATCCGGCCCCACGCCCGCGGCGATAAGCTCGTTGTCGCTGAGCTGCCGGTGGGTGGTGCTGGCCGGGTGCAGGACGCAGGTACGGGCGTCGGCCACATGGGTCACGACGGAGGCTAGCTTCAGGCTCTTCATAAAGGCCTCGGCGGCGGCCCTCCCGCCCTTCAGGCCGAAGGAGACCACCCCGCAGGAGCCGTTGGGAAGGTATTTTTTCGCCAGCTCGTAGCTGCTGTTTCCGGGCAGGGACGGGTAGTTGACCCACGCCACCTTCTCGTGACCCTCCAGATACTCGGCCAGGGCCTGGGCGTTTTTGCAGTGCCGCTCCATCCTGAGATGCAGGGTTTCAAGGCCGAGATTCAACAGGAAGCTGTTCTGGGGGGACGGAGAGCAGCCGAAGTCCCTCATCAGCTGGACCGTGCACTTGGTTATATATGCCCCTTCCTTGCCGAACCTTTCGGCGTACACTATGCCGTGATAGCTGGGGTCGGGAGTGGTTAAGCCGGGGAATTTTGAGGCATGGGCCATCCAGTCGAATTTTCCTCCGTCCACTATGGCACCGCCCAGGGCGGCGGCGTGGCCGTCCATATATTTTGAAGTGGAATGAATCACAATATCCGCCCCCCACTCCAAAGGAAGGCAGTTGACGGGCGTTGCAAAGGTGTTGTCCACTATCAGGGGCACCCCGTGGTTGTGGGCGGCCTTTGCAAATCGCTCGATATCCAAAACTGTAAGTGCGGGGTTGGCAATAGTCTCCCCGAAAACTGCCTTGGTGTTTTCCCTGAAGGCGGCCTCAAGCTCCTCGTCGCTGCAGTCCGGCGATACGAAGGTAAACTCTATGCCCATGCGCTTCATGGTGACGGCAAACAGGTTAAAAGTCCCGCCGTAAATATTAGAAGAGGATACCACGTGGTCGCCGCAGGAGCAGATGTTGAAGATAGCCATCAAGGCAGCCGCCTGTCCCGAGGATGTGAGCATTGCCGCAGCGCCCCCTTCAAGGGCGCATATTTTGGCCGCCACATGCTCGGTTGTGGGGTTTTGCAGCCTTGTATAGAAGAACCCCGAGGCCTCCAGATTGAAGAGCCTGGCCAGGTCCTCGCCGCTGCTGTATTTGAAGGTGGTACTCTGAACTATGGGTATCTGCCGGGGCTGCCCGCTGGACGGGCTGTAGCCCGCGTGAACGCATTTTGTTCCAAGCCTCATGGAAAACCGTCCTTTCCTATTCTATAGAATACAAAAGTATCAGTCTCGTTTTTACTCAATAATTATGTCCGTGTTTTTCGTCATGATGTTGAAAAAATACAGGTCGTCGTACCTTGCCGGTTCGTCGTTTATTTTCAGGCGCACCGCCTCCACGCCATCCAAATCCGTAAGGGTGGCCACCATAGCCTCCACGGCCAGGACTATGGATTCCTTGTCCTCACGGCTTGTAAAAAAGTCCTCCGTCAGCACCACGGTGCAGACATTGTCCCTGGTTTCCGCCGAGAGAACCCTGTCCCTATCGGAAAAAAGCTTTACATAGCCCGGCTCCGGCTCCTCCTTTATTAGGGCCTGGAGCACCGTCATCTCCATGTTCAGGTACTCGTCCCGCATAATCCTGTGCGGTATGGCCGCAAGGTGCATGCCGTCTGGAAGGGCCATGTAGAGGTTGACGTCCACCTCCCCCTTTGCGCTGGCCACAGGCCCGATTACCGTCTCGCTGCGCTCCAGGGGCTCCGCCAGGGACATGCTGTGGTAGGTGCCAACTGTGTTGCCGTCTATAAGTATCTTTACCTTCTCTCCAGACAGAGAGGTAAGGGAATTTACAATCGAGTATATGGTCAGCCGCTCCCCGACTACGGTATCAGGCCTGTAATTGTACAGGTGGTAGGAAAAGTTTACCGTACAGATGCCGTCCTCCGTTTTAACCCACAGCATTTCCGTGCCCTCCGGAATCACGGAGAGCTTGTTCTCGTCGTTTGGACCCCGCAGCAGCTCCTCTATGACGTAACGCTCAAGGTTGGCATCCTCGGTCATGGTGAGGTTGTGGTACTCCGACAGGAGATACCTGCCCTCCTGGTCGGCAAAATACAGGCGTATCTGCTTTTCGTAAGGGTTTCTCTCCGTGTCGTAAAGCAGCACGTCCTCCGCCGTCATGCCAATATTCTGAGGCTCTTCGTTCACATACAGGGAAACGGACTCCACCTCATCCAAAGCGCAGAGGGTCAGGGTGATGCAGTAGTCCACGACGGTCTTGTTTATGCCCTGCAGGTTGAGATACTCGCGGCTCAGTTCCAGTGACAGCTGGCCGTCTTCCAGAGAGTAGGAGAGTATCTGCAGGTCCTGAGGCATGCTTCGCTGCAGATCAGGGTCTTTCGGAGGCGCTTCCAGCGCTTTCATGGCGGCGTGAAGCCAGTCCGAACCGCCGGGTATGAACACCCTCTCGGCCCTAATAAGCTCCCCGTCGTTTTTCAGGCTTTCCGAAACCACGCGGTAAACATCAACTTCCACCCCATTGGCGCTCTTTTCCCCGCCGCCGGAGGCACAGGCTGCAAGAAGCAGGGCAAGCATAAGCATTAGAGCGGTAACGGTCCTTTTCATTTTTCCTGCTCCTCTCCGGGTTTATACAGGGGAAAACAGACCTTAAACCGGGTGCCGCCGGTTTCCCTTGACTGGATTTCCACCGTGCCCTCGTGGAACTTTACCGCATCGTGCACTATGCTGAGGCCAAGGCCGCTGCCCCCGGCTTCCCTGGAGCGGGCCTTGTCCACCCTGTAAAAGCGGGAAAAAACATAGGGCCTGTCCTCCTCCGGTATGCCTATTCCCGTATCGTCCACAATGAGAAACACCTTTTCCTCGGAAGCGTACAGCAGAATGCGGACTGTGCCTCCGGGCAGGTTGTATTTAATTCCGTTTTCCGCGAGATTAAAGACTATCTGATAAATATCGTCCTCGGCGGCGTAAATGATACAGCCGTCGCCGAGGTTTTTCTCCAGCTTTACGTTCCACTGCTCAGCCAGAGGAGCCAGCAGGTGCATTGTGCTCTCCACCACTTTCTTTACGTCAACGGCTGTGCGCTCCACCTGCTTTCCTTCGTCCAGCCGGGTAAGGGTCAAAAGCTTTTCGGTGATGCGCCGCAGCCTTTCCGCCTCGCTGCCTATGTCCGCCACAAATTCCCTCATGGTCTCCGCGTCCATGTTCTTGCTCTGGACTATGCTGTCCCCCAACAGCCGGATGGCGGCAAGCGGGGTTTTGAGCTCGTGGGAAGCGTCGGACACAAAGCGCCGCCTCATCTCTTCCGTCCTTTGCAGCCTGTCTGTCAGGGCGTTGAATTCCCGGCTGAGCTCCGTCAGCTCATCATTGCCCTTTACCGGCATCCTGTAGCTGTATTCCCCCTCGCTGACTATGCGTACCGCCCGGACTATGTCCGTAATGCGATGGGTCAGGGCGCTGGTGAAAAACAGCACAAGAATAATGGACAGGGCGCTGACAACGAAGGAAATGCTGCCCAGCCTGCTCTGTATGCCGGTGATGATTTCGCCCTGCTGTTTGTCGTATTCATAAAGGTAAATACTGCCGATAATCGAGCTGTGGCTCACCACAGGCATGGCAGCACGGCTCATAAAAACCCCGTCGGCGAACCTGGAAAAGAACACCACGTCACCGGACAGGGCCCGGCTTATTTCCGAAAACAGGGCATATCTTCCCACTGCGCTGTCCACTTTGGAGGTATCGTAGAGCACCTTTCCCATGTTGTCGGTGACTATAACCCGCGTCAGGGGCATTATATCCAGAAGCTCCATGACCTTCCTCACATCCTCCTGCGTCAGGGTCTCAAGGGCCGACAGGGAGGACGCTATAACCGTGGCCTGGCTTTGCAGGGTTTTCTGCTTGGAGGTAAACACCAGGTCCCGGGAGACCATCATGGGGTAGGTGTTCAGAAGGATCAGAAGCAGCGCGATAAAGGCGAAAAAAGTGGTGATAAATTTCAGCTGAACGCTGTATTTGATTTTTGGTTTATTATCAACGGTTTTATCCATTTCCCGCTCCAAATTTGGGACATAGATTTAAAGCGTTCCGCCTTCAGTCCTTGTCGGCAAAGTAATAGCCTACTCCCCATTTTGTTATTATGCATTCAGGCTTGGCGGGATTTCTCTCCAACTTCTCCCTGAGCCTGCGGATATGTACGTCCACCGTGCGTATGTCCCCCTGGTAATCGAAGCCCCAGACCAGATTCAAAAGGTTTTCCCTGCTGTAGACCTTACCGGGATTTTTCATCAGAAGCTCGATTAAATCGAATTCCTTGACGGTAAGCTCCACAGGTTCCCCGTCCTTTTCGGCGCTGCGCCGCTCGGTATCTATGGTGATATGTCCCCTGGCTATCCTGCTGTTGTTTTCAGCGGCCCCTTGTATCATGGCCCTCCGCAGCAGGGCCCTGATGCGGGCCTTCAGCTCCAGTATATTAAATGGCTTGGTCAGGTAGTCGTCGGCGCCGTATTCAAAGCCGAGGAGCTTGTCCGTATCCTCGCTGCGAGCGGTGAGCATTATGATGGGCACGTTTGAAAACTCCCTGATCTTCATGCAGGCGTTGAGCCCGTCCAGCTTTGGCATCATGAGGTCCAGAACGATGAGGTCGTATCCGCCCGTCTTGGCCATATCCACCGCCGCTTCCCCGTCATAGCAGGCGTCCACCTGATAGCCCTCGTTTTCCAGATTAAATTTCAAACCCTTAACCAACAGTTTTTCATCGTCCACAACCAAAATCTTCATGCATATTCCCCCTAAACAGTTATATAATCCCGGATCTTTGCAAATATCCCTTCCCCTATGCCCTTGACTTCCATAATGTCTTCTATGAATTCAAAGTCCCCGTTTTGCCGCCTGTAATCGATTATTCGTTCCGCAAGGACTTCGCCTATGCCGGGGAGGGCGCAAAGCTCCTCAACGGTGGCAGTGTTGATGTTTATCTTTGTGTCGCCGGGCTTGGAAGCATCCTCTTCCGCAGTTGCGGGAGAAAGGGCGGGAGAAAGAAGCGGCTCGTCCCCGCCTCTCAGGACCTCCGCCCTGTCCGCTTTCCTTTCGGTTATAACCGTTATGGGAGCCTCTGAACTCTCCCGCCCCAAATGGTATGCCAGCAGCGCCACCATGAAAAAAACGGTGAGCAGTATGGCAATTCTTTCTACAGTATTCAGCTTCAATTCCACAACCCCTATTATCCCGCACGGCAATTTATTGTTGCTTTTCTTTCCCTGTATACGTATAATTAGAGTCATAATAAGCTGTTTGCTACATAATAACATATAATTTCGGAGATTAACATGAAAAAATTAAAGTTTATCCCCTTATTTGCAATAATTTTTGTCTTGTTTTTTTCTCCTCTGGCCCCTGAGGCTGCCGCCCTTGAAGACCCTGACGTTGGGGCAAAGGCCGTAATACTGCTGGAGACCGAGACAGGGGATATAATTTATTCAAAAAACCCGGATGAGCGGATGTATCCCGCCAGCCTGACAAAGATAATGACGATCCTTATGGCCGTGGAGGCCGTTGAGGCCGGTCAAGTCTCCCTCTACGACGTGGTGACCGCCTCGGAGAACATAGGCTACAACCTGATTGAGGACGGCAGCACCGCAGGCATAGTTCCCGGCGAAAGCATGACACTGGAAAACCTCATGTACTGCGCCTTGGTGGCTTCAGCAAACGAGGCCTGCAACGTGATAGCCGAGTACATAGGCGGTAATATCCCCAGTTTTATCGATATGATGAACGCCCGGGCAAAGGAACTGGGATGCAAGGACACACATTTTGCCAACGCTCACGGTCTTCATGACGAAAACCACTACACCACTGCCCGTGACATGTGCCTTATTACCCAGGCGGCCATCAGCCATTCGCTATTCATGGACTTATGCAACACCCCGGTAAAGGAAATCCCCGCCACCAACGTCTCCCCTACCCGCACCCTTTCCAACACCAACGGGCTGATAAACAAGGATTCCTACTATAAAGGTTATTATTACGAATACGCCCAGGGAGTCAAGACCGGCTACACCTCAAACGCCGGCTACTGCCTCATCTCCACCGCCACAAAGGACAACATCCACCTGCTTTGCGTTGTCATGGGCGGCGTCGCTACGGACAAGGGGAACGGCGTTTTCGACTACGGCAACTTTTCGGACAGCATAAAGCTGTATGAGTGGGCGTTTTCCAACTTCAGCTATCAGGAGGTTTTGAAGTCCACCGAGCTTATAGCGGAAGTGCCTCTGGAAATGGGCAGCGACGCCGATTCCGTGGCGGTTCGGCCCCAAAGATCCATAACCTACCTGCTGCCCAACGACATGGATATGGATACCCTCCATAGGGAAATTGTAATATACAACGAGAGGGACGGGGTTACCCTCAAGGCACCCGTAGACGCCGGCAACATACTGGGGGAAATCAAAATACTGAAGGACGGCAAGGTCATAGGTTCCACCTATCTTGTGGCCGCCACTTCCGTTTCCCTTTCAAAGTCCTATTATTTAAAATCTGAAATCGCCAAGGTATTTAACAACATATATGTAAAACTAATCTTCTGGGCGCTGGTGGTGCTCTTCTGCGGCTATCTGGCCCTGGTCATACGCTACAGAATCCTCCGCAGGCGCCATCTCCGCTCCCTGCGGGCGGCCAGGATGGCCAGGGACAGAGCCAGGGTGGAATCCTCCGGAGCGGCCCTGAAAACCGGCGCGGCTGCCGGTTCCCTCCCCAGGAACGCCGGCCAACAGCGCGTCAAGTCCTTGCAGGGGGCAACAAGCCGCAGCAAAAACGTACATAGCAGTTTGGAACGCGTTAACGATAGCTGAAAACGCCAACAGGGACTACTTTGAGGAATTCTTCAGGCACCGCTAGTCTATTAAATTGAAAACTAGTTTTGAAAAACTGCACCCGCCGTGGGACAACTTCCCCACATGCAGGTGCAGTTTTATTTGTTTTAATCCCGGTCAGCACCCTACCTCTTCCTGGGTTAGGAGCTTCAACCCCCGCTCCGTAAGCAGCCTTGCCGCCGTTTCCTGCTCCCGGCACCTGAGTATGATGGTGGCTCCTCCGCCCACAGGGGCGACAAAAGCGTAGCAGTATTCTATCATTACGGCCCCTTCGTACAGCGCCTCCAAAGCCGCGTGGAAGGCTCCGGGGGTATCCTCCACGGACAGCGCCAGGACCTCCGTCTCCACTACCGTCATATTATGGGCTCTCAGGGCTTCCAGAGCCTCCCCGGTTTTATCCACAATCAGGCGCACTATGCCGAAATCCTGGGTGTCGGCAATGGACAGGGCTCGAATGTTAATGTTGGCCTCCTTAAGGATTGCCGTTACTTCCATAATGGCGCCGTTACGGTTCTCCACAAATATCGAAATCTGCTTTATGAACATTCCCCTACCCCCTAATTCTTTTGTACTTTCCGCAAATCTACGACCCTGACTGCCTTGCCTTCATAGCGCTGTATGCTCTTGGGCCCCACAAGGCGCACCTTGACCTTTATTCCTAAGACGGCCTCTATGGCGTTCTGCACCCTGGCGGACATCTCCTGCAGCTTGCGCACCTCGTCGGTAAAATTTTCCTCGGTAAGCTCCACAAGTACCGTTAGCTTGTCAAGGTTCCCGTCTCTCTCAACAATCATCTGGAAGAAGGGGGCTATGCCGTCAAGCCCAAGCAGCACGCTTTCAATCTGAGAGGGAAACACATTGACGCCCCGGATGATGAGCATGTCGTCCGTGCGGCCGGCGGGCTTCTCCATACGGACGCTGGTCCTGCCGCACTGGCAGGGCTCCACAATCTTTCTGCCCACGTCCCGGGTGCGGTAGCGTATGAGGGGCAGGGCCTCCTTAGTGAGGCAGGTGAAAACTATCTCCCCTTCCTCCCCGTCCGGCAGCACCCGGCCAGTCTCCGGGTCTATGATTTCAAGATAAAAATGGTCCTCGTTCACATGCAGCCCGTTCTGGCACTGACATTCATAGGCTACGCCGGGGCCGATAACTTCGGAAAGCCCGTAAATGTCATATGCCTTGAGATTCAGCCTGGTTTCAATTTCCCGGCGCATGCTCTCGCTCCAGGGCTCCGCCCCGAAAAATCCCGCCTTGAGGCTCAGACTCTCCACAGGGATGTTATTGTCCTCCATATACTCCGCAATGGTAAGGGCATAGGAGGGCGTACACAGCAGGAAGGTGGGCTTGAAATCCACCAGAATGGTAACCTGCCTGGCAGTGTTGCCCGTGGAGGCCGGAATGGTGGCGCAGCCTATGGTCTCGGAGCCCAGGTGTCCTCCCAGCCCGCCGGTAAAAAGGCCGTAACCGTAGCTTATATGGCCGATATTATCCTTTGTAACGCCCCCTGCGCCCAGGGTTCTGGCCATGACCTGGCCCCAAATGTCCAGGTCCTTTCTGGTATATCCCACAACGGTCTGCTTGCCTGTGGTGCCGGAGGAGGCATGCAGCCTTACTATATCCCTCATGGGCACCGCAAAAAGCCCATAGGGGTAGTTGTCTCTCAGGTCCTGCTTGTAAGTAAAGGGCAGCTTGGCTATGTCGTCAATAGAGCAGATATCTTCGGGGACAAGCCCCATCTCTATAAACCTCTGCCTGTACATGGGCACGTTTTCATAGACCCTTTTTACCGTATTCCGCAACCTCTCCCCCTGCAGCTCGCGCAGCTTTTCCCTGGGCATGGTCTCCGCTTCACGGTCATACATGTAGAACATTTTTATCACACTCTCCGCTTCTCCCGATTTTCTCCGCCTTACTGCGGGAGAAATTTATTTCTTTCCAATTTAAATTGTAAAAGCGATTGTGTCAATGCACATGCTTTACTTAAATTTGGGAGAAAGAGGGCAAAAATTTAAACAATTTAATGAAAAAGTCCTTTCCGGGCAGCCCTTGCAGCAAATTTTCCCGGAAAGGACGCTTTTTTCGACTTCAACGGTGCTTACATTTCCGCAGCCTTGCGGCGGAGGCTCAGGCAGTCCGCTATCATGGCGATAAACTCTGAATTTGTCGGTTTTCCCTTTATGTTGGATACGGTATATCCAAAGAACTTTTGAAGGGTCTCCAGGTCCCCCCTGTCCCATGCAACTTCTATGGCGTGACGTATGGCTCTCTCCACTCTGGAAGGCGTGGTGCCGTATTTTTTGGCGACGGCAGGGTAAAGCACCTTTGTGACCGCGTTTATGACGTCCATATCGTTAATTGTGAGAATTATGGCCTCCCTAAGATATTGATAGCCCTTTATGTGGGCGGGAACTCCTATTTCATGTATAACCTCGGTTACGACAGCCTCCAGGCTTTGCTCCTGGCGTTTCTGTATAGCCATGCCCTGATTAGGCACAGGCTCCAGGCTCCTTGGGGCGCTGCGAACCTGACGTATTCGAGCTATAAGAGCTGGAATATCGCACGGTTTCGGCATGAAATAAAATGCCCCCAGCTCGGAACATTTCGATACAACGTGCTCGTTGAAAAAGCCGGAAATAACAATAGTAGCTGGATTGGCGCCGGTCTCCTGCAACTTGCCAAGTACGCCAAGGCCATCAAGCTTGGTAAGTACTAAATCGATTAAGAGAACATCAGACTTATGTTCTGCCAGCATTGCCAAGGCCTCGATCCCATCCGCGGCAGCACCGACCACCTCAATATCCTCTTCATTTGAGAGCATGTCTTTCAGAAGCACCCGAAAGTCTTCGCTGGAATCTGCAATGAGAACGCGGATCTTGGTTTCCATAATCCAACCTCCAATTTTTACATTTCACAGCCAGCCATGTATTTTTTTTGCGCAAAAACCGCTTAAGTGCTTTTAATTTATCATAGCTTGTACTTTATTGCAACAAAAAGCTGTAGAAATTTTACAGCTTTTTGTTTACATAATTAGACACGCTTCGACAAAATTCCCTAAGCGGCCTTATTCAGTTTTTCCTTTGCGCCGGCTGCTTGAAGCATGCGCTCTATGGAAACCCCGTAACCCCTGTCGGGATCGTTCACCAAAACATGGGTGACGGCGCCTATTAGTTTACCGTTCTGAATAATAGGGCTGCCGCTCATTCCCTTGACGATCCCGCCCGTGATTTCCAGCAATTCCGGGTCGGTTACCGTGAGCATGAGGCTCTTTCCGGAATCGGTGCTTCTGTAAATCCTGGTTATTTCCACATCGTATTCCTTAATCTCCGTACCGCAAACGTTGGCAACTATTGTGGCAGGGCCGAGCTTTATTTCTTCTTCCTTTGCCACAGGTATGGGTTTACGCTGCACATCAAAGGCTTCGCCGTTCAGTATGCCAAATATGCCGTTGGGGGTGTTTTTTAGAATATTGCCCTTGCTGCTGCTCTTATCAAAATGTCCGCAAAGCTCTCCCGGCGTGCCGCTGCAGCCTTTCCGCACATCCACCACTTTGGAACCTATAATGTTTCCGCTCCCCAGTGGCATAATAACTCCTGTATCCGCATCTGTTATACTGTGGCCCAGCGCCCCGTACAGCCCAGATTTGGGGTCGTAGAAGGTGACTGTCCCGATACCCGACACGCTGTCTCTCAGCCACAGTCCCAGCTGGTAGGTGCCGTCCTCATTTGGCAGCGGCTTGACCGTATATTGTATTATCCTGTCCCCTCTGCGCACCGTGACGGAAATCTCTTCCCCCGTCAGCTTCGACGCCGCATCGACAAATTCCTGGGCGGAGCGGATTTCGCAGTTCCCAAGCCGAATCAGCAGATCCCCGGGCATGATGCCCGCATTACCCGCCGGTGAAAACGGGCCGTTTTCCGTCTGCAGATTGGAAAGCCCCACCACCAGCACCCCGTCAACTTTCATTTCAATCCCCACCGTGCAGCCCATTGGCACAAGCTCCGTTACCTCTTCTGCCAAAGCCTCTATACCAGGGGTAAGACAGCAGCCTATTAAAATAATCGCCAGAAAAGCGCATCTTCTCGCCATATTTTTCCTTGTCTTCAGCATTCCATCCTTTTCCCCTTCTCTTTTCTTGCGAAAAATAA
The DNA here is from genome assembly GCA_050944015.1 of Oscillospiraceae bacterium. Classification (GTDB taxonomy): domain Bacteria; phylum Bacillota; class Clostridia; order Oscillospirales; family Oscillospiraceae; genus DUOX01. Next base: position 12,205 of record JBMNQG010000018.1, read on the forward strand.
TCGCATTTTCAGTATGTCATGCTGCGGGCAAAAATAGTGCCGTTAATTTATTTCTGATTTACCTTTTGCGATGAAACGCCATAGAATATATGGAGAAGATAATCAGGAGGAAAATTTGACCATGAAAATTTTAAGATTCGGCTCTAGAGGTCCCCTGGTAGAGCTTCTTCAACTGGCGCTCATAAGGGCAGGTTATAGTCCGGGCCCCATTGACGGAATTTTCGGAGGCAGGACACTGGCGGCGGTCCAAAGCTTTCAACGCAACATGGGTCTTGTGCCGGACGGGATTGTAGGCCCTTTGACCCACAGGGCGCTTATGCCCTGGTACACCGGCTACGTTACCCATACCATAAGAAGAGGAGACACGCTCTACCGCCTGGCCCTTCAGTACGGCACCACCGTCAGGGCGATTGAGACGGCAAACCCCGGGATTGACCCTTTGAGCCTCAGCGTCGGCAGAATCATAGTCATACCCCTGGGCTTTGACGTGGTCCCAACAAACATAAACTACGGCAGCACCCTCATAGGCTTCATAGTCCGCGGCCTGTCGGCCAGATACCCATTTTTAAACGTGGGAGAACTGGGCCGCAGCGTCATGGGTAAGCCCCTGTACTACATATCCACCGGCACCGGCGAAAATCGGGTGTTTTACAACGCCTCCCACCATGCCAATGAATGGATAACCACGCCCCTGCTGCTGAAGTTTTTGGAGGATTTTGCCAAGTCCTACGTATCGGGAGGCAATATCTATAATATTCCCGCTCAGGATATTTTTAACGCCACTGCCATTTATATTGCGCCGGCGGTAAACCCCGACGGCATCGACCTTGTCACCGGCGAGCTGGACAGCGGCACATACTACGAGTCCGCCAGAGCCCTTTCCCGGAACTACCCGGACATTCCTTTCCCGTCAGGCTGGAAGGCAAACATCCGGGGCGTGGACACGAACCTCCAGTATCCCGCCGGCTGGGAACAGGCCAGGCAAATAAAATTTGCCGAGGGCTTTACCCGCCCCGGCCCCAGGGACTATGTGGGTTCGGGACCTTTGGCGGCCCCCGAAAGCCGGGCAATGTACGATTTTACGCTGGAGATAGACCCCAACCTTATCCTGGCTTATCACACCCAGGGCGGGGTAATTTACTGGAAGTTTTTGGACTATAATCCGGCGGGAAGTGAGGAAATAGGCCGAAGGCTGTCTGAAGCCAGCGGTTATGTTCTGGAGGAAACTCCCTACGGCTCCGGTTTCGCCGGCTACAAGGACTGGTTCATTCAGGACTTTAACAGGCCCGGCTACACCATAGAGGCCGGCAGGGGAGAAAACCCACTGCCCATCAGCCAGTTTGACAGCATCTACGCCGAAAACATAGGCATATTGACCCTGGCTGCAGTTCTGACCCCCGGAGGCCCTTTGGTTTCATTATAAAAAATGGAATAGCAGCATTAAATCGAAGTGTGGAAAAATGCATTCTCCTATGGTATGATAGCTTTATCAGCTTTTTTAAATGTGCTATCATACTTTTTTTATTTTATATAAACAAAGCATTTTAATACTAAGAAAGGTGAAAAAAATAAATTTTTATTTTGACCGCTATTCGGAGGACCGCTTTCATGCCCAAACTTTCACAGGAAGAAATACACGAGCTTATAGTCCACAGCGCCAGGGAGTCGAATATCCTTCCCATCACCTCCCGCTGTGACGCCGGCTGCATCTTCTGCAGCCATAAAAACAACCCGCCGGAGGTTCTGGTGGCCTCCGTGGGCACACGCAGCATTGAGGACATTGTCAAAACCTTTCCGTTTTTGAGAAAGGACGTGGAGATAACCATAGGAGAATCCGCCACAAGGCTGATTGAGGGGGAGCCCATGCTCCATCCGGATTTTCTCGAAATCATCAAACTGCTGCGCCAGTTCTTTCCCCGCACCCCCATCTCCATAACCACAAACGGCCACTACCTTACGGAAGAAACGGTGTCCGCTCTGGCGGATGCGGGGAATGTACTGATTAACCTTTCCCTGAACAGCGCCTCCATGGAAGGGCGCCGCCTGCTTATGGGGGACTCGCCGGAGGTTTCCAGGCGCACCCTTGAGGGCGTAAAGCTGCTGAAAGAATACAAAATACCCTTCCACGGCAGCCTTGTGGGGATGCCCAACGTCACCGGGTACGAAGACATAAAAAACACCGTAGAATTTCTGGCAAACAACGGGGCCCTTTCCGTGCGCGTTTTCGCCCCCGGTTTTTCCCAGTACGTGAAAGAGGACCTGTTCCCCAACGCCGATACCATTATTGAAGAGCTGCGCGCATTCATAGGCCAACTTTCGGAGGACCTGCCCTGCCCCGTACTGCTGGAGCCTTCCAACGTGAAGGACCTGAGGGCCATATGCAGCGGGGTCGTAAAGGGCTCCGCCGCGTGGGAAATTGGGATGCGCCGGGGGGATGAAATCATCACTATTGACGGAAAAGCCCCCAGGTCCCGGGTGGAGGCCTTTGAGATGCTGGAATGCCCGGGTTCTCACGAGATTCAGTTTTTCCACCAGGGAGAACTCCGCAGCGGCACCATAACCTGGAACAGAATTAACGGCAGCGGAATTACCATGGAGTTCGACTTTGACATGCGCCGGGGCGAGAATATCAGGCACGCCGTCATGACGGCTCCCGGCCACGTCCTCGCCCTGACCAGCGAGTTTGCATATCCCGTATTCTGCGCAATGCTTGAAAAACTGAAGGTCCCCAAGGACAGGATAGACGCCCGGTTCGTCCCCAACATTACCTTTGGCGGCACCATAAAGGCAGCGGGCCTTCTCTCCGTTGCCGATTACCTGGCCGCATTCGAGGCTTACTGCGGCGAAAAAGGCCGACCCGGCGCCGTCATGCTGCCCAGGGAGAGCTTTGATTTCAAGGGCCGGGATTTGACCGGCCGCACCTTTTCGGAACTGCAAAAGTCCTTTAATCTGCCTACCATTCTGATATAACGGGGATGAGTAAAATGAGTAACAATACGGCGGCGCAAAAGCCTGCAAAGCGACTTGTCCTTTCGGCAGTTTTTACGGCCCTGGGCTTGGCGCTCCCCTTCATAACGGGGGGTATTCCCCTTGTCGGCAACATGCTGCTGCCCATGCACCTGTCGGTTCTGCTCTGCGGCTTCGCCTGCGGTGGCGGCTGGGGCCTGGCGGTGGGCTTTATACTGCCCCTTCTCCGCAGCGCGCTGTTTTCCATGCCGCCTATGTGGACAGCCGTGCCCATGGCCTTTGAGCTGGCCGCTTACGGTTTCGTGACTGGTGCTCTGTCGAAACGGCTGCCGCAGAATTTGGCCGGCACCTACATAGCCCTCATAGCGGCCATGCTTGCGGGCAGGCTTGTCTGGGGCATTGTCCGCTTCATTATGACCCTCTGGGGCACGGAATTCTCATTCGCCCTTTTCCTGTCCGGCGCTTTTGTGACAGCTCTGCCCGGCATTGTCGCCCAGCTGATACTAATTCCCTTGCTGGTTGCGTTTTTCCGCAGGGCAAGGCTGGTATGACCCATGGACGCCCTTATTGAGAGAGTACGGGCCCTGCTGGCGGAAAAGACGGACCCCGTTATCGTAGGCATTGACGGCGACTGCTGCTCCGGCAAAACCACTCTGGCCGCAAGGCTGTCGCAGGTACTGGACTGCAACATATTCCACGCCGACGACTTCTTCCTGCGGCCGGCTCAACGGACTGAGGCAAGGCTGAAGGAACCGGGTGGAAACCTTGACAGGGAAAGGCTGCTGGCGCAGATCCTGGAGCCTCTCCGGGCGGGAAAGGCAGTAACCTTCCAACCTTTTTCCTGCGCCACTATGTCGCTGCTGCCTTCCGTAACCATGCCGAAAAAGTGTTTGAATGTTGTGGAAGGCGCCTATAGCCTTCACCCGGATTTATGGAACATGTACGATCTGCGCGTCTTCCTGACCGCCCCCCGGGAAATCCGCCTTGAGCGGCTGAGAAGGCGTGAAAGCGATAAAATAGACACGTTTTTAAATCTGTGGATACCCCTGGAGGATGAATATTTCAGGGTTTTCGACATTGAAAGCCGGGTGGATATTGTGCTTTCAGGCATTTAAAAAAGCTCCCCACTTCTTGAAGTGAGGAGCTTTTGTTTGTTCTTTAGACCGAGCCCGTAGGGGCTACGCTTTTGTTTTGTATGACCTGGGTTATAACTAGGAAGGCAAAGATTGCAATGCCGATAAGGTCCGTCATAATGCTGGGTTCAATAAGAAGCAGCCCGGCGACAGCCGCAGGTATCCTCTGCCACCATTTAATTGGCCGGAACATGTATCCCTCCAGGGCCACGGACAGGCCGTACATGCCGACTATGGAGGTGATGAATATCTGAATCACCTGAAGAGGCGTAGTGTCGATAAACAGCATTGCGGGGTTCATGACGAATATATAAGGCACGATAAAAGCTGCAATAGCCAGTCTGGTGGCATTAATACCCGTCTTCATTGGGTTGGATTTGGCTATGGCAGCGCCAGCATAGGCGGCCAGGGCGACGGGTGGCGTAATGTCTGCAACGATGCCGAAATAGAACACGAACAAATGCGCCGCAATGGCGGGTACGCCCATGCTTGTGAGAATGGGAGCGCAGGTCGTCGCCATGATTACATAGTTGGCCGTTGTGGGCACACCCATACCCAGGATTATGCAGGCGATCATTGTAAGGAACAAGGCAATAAACATGTGGCTACCCGCCAGTTTGACGACTCCGGTTATAAGCACCTGGCCCAGGCCGGTCATGGTGACCACGCCTGCGATGATTCCGGCGGTGGCGCAGGCCACGCCCACGCCGATGGTATTCCTGGTGGCGTTTTCAAGGGCATCGGCAAAAGTGGACACCGTAAGCCTGGTCTCCTTGCGGAACATGCTGACCACGATTGAGGCGGCGGTGGCCAGCATGGCGCAGGTAGCCATGGTCTTAAAGTTGGCGGCGAGCATTACTATGAGCAGAATAAGGGGCAGCAGCAGATAGCCCTTTTGGACAAACAGCTTCCAGAAGTTCGGAAGCTCTTCCTTTTTCAGGCCGCGCAGCCCTTCCTTTTTGGCCTCCAGATGGACCATAAGAAAGATGCCGGTAAAATACAGAACCGCGGGAAGTATGGCCTTCACCGCAACTTTTGCATAGGGAATGCCCACCATCTCGGCCATAAGAAAGGCGGCGGCACCCATAATTGGGGGCATTATCTGCCCGCCCGTTGAGGCGGCGGCCTCCACCGCTCCGGCGAATTCTCCCTTGTAGCCGGTGCGCTTCATCAATGGAATGGTGACGCTTCCGCTTCCCACAGTGTTGGCCACGGAGGAACCGGAGACCATGCCCTCAAGGGCGCTGGCTATAACCGCCACCTTGGCTGGGCCGCCTCTGGCCGCACCCACCAGGGCGTTGGCCGCCTGTATGAAGAAGTCGGCTATGCCCGTCTTTTCCAAAAACGCGCCGAAAATTATGAAGAGCACAATGAAGGTGGAGCATACGCCGATTGGAGTTCCGATGACACCCTCGGTAGTGTAAAAGAGGTTGAAGATAATCTTCTTAAATGTGATATCCGCAAACAGGGAATAAATAATAAAGCCTGAAGCGACAATGACTATGGGCAGGCCGGTCACGCGGCGGCAGGCTTCGAGAAGCATGAGTATGCCGACTGCGCCCACGACCACGTCAAAGTTGTTTAAACGCCCGGCCGCCTGAACAATGCGCTCCACGTTGACAACAAAATAAAAAAAGCTGGCGCACCCCAAAATACCCATGACGCAGTCATACCACGGGATGTGATTGACGCGCTTCTTTTCCCTGGACTGCTTCCTGGCTGGGTAAAGGGAGAATGCCATGAGAATGAGCAGTCCCACGAAGGACGCCCTGCGGGTACGCTCATCCCACATGGCGATTAGGTTCATGTATACGCTGAAAAGGGAAAAACCAACCAAAAACCAGCGCATCACCTTGGCGGGAACTCCCTCGTATATGCGTGTGTTGGATTCCCTGTCGTACTTCTCCATCATGGCCTGGACGTCTTCCATGGTGCCGACGGAGTCGCTGGCTTCCAAGTTTTCCATATCGGTTTTCGCTTCAGATATGTTTTCGGACGGTTCAATGTCCGTTTTCTTCTTCTTTATGAAAGGCAACGGGTTTCACTCCTTAATCATGGGCCGAAACGGCACGGCCCACACCAAAGTTTAGCGAGCGGCAGTAACCATTGTTTCTGCCCCAGCGGCCCGGAAATTGTTCCGGGCGCTATACTCATTTTACCTGCAGACAAACTCCACAGGACTTCCTTTTCCGCAAAGCTCCGTAAGACTGTACACGGAGCCGTTTATCTCCAATCTGTGGTCGTATATTTTCCCCACAACATATATCATACCGGACATGAGCCTGTCTATTCCTGACACCACCATCGCCCCATCCTCGGCGTAGGTAAGCGTCTGTCCCTCTTCTATTTCCGTCTGCACGCCGGCGCCAAAACTGTAATATCTGGTTTCGACAACATATATTTCTCCGCCGCGTATCTCATACACATCCGTCACGGGAGTCTTATTGACGGAATGTATAAAGGTAATGGAGAACCTCTGGCCTTCTTCCACCTGGAACTCGGCGTATATTTCCCCGCTGTCCGCGTTAAACAGGATCAGCCTCTTTTGAGTTGAGGCCGAAAAATATGTAAGCAGGGCCGCAATAGAAAGCAATACTACTGCGGCCGCTGCAAAATACTTTTTTATCCTTTTACCTTGACCGGCTATTTAAGAACACCTATCTCTTTAAAATATTTCTCTGCACCGGGATGGAAAGGTACGCTGCTGAAGCCCTTCACGGCATTCTCAAGGGACAGTTCCTTGCCCTTGTCGTGACCGGCGGCAATGTCGTCCTTCTTTTCAAACAGCGTCTTGGTTATTGCGTAAACCACGTCTTCGCTGAGCTTGTTGGAAGCAACAAGGGTGGCCTTTACGGCAACGGTCTTCACGTCCTGGTCAATTCCCCTGTAGGAACCGCCGGGGATGGTGTACTGGCTGTAGAAGCCGTAGTTATCCTTCAGCTTCGCGGCATGTTCGTCGTCAACCTCGAGGATGTTAATTTCCTTGGTGGTGGACAGATCGACAATAGCTGTTGTGGGCGCTCCGGCGACACAGAAGAATGCATCGATTTTGCCGTCCTTCAGGGCGTCGGCGCTGTCGCCAAAGCTGAGGTTGTGCTTGTCAATGTCCTCGAAGGTAATGCCGTATACTTCCAGGATCTGCTTGGCGTTAAACTCGGTGCCGCTGCCGGCGTCGCCAACGGACACGCTCTTACCCTTTAGCTGGTCAATGGAGGTAATGTTCTTGGTGGTTACTACCTGGCAAACCTCGGCGTAAAGGCCGGCAACAATCGAAAAGCCCTGCTCGGCCCCGTCGGCTTCAAACAGGTCGGTTCCGGTGTAAGCGTAATGGGCAACGTCGTTCTGCACCAGAGCAATATCCGCATCGCCGTCGGCAAGCTCGAAAATGTTGGTCTTGGAAGCACCTGACGAGTGGACAGTGGCGCTGAGGCCCTTGACGTTATCCTGCAACACCTGGGAAATAATTCCGCCAAAAGCGTAGTATGTACCGGTGGTGCCGCCTGTGGCAAATTTCAGTGACGCAGAGATTTCTCCGCCGCTGCCGGATTTGCCGCATGCACTGAAAACCATAGTAAATATCAACACAAGGCAAATAATGGATATTACTTTTCTTTTCAAAACCTCATCCTCCTAAGTCGATATTTTATGCAAAATGCTAAAATGAATGAAAGGGGCTAAAAAAAATTCATCCTTTCAAAATTATATATCACTTTAATACATTTTTCAAGGTGAATTATGAATATTTTTTTCCGGACATTGCAAATTGTTACTATATGTAACAAATGTGCCATACAACCTGGCTTGCTGCGCCGAGGCGAGGCAGCGCACGCCGGGCAGGTACGAGGCAATTTCCTCGGCGCAGGCCAGGCGCCGGGCGTCCTCCGCCTTGTTCAGCAGCACCACAAATCCGGCCCCAGCCTTTCGGACAGCCGGGTTTTCAACATAGCAGCGCCTGAGGAGCTCTGCCACGTCCTTTGGTCCGACCTTGTGCTCCGGCCCCGCCTCCAACACTTCGGCCGCCAGCTCCGGCCGGTGGCACACCTCCTTCAGCGCTCCCCCGACGCAGTCCAAGCCTGCCATGGCCACTATGTAGTCAGCCCGGTCAGGTACAACCGGCTCATAGGTAGCCGTCATTTTTAGCGGCCGTTTTCTGGCCCCGTCCGCTTCCACCAGCACGCAATCGGCAATGGCCAGCAGCTTTTCAAACTCCGCCTCGGGCAGGCCGGTCATTTTCCGGGCATTGCAAGGAATGCCCGCATAGGCAAAAGGACGGTTCTTCAATATAGCCGCGGCCTCTTCGGCGGTTCCCGCCAGAAGTTTTCTGTCCTCCGGAGGATGCATTTTAGTGCTGGTGGTTATTACAACCCTGGCGCCGGTGGAAACCAGTTCGCCGGCCAGGGTGTGTATGGTGGTTGTCTTGCCACCGGCCCCCACCAGGGCGACGCAGCGGGGCGCCTCACCCTCAAACAGGTGATGATAAAAGTCGCCGGTCAGCACTTTCATGGCCGCACTCCCATGGTCAGGAGGGCCTCCAGGACCCCTCCGGCAACGCAGCGGGCCTTGTCGGAAATGGTGCTGCAGTTTTCAATTTGCCCCTTCCTTGGGTCAATGTCGGCAATCTTAAGGCCCGGGGTAACGGGATACCCTTCCCTTATAATCCCCCTAATCAGGCCGGTTATGGTAGCGTACACAGGCTCCCGGCCAATATAGACAATTACCTCGCCTTTCTCCACTATACTGCCAATATCGCGTTCTATCCGGATGTTTCCGCCCACTTTTGCGTAAATTACCCTTTCTTTTTCAAAGCCTTCCACCACGCCCGGCTTTCCCGTGTCGGGTGCGGCCTCGCCCTTCCAGATGATGCGGCCAAGGTTGTGCCCCCTCATGGTTTCTATGACTGCGCAAACGTCTTTTCCCGCCGTAAAACCCGGCCCCAGGGCTATGGTAACGGGGGCCATATCCATGGTAGTTCCCAAATTGCGCTTTGCCAATATGGCGTCTACCAGTGCCGCCGGACGCAGCTTCCCGGCAAGCCTGCAATCCGGGTCTATCAAGACCGGCACCTGGCCCTTTTCCATGATTTCAAGGGCCTCCCTTAAATCTGCTGCAAGCCGGGCGGTGACGCCCTCCACGGCGGCGCTGCCATCGCACACCGCCTCTGACATGGCCACCCTGCGCCGTATGGCCGTGGGCCTTGCCCGCTCCGTTGCCAGGACCCTGTAGCCGCATTTGAAGAGCTTATGTATGGTCCCGGTGGCAAGGTCGCCGGCTCCCCGTACCACAACGATATTACCGGTCATTTTCGACCCTCCCGGCCACTGCCCGCACCGCCCGGGCGGTGGCTTCTATTTCTTCGAAAGTAGTAAAAAAACCGGGTGAAAAACGCACAGTACCCTGAGGTGCGGTGCCCAGAGCACCGTGGGCCAGGGGGGCGCAGTGAAGCCCGCAGCGGGTAAGCACCCCGTATTCCCTCTCCAGTATATAAGCGGCTCTTCCGTTGTCCAGTCCTTCGAAAACCAGGGAAAAGATGGCCACTCTCCCCTCCCCGCCCTGGGGGCCCACAAGCCTTGCCCCGGGGATATCCCCCAGCAGCTCCCACATCAGCCGGCACTGCTGAGCGTGGCGCTCCCGTATCTTTTCAAAGTTGCGGCGAACAAAGTCCATGGCGGCGCCCAGGCCCATTATTCCCGGCAGATTCAATGTGCCCGGCTCCAGCCTGTCCGGGAGAAAATCGGGCATCTGAAGGCTATCGGAGCGGCTGCCCGTCCCTCCGGCGATAACGGGCAAAATCTCTCCCGCCGCGGCCTCCGACAGGGCCAAGCCTCCTATCCCCTGGGGGCCCATAAGGGCTTTGTGGCCGGAAAAGGCCAGAGCGTCAATTCCCGTCTTTTCAATGTTTATGGGCACTATCCCTGCGGTCTGGGCGGCGTCCACGATAAAGAATACCCCCCGCTCCCGGCACAGCCGCCCCGCCTCCTCCACAGGCTGAAGGCTACCGCACACGTTGGAAGCCATGGTCATAACCAGGCAGCGCACCTCGGGCGTCAGCAGCCGGTCCAGGGCTTCCATATCCGTGTACCCCTCCGCATTGCAGGGGGCATACGCCGCCGTCACGCTCCGGCTTTCAAGGCATTTCAGCTGCCTTGCCACGGCGTTGTGCTCCAGGGACGTTGCCACCACCCTGTCCCCGGCCCGGACAAGCCCCATAATAGCCATATTCAGCGACCAGGTGGCACCCGGCGTAAAAATTAGCCTTCTGGGGCTGCTCACTCCGAAAAACTCCGCCAGGGCGGCCCGCACCTCAAAAACCCGTTCGGCGGCGGAGTAGGCTATATCATAGTTTCCCCGGCCGATATTCCCGGAGCCTTTATTAATAAACTCCATCATTGCCTCGCCGACTCCGGGGGCCTTGGGCCGGGAGCCGGCGGCGTTGTCCATGTATATCATACGGGGTCCTCCCGGATTTCCACTGGCTCAAAGCCGTCGTCCCTCTGGACAAAGAGCCCTTCGATGTCCTCCCTGGGCAAAAACTGCATATCCGTTAAATCTCCTTCAAACCTGGCGCAGGTGCCGCAGGAGGAGCTGAGGGCTCTGGGCACAGGCATAAGCTGAACTCGTATGCCCCGGCCGGCCAGAACCTTTTTAAAATTGATAGCGCCATAGTGAGAAAAGAAGGTTGCAATATAAATCACGGGCACACCTCGATATCCCATTCTCCACGTTCTTTCACATGGCCGATGCGCCTCGCCCAGGGCGTAAACTCAGAGAGCCTGTCCAGAAGCACGCGGGCCTCCCCCTCCGGCAGGGAAACCAGCAGCCCTCCCGAGGTTTGAGGGTCGAACATAATGTCCAACAGATGCAGGGGAATTTCGCTGGGCAGGTGAACCTTTCCCTCCATGAACTCCCTGTTCCTGTATGCCCCGGCTGGAATCATTCCCATCTTCGCAAATTCCTTCGCCGGCTCCAGCGCCGGCACTTCCGAGACCTCCAGAACCAGTGCCACCCCGCTGCCCCGGGCCATCTCTCCCGCGTGTCCAATCAGGGAAAAACCGGTGACGTCGGTGCAGGCATGGACCTCAAGCCCCTGCATGCACTGCCAAGGGGAGCGGTTTAAGGCGGTCATCACATCAATAAGCTGCCTGTAATCGGCGTCTGCTAGCAGCTCCGCCTTCAGGGCGGTAGTAAGTATGCCGGTCCCCAAAGGCTTTGTCAGCACCAGAACGTCCCCCGGTCTAGCCCCGCTATTGGTCAGCACCCTGCTCTTTTCCGCAAAGCCCGTGACGCACAGGCCGTATTTGGGCCCCACGTCTTCAATTGTATGGCCCCCAGCAATTGCGCAACCCGCCTCCCTGGCCTTGTCGTGCCCCCCTTCCAGTATGGCCCGCACCGTCTCCAGAGTCAGGCAGGTGGGAAAGCATAGCAGGTTCAGGGCAAGCCTGGGCTCACCCCCCATGGCATATACGTCGCTCAACGCGTTTGCCGCCGCAATCTGCCCGTAAACATAGGGGTCGTCCACCATGGGCGGGAAGAAATCCACCGTCTGGATAAGGCATCGGCCGTCCCCAAGATCATACACGCAGGCATCGTCGGAACCCTCATACCCCACCACCAGGTTCGGGTCGGGAAGCTTTGGCAGGCTCCTCATCAAATCTGTGAGAACCCCGGGTCCGATTTTAGCGCCGCAGCCGGCGGACGTGGAAAACTGCGTCAGCTTTCGCTCCGACATGGTATCACCTCCCGCGGGCACCGCTATCTTTTAAGCCTCAGTGTCCAACCCCCGTCTTCTTCAACCAGCTCCATCTTATATCCCGCGTATTTTGCGTATCTAGCGCAGTTTTCCCGGGCGGCGGGATTGTCCACCCTAATCTCGCAAAAGTCCGGCTTACTTTCCAGAGCCCTGCGCAGCAGAAGCACCGGTTCCGGACACGACAGCCCCCTGGCGTCTACCGTCACCTCTTACCCCTCCCTTGAAAAACGTATAGTAAACGGCAATCAGGGCGCAAACCAAAATCCCCGCGATGACGGCGGCCTTGCCGCCCGGAGTTGCTCCCTCCGGCGAGGAGGCAAGGCCGAAATTATGAGAAATGGCGGCTCCGCCAACAAACCCCAGCACAGTAACGGCGGAATCGCCGTTGCCCTCCCCGGCCATTATAAGCTGCCGCAGGGGGCAGCCCCCCAGCAGCACGGAGCCGAACCCCACAAGGGCCATGCCCAAAAAGTTCCACAGCCCCTCCGTATGGGCGATAGGCTGGCCGGCAAACCCGGGATTGAACTTGCCGAAAGCCAGGTTCATCACAAAGGCCGCCACAAGTATGCCAACAAAGCCCGAAAGCAGCGTCCAGTCCCGAAACAGCATGGCGTCCCTAATTCCCCCCGCCATGCACAGGCGGGTACGCTGGGCAATGGCGCCTGCGATCAGCCCCGCCGCAAGGGAGGCGAGAACCGGGGCGCGCATGGAGGCGGGCCCGCTATCGCTGAAAGCCAGAGCCATAGGCGCCGCCAGAAGCACAAAAAGGAGCACAAGCTGCACCGCCGGCAGCATCGCTCCTTCAAGTTTGGGTTGATTATATGTACGTCCGAGGCTGAATCCCTTCTGCAGGAAAAGGACTCCCAGGCCTATTCCGCAAATAAACCCAATTAGCCCCAATACGGCGTTCAGGTCCCCCGCCGCAATCCGCAGCACCATCCGCAGGGGACAGCCCAGAAATACCAGTGCCCCTATCATGACCCAGAACCCCAGCACAAAGCGGGTGAAGGGGGCCGAGCCGCCCCTGGGCCTGAACTCCCGCCGGGCTATGGAGAGTACGGCGGCCCCCAGGATAAGGCCTATTATCTCAGGCCGCAGGTACTGGACCGCGGAAGCTGAATGAAGCTTAATTGCCCCCGCAGTGTCCCGCAGAAAACAGGCGATGCAAAATCCCATGTTAGCCGGATTGCCAAGAAGCGTAAGCGCAACGGAAACGACGCCGACTACTGCGCCGCCGATAATCAGATGGCCTTTCTCCTTCATGTCGCCCTCCAGCTCTTAAATTTATAATTATATGATATAATTTTCTTTCAGTTAATACAATACATTTTTTCATTAGCACAATTTTTTTTGGCAGTCACCCTGCCTTGCCTTTTGTTGACACTGCAGACAAACCGTGGTATATTGTAACTCGTGATAAAGTAATTAAGTATATCCATATACTTAATAATATACATATCATATTTCTGCGTTTTAAGGAGGACATTATTTATGCATCGCTATCCATTCCATATTGAAGGCTATCCTGCCGAAGGTTACGCAGGGACTTGGGCGAAGGAGCCCGAACAAACCATTCCCTGGATGAACTACACGTATGATACTCCCAACAACATTCCATACGTGACTCCCGAGAAGAACCTTCCCGGAAAGTGGAGCATCAACAGCGACATGGCTATGATTGACCTGAGCCATCCCTGGGGCAACGACCAGCCCACATGGCCTGCCGGCGAGCAGCCCTGGACAACCCCAGTACAGTACATGTCCAAGTTCAACCGCCGAACCCAGCTCATGCACGGCTTCCCCCAGCACGTTTCCACCCACTATGACGCTCCCTCCCACGTCTGCCAGGAGAGTCCCTTCGTACACGAAGTTCCCCTGGAGAAGTTTATAGCTCCCGCCGTTATTTGGAGCGTGCCCTGCACCCCCATGCAGACCATCACTACGGAGATGCTGCAGGAATGCCACAAGAAGCTGCCCATGCAGCCCGGCGATTTTGTAATGATTATCACCGGCTGGCACAGGCTGTACAGCGATAGCGACCGCTACTTCCTGTGGAGCCCCGGCCTGTCTGAGGCAGCCGCCGAATGGCTGGTTGAAATGGGCTGCGCCGGCTTCGGCATAGACTGCCAGGCTCTGGACCACCCCTGCGCCTCCTACATGGCACAGCACGGTCCCGGACCTCTGGTACCCAGGGTTCTGGACGTCTACCAGCTGTTCTATCCCGGCCGCGATCCCAAGAAAGACCACCCCAACTGGGAGCCCGTCCATGAGGTATTCCTCAAGAGGAACATCCCCGCATGGGAAAACGTCGGCGGCGACGTGGACAAGATCCTCAACAAGCGCTGCGTCATCTGCGCCTTCCCCACCCGCTGGTACATGGGCGACGGCAGCATAGTCCGTATGGTGGCCTTCATTGACAAGAAGGACGTCAACCCCGACATTCCCGACCGCACCTATAAGTACGGCACTTATTAATATCCAACAACGCCTGCTGGCGCCCGCCCGAATAGGCGGGCGCTTTTTTCGCCGCAAAAACACAAAATACGGTCTTGACAAAGGGGGCGGATGCCATTATAATGCTGTTAATTTCATACTCAAACCGATGATTAAGAATAGTAACCCCGAAGGTCGTTTCACAGAGAGCTGCGGAAGGTGGGAGCGCGGTAAGCGGACGCGGGGCGAATGGACTTATGAGGGCGGCCAAATGCGTGTGTTGTATGCGCAAAAAAGCCGACGGGAGCCGTATCCGTTACCAACACGGCCCGTATGCACGTACGGGATAATGAGTGGATAATGCTCCGCATTATCAATTTGGGTGGTACCGCAGGATGTAAGTCTTGTCCCATGTTTGGGATAAGACTTTTTTTGTTGCATATCTTTTCGTAAAAAGGGAGTGCTGACTATGATATTGGAAGTAAAGCGATGGCGATGGTGACTTTTGCCTCTCTCATTTATTCGTTTGCTTAATTCATGAATAAATCAAAATATAAGTAAAAGGAGATAATGAATATTATGAAGAAAATAATATCCGTCATCGCCATATTTGCGATTGTGCTGACTCTTGCCGCCGGTTGCGGCAACTCCAAGAAGGCCCCCGTTATAGGGATTTCCCAGTATGGGGAACACGCCTCCCTTGACAACTGTAGGGAGGGTTTCATCCAGGGCCTCAAAGACGCGGGCCTTGTTGAGAACAAGGATTTTGTCATTGACTACCAAAACGCAGGATTTGACGACGGCATGGCTACACAGATAGCCCAGAACTTTTCCGCCAACAACGTGGCCATAATGTGCGCCATAGCCACCCCCGCCGCCACCGCATGTTTCGCGGCGGCTGAAGACAAGGACATTCCCGTTATCTTTACGGCCATCACTGACCCCGTTCAAGCGAAACTCGACAAGGGCAACATCACCGGCACTAGCGACAAGCTGCCGGTGGACGCCCAGCTGGAGCTTATACGCAAACTCCAGCCCGATGCCAAAACCGTTGGAATTGTCTACACCACCAGCGAACCCAACTCTGTTTCAGCCATAGCCGAGTATCAGGAGAAAGCCCCACAGTACGGCTTCACAATCGAGTCAGTGGGCGTCACCCAGCAGTCCGAGGTTACTCTTGCCGTGGATACCCTCATTGCCAAGGGGGTTGATTGCTTCTCCAACCTGACGGACAACAACGTGGTGGGCGTGCTGCCCTCCGTCCTGGAGAAGACCAACGAGGCAAAAATACCCGTTTACGGCAGCGAGGTGGAGCAGGTTAAAATCGGCTGCGTGGCCTCCGCGGGCATCGACTACTACGAGTTGGGCAGGCAGACCGGCAAAATGGCTGCAAAAATCCTGAAGGGCGAGGCCACCGCCGCCGAGATGCCCTATGAAACCATCAGCGAATTCAACTACTATATCAATTCCGCCGCTCTTGCGGAAATGGGCATAGAAGTTCCGGCGGACATTGCTGGGAAGGCTATCGAATCAGGAAACCAATAACCGTCCGGGAGTGCGCGGCGAAGGCTCAAGGGGCCTTCGCCCCCCTCTGCCATTCATAGAGAAACGAGGGCTTTAAATGAGCAGCTTTTTGGAATTGGTTGTGGGCACCGTAACCCAGGGCCTCATATACGCCCTGCTCTCATACGGTGTGTATATCACATACAAAATACTTGATTTTCCCGACCTGACCGTGGACGGCAGCTTCCCCCTGGGGGCTGCCGTAACGGCGGTTTTGCTGACGAAAGGATTGGATCCCTATCTCACCCTGCCGGCGGCAATGGCGGTGGGGGCCCTGGCGGGGCTCGTGACCGGCCTCATACACGTTAAGCTGGGCGTGCGGGACCTGCTGGCAAGCATCATCACAATGACGGGCCTGTTTTCAATCAACCTGCAGATTGCGGGCTCAAACCTAGCGGTAGACAGGGGGACGGACACCATATTCACCGCCGCCCCCACCATGGCCCTGTTCGGCTCCATGCCTCTCATTTACCGCAAGCTGGTGGTGTCCCTGATACTGGCCTTAGTCTTCAAGATTTTACTGGACGCCTATTTCAACACGCAAAGCGGGCTTCTTCTCCGGGCGGTTGGGGACAACAGCATACTTGTCAACACCCTGGCGAAGGACAATGGAAGCGTAAAAATCCTGGGCCTGGTCATTGCCAACACACTGGTGGCCCTGTCCGGCGCCGTGGTATGCCACGAGCAGAGGGCCTTTTCCAGCACCATGGGCACCGGCCAGGTGGTTTTCGGCCTGGCAACGGTCATAATTGGAACCACACTTTTCAAAAACCTCGGCTTCGTAAAGGGCACAACGGCCGTGATGATTGGAAGCATACTCTACAAGGCATGCATCCAGGTGGCCATCAGCCTGGGACTGCCGGCGAATCTCCTAAAGCTTATCACCGCCGTGCTGTTCCTGATTATACTCGTTCTCGGAAACCGCAGGAAAAGCGGGGTGAACAGTAATGCTTGAACTTAGGAACATAGTTAAGGTATACAACCCGGGCACCATTACCGAAATGTGCATATTCCAGGGCTTTAATCTGGCCGTTGCCGACGGGGACTTCCTCTCCATCGTGGGAAGCAACGGCAGCGGCAAGACCTCCCTTCTCAATATTATCTGCGGCAGCATACCCGTGGAGGGTGGCGAGGTCCTGATTAACGGCGAAAACGTCACCAAAATGAAGGAATACAGGCGATATGAAAAGATAGGCCGGGTCTATCAAAACCCCGGCATGGGCAGCTGCCCCAACCTGACTCTGCTGGAAAACATGTCCCTGGCGGACAACAAGGGAAAACCCTTCGGACTTAGGAAGGGCATCAACAAAGCCCGCAAAGATTTTTACCGGGAACAGCTGTCCATTTTGGGGCTTGGCCTCGAAGACAAGCTGGAAGTGAAAATGGGGGCCCTCTCCGGGGGCCAAAGGCAGGCTGTGGCTCTAATAATGTCCACCCTTACCCCCATTGATTTTCTTATACTGGACGAACACACCGCCGCGCTGGACCCCAAAACCGCGGAGATAATCATGGAGCTTACGGACAGAGTGATAAAGGAGAAAAAGCTCACCGCCATAATGGTGACCCACAACCTGCGCTACGCGGTGGAATACGGAAACAGGCTCATCATGATGGACAAAGGCCAGATTGTGCTGGAAAAGTCCGGCGCCGAAAAGGAAGCCACCACCGTAAACGACGTCCTTCACATCTTCACCGAAATCAGCATAGAATGCGGAAACTAAGTCTTTTCACCAAGAGCTGCAGCAAATTCTAGTTTTGCTGCAGCTCTTTTTTTAACCGCACCGATATATTCTGCTTAACCAGTTTTGGTTAAGCAGTTTTTTGCGAAAAAGCCGAAATTGCAAGGATACTTCAGAACCTATAACCGCCATGCATAAATCTCGGGGATTTATGAATTCATTGAATTAGTTTATTTAATTTATAATTAATAATTATATTATT
>JBMNQG010000019.1:0-29684 GCA_050944015.1 Oscillospiraceae bacterium
TTCAACAACTGGGCGTGAACCTTACCTGCGCACCCAAGTACCAAACCCAGAAGCTTTACCGAGAATAAATCCATGCAAAAACCGGGCACAGCCCCGGTTTTCCTTTACAGCTCCTTTTATTGGCCCTTTCTATTGACACTAATTAAAAACACACATATAATTACATGTTATATTTCTATTTCAAATAGTTTTTTATCGAAAGGCATCGAAAGGACTGAAATCATGAAAGAACTGTTATTAGGCAATGCCGCTGCAGCGCGGGGGCTTTATGAAGCAGGCTGCCGCTTTGTGTCAGCATACCCCGGCACCCCCTCTACCGAGATATCCGAGGAGGCTGCCAAGTATGATGAGATTTACGCCGAATGGGCTCCCAACGAAAAGGTGGCCATGGAGAGCGCCCTTGGGGCCGCCATAGGCGGCGCCCGGGCCTTCTGTGCAATGAAGCACGTTGGCCTGAATGTGGCCGCCGACCCCCTCTTCACCGTGTCATATACCGGAGTGAACGGGGGGCTAGTCATCGCCGTCGCCGACGACCAGGGCATGCACTCCAGCCAGAACGAGCAGGACTCCCGCCACTATGCCGCGGCCGCCAAGCTCCCCATGCTGGAGCCGTCCGATTCCGCTGAATGTCTCAGCTTCATGAAGACCGCTTTTGAGCTCTCCGAGGAATACGACACTCCCGTAATCTTCCGCACCTGCACCAGGGTAGCCCACTCCCAGAGCATAGTGGAGCCGGGCCAGAGGCAGGAAGTGGAGCTCAAGCCTTACATAAAGGACCCGTCCAAATACGTCATGATGCCGGCCGCCGCCATCGGCCGCCACGTGGTGGTGGAACAGCGCATGAAAAAGCTGTCGGAGCTGGCTGAAACCACCCCCCTTAACCGGGTGGAGATGGGCGACACCAGCATCGGCTTTGTCACCGCCGGAATCTGTTACCAGTACGTGAGGGAGGTTTTCCCCGAGGCCAGCGTCCTCAAGCTGGGCATGGTGAACCCCCTGCCCGTGCAGCTTATCCGGGATTTCGCTTCAAAAGTGGACAGGCTTATAGTGGTGGAGGAACTGGACCCCGTCATTGAAACCCACTGCAGGGCCCACGGCATCCGAGTGGACGGCGGCAAGGACCTCTTTGGCCCCCTGGGAGAGCTGTCCCAGCGGAAAATAGCCGACGCCCTGGGCCTGCCCGCCCCCAAAATTATGGACTTCGGCGAGCCCGTTCCCGGCCGTCCGCCGGTTCTCTGCCCGGGCTGCCCCCACAGGGGTACCTTCCACACCCTCAGCAAGATGAAGCTGACGGTGCTGGGGGACATCGGCTGCTACACCCTGGGCGCCCTGGCGCCCCTGCAGGCTATTGACACCACCGTATGCATGGGAGCCTCCGTCTCCGGCATACACGGCTTTACCACCGTCCGGGGCAAGGACAGCGCAAGGAAAACCGTGGCCGTTATAGGCGACAGCACCTTCATGCATTCCGGCATCACCGGGCTGGTTAATATCGTGTACAATAAGGGAATTTCCACCGTCATAATACTGGACAACTCCATTACCGGCATGACCGGCCACCAGCAGAACCCCACCACCGGCAAAACCTTAAAGGGCGAACCCGCCCCGGCCATCAGCCTGGAGAAAATCTGCCAAGCCGCCGGAATAAACAGGGTCCGCGTGGTGGATCCCTACAACATGTCGGAGCTGGAATCCATGCTCAAGGAGGAGCTGGCCGCCGAGGAACCTTCCGTCATTATAGCCAGGCGCCCCTGCGCCCTGCTGCCGGAAGTGGAGCCCCAGCCCCCCCTGCACGTGGACCAGGACAAATGCAGGAGCTGCAGGGCCTGCATGAGGATAGGCTGCCCCGCCATCAGCTTCGACGGGAAGTCCTCCATCGACCCAACCTTATGCGTGGGCTGCAAACTGTGCGTGCAGATGTGCAGGTTCGACGCCATCAAGGAGGTAATGTAAAATGAACGATACAAAGGCCATTATGATAGTCGGCGTGGGCGGACAGGGCCCCCTTCTAGCTTCCCGCATACTGGGCAGCGTCCTCATGTCACAAGGTTACGACGTAAAGGTGTCCGAGGTGCACGGCATGTCCCAGCGGGGCGGAAGCGTGGTCACCTACGTGAAATTCGGCAAAAAGGTTTATTCCCCCATCATAGACAAAGGGGAGGCGGACTTTATCCTCTCCTTCGAGCGGCTGGAGGCTGCCCGCTGGCTATCCTACCTGAAGGAGGGGGGCAAAATAATTGTCAACGACCAGCGCATATCCCCCATGCCAGTGATAACCGGGGCCATGGAATATCCCGGGGACATACTGGCAAAAATTAAATCCACAGGCGCCGACCTCATCACGGTGGACGCTTTGAGCCTCGCCACCCAGGCCGGCAGCAGCAAGTCCGTGAACGTGGTGCTTATAGGGCTTTTGTCCTCCCTCATGGACATTCCCGTCCAGGCATGGCAGGAAGCCCTGAAGGCCACGGTAAAGCCCAAATTCCTGGAAGTGAACAGGAAGGCCTTCGAGCTGGGCAGAAAAGCCGCGAAGGCTGAATAATAAACCTGCGAATTCATCTCGCCGAAAGGACGACTTATGCCGTTAAACTCGTCAGTGGTGCGGGCCAACCTGAAGATACTGCTGCCCTTTTTGAAACGGGGCGACCTTCAGGCTTCCCGGGGCCTTCAAAACAAAATAGGTGAAATAATGGCCCGAATGCGGGCCCTTGACGTGGACATTTCCCGCCCCTTCTGCATAGGAGAGGAATACGAGGTGTGCTGGGCGTCACCCAAGTATCCGCCCGGTCCGGGAGTCGTCATGTACCTGCACGGCGGCGGCTATACCGCCGGGGACCTGCCCTACGCCACAGGCTTCGGCAGCACCCTCGCCCAGGCCGCCTGCCGCCGAGTGCTTTGCGTCGCCTACCGGCTTGCCCCGGAGCACCCCTTTCCCGCTGCCCTGGAGGACGCGCTCAGCGCTTACTGCCATCTTTTGGACACCGGCTACTGCCCGGAGGACATAATCCTCTGCGGCGAGTCCGCCGGGGGAGGGCTGATTTTAAGCCTATGCCTAAAACTCAAGGAGCTGAATCTCCCTTTGCCGTCGGGGCTGATTCCCATTTCCCCCTGGACGGATTTGACCCTTTCCGGGGAATCCTATACTGCTAATCTGGAAAAGGACATCACCCTTTCTAGGACCATGCTGGACTATTACGTCCGGTCCTATGTGGGAGAGGCACACGACGCCGCAAATCCCCTTATTTCGCCCCTTTTCGGCGATTTTGCCGGTTTTCCCCCCTGCCTCATCTTTGCCGGTGGAGACGAGCTGCTGCTCAGCGACGCGGTATCCACTGCGGAAAGGCTCGAAAAGCAGGGGGTGGACGCTCGCCTCCACGTGGAGGAAAACATGTGGCACGCCTACGTCCTCTACGGCACCCACGAATCCGCAGCCGCCATGAATAAAATTGCAGCCTTTATTGAGGAGCGCATAAAATGACCCACAACAACCCCAGATGGATGCGGCTGGACAACGCAGCCAAGATATACCCCGCCGTGAAAAAGCGGAACTGGTCCTCACTTTTCCGCCTAAGCGCCACATTGACGGAGCCTGTGGACGTTGAGATTCTGAAAAAGGCCCTCTCCCGCATGGTCCGTCGCTTTCCCTCTTTCCACGTCCATATCCGCCGGGGGCTTTTCTGGTACTTCTTTGAGGGCAGGGACGGTTATCCGGAGCCCCTGCCCGACAGCTGCTGCCCCTGCGAGCCCCTGCGCCCGGAGGAGAACGACGGCTTCGCCTTCCGTGTGCGGTACTTTGAAAACCGCATTGCGGTGGAATTTTTCCACGCCCTTACCGACGGCACCGGGGGGCTGTGCTTCCTAAAAACCCTGCTGGCGGAATACCTTACCATAAAATACGGCGTGGCCATACCCAGGGACAGCACCATTCTGGACTGCGACGCCCCTGTGGATCCTGCCGAGCTGGAGGACAGCTTCCTGAAATACGAGGGGGGCGCTTCCCGCGGCCGCGGGGAAAAGAATTCCTACCTTGTCAGGGGCACTAGGGAGCCGGACGGCTTTGTCCACCTCACCTGCGGAGCCATCCCGGTGGAGGTGGTGAGCAGGATGGCCAAGGAAAAGGGCGTCACCGTAACCCAGTACCTGGTGGCGGTTCTCATAATGGCCATCGACGCCATACAGTGCCGGGAAGTAAGGCTCCAGATGCGCCGCAAGCCCGTCAAGGTCAGCGTGCCCATTAATCTCCGCCGATTTTTCCCCAGCACCACCTTCCGCAATTTCTCCAGCTACGTGAACCCCGGCATCGAGCCCCACATGGGCGAGCACACTTTTGACGAGGTGCTGAAGGCCGTTTACCATGCCATGGGCTTTGAAATTACCGAGAAAAACCTGCGGGCCAAGTTTACCGCCAACGTCCGCACCGAGAAGCACCCCCTTTTGAGGGTGACTCCCCTGTTTATAAAGACTCCCTTGCTGAAGCTGGCCTTCAAGCTCCTGGGGGACCGGAAGTCATCCTGCACCTTCACGAACCTGGGCCAGGTGACCCTTCCGGAAGCCATGAAAAAGTACGTAACCCGCATGGAGTTGATTTTGGGCCCCCTCAGCCGTAATCCCGTGGGGTGCGCCGTCATGGCCTACGAGGGGACCATTTATCTCAACTTCACCCGCGTAATAAGAGAGCCCAAGGTGGAGCGGGAATTCTTCACCCGGCTGGTGGACCTGGGCATCCCCGTCACAATCGAAAGCAACCAGCGCTGCTAAGCGTTGACAACAAGCTAAAAAAAACGTTTATAATAAAGCCGAAGACAAGCAAAAAATAGAGGTACCAAGAACATGTCCTACTGTGTCAACTGCGGTGTAAAACTATCGGAAACCGAAAAATCCTGCCCCCTTTGCGGAGTGGAAGTCATAAATCCCAGGCAGCCCGTCCAGGAGCCACGGCGGCGCAACTACCCGGACGTTCCCGTAAGCGGTTACAGGGGCGGCTACCGGGACCTGGTTCTGCCCGTGGCCCTGTTCATGCTGATTCCCGTCCTTATCACCCTGGCCTGCGACTGGCTGACCTCGGGCTCCCTGGGCTGGTCCATATTTGTGGCCGCCTCCTTAGGCCTGGCGGCGGTTTTTATCCTGCCTCCCCTGGCCCTTAAGCGGTCCCGGGTACTGCTGTGCCTGTTCTGGGATATGCTGGCCACCATAGGTTTCCTCTATGTTTTGGACCGGATGACAACCCCCGGCTGGTTTCTGCCAATCGGCCTGCCTCTCGTCCTTATCGCCGGAGTCTTGGTTCTGGGGCTGGCGGCCCTGTTCACCTGGATGGACCTGCGAAAACTTGTGAAGCTGGCCCTGGTGCTTTTCGCCGCGGGGCTTATGTGTGTTTTCGTGGATTTGTTCACCAGCACGGAACACGCTTCCAAAATCATCATAAGCTGGTCTGTGTACCCCCTGGTGCCCTGCGTGATACTTGGCGTCATAGCCCTTCTTATCAACCGGAATCACTACCTCAGGGAGAAAATCAAGCAGCGCTTCTTTATCTGATTTGGAGGCAGCCATGGCAGGATACCTGAAAGAAGTGAATATAAAGGCCGACATGCCCACGGCCGACGAGGCGGTAAAGCGCGTCACCTACAACATACGCAACGGAAAGGCCTGGGGCTGCGGCGCAATCAAAATAATCCACGGCTACGGCAGCACCGGCAAGGGCGGCAAAATCCGCAAGGAAACCCGCCGCTACCTGACGGACCAGAAGCGGAAAGGATTGATACGCGATTTCATATGCGGAGAAGATTTTTCAATTTTTGACGAGTCCACCCGAAAAGCTTTTGAGGTATGCGACGAACTCCGCCGGGACAGCGATCTGGAGCGCCATAACAACGGGATTACGATAGTAATTCTTTAGTAATTCTTCGATAAAGAAAGATGTTGACAAGAAAGACCCAAGATGTTATTATCATAAGGCTGATTACCGTCAGCCGAGGAATGCGGGTGTAGTTCAATGGTAGAACACCAGCCTTCCAAGCTGGATACGTGGGTTCGATTCCCATCACCCGCTCCATCACCCACACCCAAAGCAGTCAGGTATTCGGCACATTGTGCTGCCGAGATATGCGCCAGTAGCTCAGCTGGATAGAGCAACTGCCTTCTAAGCAGTAGGCCAGGGGTTCGAGTCCCTTCTGGCGTACCAGTAACTCAAATTTAATACCTTATTTGGTGGGTGTAGCTCAGTTGGTCAGAGCATCGGACTGTGGCTCCGAGGGTCGAGGGTTCAAGTCCCTTCACCCACCCCACGCATTAGGTCGTTTTTTGCACGGTCTAATGCGAATAATTTTAATTCCCCTTTATTGGGGTGTAGCCAAGTGGTAAGGCACGGGACTTTGACTCCCGTATTCGCAGGTTCAAATCCTGCCATCCCAGCCAAGGCGGGCAGAGTCAAGCTCCCGCCATTTTGACCCAGTAGCTCAGTAGGCAGAGCACCTGCCTTTTAAGCAGGGTGTCTGGAGTTCGAATCTCCGCTGGGTCACCAAAAAAGGACAGGCGTACGCCTGTCCTTTTTTATTCTGTATCGAAATTGCGCCGCAACAGATTGTTGCTTGACATTTCCTCCATGGTAAACTATGGTTTTCCTGGGTGGTGAGCGCATGTCAATTAACAGCAATCTGCGCCTGCTGCGGGAGGCCAGCGGGTTGACACAGGAGCAGGTCGCGGAAAAAATCGGCATAACCAGGCAGGCTTTGTCCAGCTACGAATCCGGACGCACGCGTCCGGATATTGATATGCTCCTGCGCCTTGCGGATGTTTACAATACGGATTTGGACAATATCCTTTACGGGCGGGAACCGGCGCTGAAGGCGCTGCGCCGGTTCCGCAGGGCGGCGCTGATTTTCGGGGGGCTGCTGATTTTGCTTACCTTGGTGAGTTCTGCGCTGCTGTGGAGTGCGCATGTCTTTTTCCCAATCGCCGATGGGCAGATAATATCCCAGTCCCAGCGTCCGTTGTTGGAAGCGCACTTCCGGCTGGCGGGCGCATGGGAAACAATGGATACCATTATCCTTTCACTGACGCGTTTTGGTTTTATCATACTGATAATATGGCGTCTTATAGCAAAATGCAGGATACCGTATAAACACAGGCTTATCTACACCGCTGCATTGGCCGCAGGTATTATGCTGGCCACATTTCCCTTTGCTTTTACAGACCCTGTGTTTACTCCCATAAATTACTTTATCACGCCGTTTTTTGTGATTTGCCGCATAGTAATTTTTGTGGCGGTTGATTTTGCGCTGGAGTATATACAAATAAAAAGAATGCGGAGCTTCGGATTAATTATATAAATTGCTTTCTGTTCCGGCTTACTTGTACGCCCCGTCTCCCTCGTAGCTTTGGTTCATCACAACGGAAAAGTGGAACACCGGCCTGTCAATGCGCTTTATCCTGAGGGGCATATGCCTTAGCCCGCCGGGAACAAATATCATGCTGGTTCTTGTCAGGGTATAGGTCTCCCCTCCGATGCCAACCTCCAATTCCGCGTGGAGGTTGTAGGGGTCTTCCGGGTCGCTGCCGAAAAAGCCTATTATCTCGTCGTAGTCGTGTACGTGCTCCTCGAAAACCGGGTCTTTTTCGGGTACTTTGAAATACCAGGCGGTGTTCATCTGAAATGCTCCGGGAACAACGCCCGAATCCATCCACAGCACCCGTTTTGCAAATTTCCTGTACATGCTTTGAAACTCCGGGGACCCCAGGCCGGGATCGTGAAGTTCCTGCACTATATATCCGGAATACCTGCCCTTAAGTCTGTCCATAATATTCCCCGCCTTTCAGTTTGGAAAATACTGCATTTATACTGCATTTATAATATACCATTTCCGCCCCCGTGCCAACAGCCAAATAGGGCTTGCGCAAAAAAATGTGTCGCAATTATCGCAAAACCGGGTTCTGGCCGCCAGACCGGTTTTTCTCTTTTTAACGGGCAAATTCATATAATGAGATAAATCCGCGGCGCTTTGGGCGCCGCAAAGATTGGAGATGAAAATATGCTTGTACCACCAGCCCAAGAAAGCTCAGGCTTTTCACCCAGAAGACCCAATTCCGCCCTGGCAATAATAAGGGGCAGCCCCGAACACCCCCGGCTCCGCGGAACCGTCCAGTTCCGCCAGACCGCGGGAGGAGTGCTGGTTAACGCCGATATTAGCGGCCTGCCCCAGTCTTCCACGGGATTTTTCGCCTTCCACCTGCACGAGGGCACCTGCAGCCGCCGGCCCGGCCCCGCCCCTCCCGGCGCCGACTCTTTCCCGGATACGGGCGCACACTATAACCCCGAGAATATGCCTCATCCCCAGCACGTGGGAGATTTCCCGCCTCTTTTGAGGCTGAGGGACGGCTCCGCCCGCCTGAGTTTTGTAACCGACCGTTTCAGGTTGGAGCAGGTGATAGGCAGGAGCGTGGTCATACATATGAACCCAGACGACTTCAAGACCCAGCCCTCAGGGGATTCGGGAGCAAAAATCGCCTGCGGGGACATTCTCCCCCAAAACTCGGCCCCATATTAGCCCCCTCCTGCCCCATAAATCCCGCGTACCCAAAAGCCGTGCCGGCGCCCGTCCGGCACGGCTGCAAACTTTTGCGGCCGAAACCGAGGATATCCGTCAATTAACACTGCTTTCGTTGTATTGTAAATGCCCCGTTAATGTTGTATAATAACTGCATATGAAAAAATATGCAGGCTGATAGACTTATCCGCGAAAGACAGAGGTCATCACCTATGGAAGATGCAAAATACACACTTGCCCGGCGCATGGGCATTTCTTTATCTGCGGAAGATGCGGACAAGCTCCTTGGCTGCGCCGACGGCAGCGCAGCCCTGCTTTACCTGTACATGCTGCGGAACGGCGGCGAGTTTTCTCCTCCCAAGGCCGCCAGGGATTTAAAGCACACCGAGCGGGAAATAAAGGAAGCCGCAGAAAGGCTCCGGGACCTGGGGCTTCTGAACAGGGCCGGGGAGACTCATCCCGTCCCGCAGGACGAGCTGCCCGAATACGCAGCCGAGGACATTGCCCGTCGCTCCGCATCGGACCAGGAATTCAAGGCCGTGGTTACTGAAACCCAGCGCATAATGGGCCGCATGCTGTCGGTTCCGGAGCTGAAAATCCTCTTCGGAATTTACGACTATCTGGGCCTGCCTGCGGAGGTTATCCTCACTCTTATCAACCACTGCGTGGAGGAGCACCAG
This sequence comes from Oscillospiraceae bacterium, assembly GCA_050944015.1. Lineage (GTDB taxonomy): Bacteria > Bacillota > Clostridia > Oscillospirales > Oscillospiraceae > DUOX01. The sequence continues at coordinate 9,221 of JBMNQG010000019.1, forward strand.
GAGAAACACGGCCCCGGCAGGATCCCCACCATGCGGCGCATAGAAAAAGAGGCCTACATATGGGCGAACCGGGAAATCCTCACCTTGGAAAGCGCCGAGGCTTACCTGAGAGAACTCCGGGAGAAAAAGCATATACTCAGCCAGGTTAAGGAGGTCCTGCAGATACGGGGGCGGGATCTGTCCTCCACTGAGAAAAAATACGTGGAAAGCTGGCTGGAAATGGGCTTCGGCCTGGAAGCGCTGGCAGTCGCATACGACAAAACAGTGGTAAAAACCGGGAAGCTGGCGTGGAGCTACATGAACTCAATCCTGGAAAGCTGGCACGGCAAGGGACTGCACACCGTTGAGGAAATCGAGAAGGGTGATATGCTTCCCCAACGGAAGACGTCAAACGGCGGCAGCTCTTCGGTGCCCCAGAGAAGCGACTTTGAACGCATGAAGAAGATGCTGGAAAAGATGAGAAACGGATAAGGGTGTGATTTGATGGCTTTGGACGGTAAGTTCCTCGCCCGCGCCAGGGACAGGCTGGAAAAGATAAAACGGCAAAACAAGGATGAATTTGCCCGCCGCCAGGCCCTTGTTTACTCCAGGGTGCCGGAGATACGGGAGATAGACAGCAGGCTCCGGTCCCTTATGGCGGAGGTCATACGCCTGACCCTAAAAAAGGGCGGCGACGTGGGGCAGGCCGTTGAAAACATAAAAAACAAGAGCTTGGAGCTGCAGGCGCGGCGGGCGGAACTGCTTGTGGAAAACGGGTGGCCAATAGATTATCTGGACGACATTTATTCCTGCAAAAAATGCCGGGACACCGGATATGTGGCCGGCAAAATCTGCAGCTGCCTTAAGGAGCTTTACGACCAGGAGGTGGCCAAAAGCCTGAGCTGCCTGCTTAATCTGGGAGAGCAGAGCTTTGAGGCCTTCGACCTGAGCTATTACGACGACAAGCCGGATCCCTTGACCGGCATTTCTCCTAGACAGAGTATGGAGATCGTCTACCATAACTGCCTGGAATACGCCCATAATTTCGAGCGCAGGACGGAAAGCCTGCTCCTGCGGGGCGGCACCGGGCTGGGCAAGACCTTCCTTTCCGCCTGCATAGCCCGGGTGGTATCCGCCAAGGGATTTTCCGTGGTTTACGACACGGCCGTGTCTGCCCTGGGCGCCTTCGAGGCCCAGAAATTCGCCAGAACCCCGGAGGAGGCGGAGGAGGCGGAGTTCCGCGTCCGCCAGATGCTGGACTGCGACCTGATGATTCTGGACGACCTTGGCACGGAGATGGTCACCTCCTTTTCTTCAAGCGCCCTTTATACTTTGATAAACACCCGCATATTAAATAATAGGAAAACCGTTATCAATACAAATTTAAGTTCCGAGGAATTGCGAAGGAGGTATTCGCCCCAAATCTGCTCCCGGCTTGAAGGCGAGTTCTGGAACCTGGAGTTTGTGGGCCGGGACATAAGGGCAATCAAAAAAGAGCGGGGACTCAGCTGATAAACGGCTGAAACAGGCCGTCCTATTAATAACGCTAAGGAGAGTGGCAATATGCAGCATGAAATAACAAAAGGCACCCCGCTGCTTGACGAAAGCGGCAACCTGACCCAGGCTGGCTACGCCAAATCGCCCCTTCTTACCTACCGGCGTGCGGACATTAAGGCAAACAAGCTCCGCATTAAGGAATGGGACTACTACCTTATCCACAACGACCGCTTTGCGCTAGCCCTCACCATAGCAGACAACTCCTACATGGGTATGGCCTCCATTTCCCTTATAGACTTTGAAGAATGCTGGGAAATAACAAAAAGCCCCATACAGTTCATGACCATGGGCAAAATCGGCATGCCCGAGTCCTCGGAATACGGGGATACCCAGCTTTCCGGCAGGGGTTACGGCCTTTTTTTCAAGAACAACGGAACCAGCCGCACCCTTATCGCCCATATGGACAATTTCGGCCCCAAAGGGCCCATTTCCGCAAAGGTGACGCTGACGGACGCACCCAGGGAATCCATGGTAATTGCCATTCCCTTTATGCAAAGGGGCCACTTTTACTACAACCAGAAGATTAACTGCATGAGGGCGGAGGGCCAGGTGAACTACGGCGGCGCCGTCTACGAATTCCAGCCCAAGGACAGCTTTGCGGTTCTGGACTGGGGCCGGGGAGTGTGGCCCTATCACAACACCTGGTACTGGGGCTCCGGCTCTGGCCTGGTAAAGGGCGTGCCTTTCGGATTTAACATAGGCTACGGCTTCGGGGACACCAGTGCCGCCACGGAAAACATGCTGTTTTACGAAGGGAAGGCCCATAAGCTCAGTCAGGTGAAATTCAACATCCCGGTTTCTTCCGATGGAAGGGAGCAATTCCTCAAACCCTGGACCTTTACCAGCGACGACGGGCGCTTTGAAATGGACTTTATCCCAATTATAGACCGGGCCGCCTATATGAGCGTCGGCCCACTCATGTCCGACCAGCACCAGGTTTTCGGAAGGTTTACCGGAAAGGCCGTGCTGGACGATGGAAGAACAATAAAAATCAAGGACTTTCTTGGCTTTGCGGAAAAGGTGGAAAACAAGTGGTAGCATTCTGCCAGCCGGCAAGTTAAAAAATACGACATTTTCCCCCTTCAAGTATCATCTTGACTAGAACTTCCCCTTATGTTACCATAATTTTAACCAAATAACGAAGGGTTGCTGGTAGTAGTATGGCAGAAAGGAAACTCTACGTTCAAATGCTGGGGGATTTTAAGGTTACGTACGAAGGCAGGCCTTTAACCCTTGAATGCAACACCAGCACAAACGCCACCAAGCTTCTGCAATACCTGCTTTACCACAATGGAAAATACATCCCCCGAAACAAGCTTATCGAAATACTATATAGTAACAGCAATATTTCAAACCCCCAGAATAATCTAAAAGTAAATATATTCCGGCTTAGAAAGCTTTTGCAGTCCTCCCATTTGCCGGAAGGAAACTACATAATATTCAGAAGCGGCATGTATTCATGGGATTCCGACCTGGAAGTGGAAATTGATGCCTTCACTTTCCGGCAGACGGCGGAGGAGGCGGCGGACTTTAGAAAATCCGCGGACGAACGCTGCTCCCTGATGATTAAAGCAATAGATATGTATCACGGTGAATTCCTGCCCATGGCCGCTACCGAGCCATGGGTTGCTTTTGAGAGCGTAAAGTACAGGGATATTTATTTGGCCTGCGTCAAGGAAGTCTGCCAGTTCCTGTCCACTTCCGGGAAGCATGAGGAAGCCCTGGAGATATGCACAAAAGCCGCTAAAATATATCCCTACGAGGAAAGCATCCATCTGCTGCGGATTTCCCTCCTGCTTGACCTGCACCGTTATCAGGACGCCCTGGCAGCTTACGACGAGGCTTCCCGCCGGCTGTTGCAGGATTTGGGGGTTACTCCATCCCAAGACATGATAGCGCTGTATCGCCGCATCACCGGAAATATCCGCCACTCCCTGTCGGTCATCGAAGAAGTAAAGGCTACTCTCAGCCTGGACAAGCCTAACGACGGGGCATACTATTGCACCTTCCCAAGCTTTATGGACTGTTATGTCTTTGTCTCCCGCCTGGCGGAGCGCAGCGGCCTGTCCATTTTCCTCATGCTCTGCACCCTTACCAACGCCCACGGCGTCCCCCTTGCCCTGGGCGAAAAGCTGAATCAGGCCGCCGCCGACCTGGAAAAATGCATTTACAGTTCCCTCAGGCGCAGCGACCTTTTCACCAGGTACGGTCCAAGCCAGTTTCTCATTCTGCTTACAGGCATAAACTCTGAGAACTGCAATATCGTTTCAGACAGAATAAACACTCAATTTCATAAGCTGACAGATGTTAGGGGCGTAAGAATCCATCACAGCTTTATCTCCGGCTTGGACATGAATTCCAAAAAGGAATAAATCCCCTTTTTAGCCCAATACACCACTTCAGAAAGGACTGGTCGGTCAAATGTCCGAAAACAAAAAAAACCCGGACCGGCTGAGTTTACGGCTGGACAGCCTAAACAGTCAGGATGTTATTCGTCTTGGAATTGCTGTCTGTGACGCCTTGGAAAGCGTTGGAAAGGACGGTTACCACGGCGGCATCAGGCCGGATAGTATATACATAGGACCAGGCAACGCTGTTTCACTGGGCCCGGTCTCCCACAGAAAGGCAAATGAGCTTGGCCCGGACGAACTTGAATACGTATCTCCCGAGCTGTTCTGGAGCGGAGAAATGGCCCCCGCGGGAGACGTGTACTCCCTGGGATTGATATTATACGCCGGATTAAACGGCGGCCGCCTTCCCTTTTTGCCCACCACCGGCGAAATATGGGCGTCCGACAGGGCCGAAGCTCTCCAGCGCCGCATGAAGGGCGAGGAAATTCCTCCCCTTGAGGGCGTGGATGCGGAGCTTGCCCAGGTGTTGCTCAGGGCACTTGCCTTCCACCCGGAGGAGCGCTGGCTGGACCCGGCCGAGTTCCGGGCTGCCCTCAGCGATTGCTCTCTGGGAATAGCGGCGACCCTGCCAGTTCCGCCCGACAGCCAGGCGGCCTTCGGCAAGCCCCCCAGTGAGCTTAGCACCGTGGAGCTTATGATGGCGGAAATAATAGGCATAGACCCAAACAAGCCTCAGCAGGACCAGGGCTCCGCCGCCGGCGAGCAGAAAACCCCGGAATCACCGGGGAAAAAATCCCCGCCGGAATCCGGGTCCCCCAACCGGCAGAAAACCTCTCCCTCAAAAACCGAACCCGCTCCTCCTGAAAAGGAGGCTGCAACCCCGAAAAAAGAGGCCCCTTCCGCTGCTTTAACTCCCAAAGCTGATTCAAACGCCAAGACCGCCGCATTTGCCAAGCCTCCGGAGAAGGCGGTCAAGCGCCGGAGCCTCATTCTGGCCGCCGCAACCGCAATAGTCGTCGTTGCCGTAGCCCTGCTGATAATATTAAATCCCTGGGGCAAAGACGAAATAATCGAGCCTTCGCCCTCGCCGGCTGCAACAGAGGAACTTCCCCCGGCTGACGAGGCTTCCGTAATATCGCCGGGGCCTTCGGCTCCCGCAGTTCCTTCTCCCGCTCCTGAGCCCGCTTCCTCACCCGCCCTGGAGCCTACCCCTTCGCCTACTCCGGCGCCGACGCCTGAGACCACACCTGCGCCCAGTCCTACTCCTGCCCCTACCCCTAAGCCGACTCCCGCGCCTACGCCCAAACCCACTCCCACACCTGCGCCAACTCCGGCACCGACACCGGCTCCAACTCCTAACCCTACGCCGGTCCCGACTCCCGTACCTACGCCCACGCCCTCTCCCGAGCCTATACCCGAGAGCGGTTTCAAGCTGCTGGAATTGGGCGACAGCAGTTGGGAGCAGGCTTATCAAAAATGCCTTGAGATGGGCGGCACCCTCCCCATCATCAGGTCCCAGGAGGAACTGGACGCCCTTATAGCTGAAGCCGAAAAATCCGGCGCCAGTTTTGTCTGGTTGGGTGCAAAGCGCGATGAAAACGGCAACTGGGTATGGGTAAACGGCGAGCCGGTGGAGTTTTTCCGCTGGGACGTTAACGAGCCCTCCGGCACCGACCTTGACGGCACCGAGGAAAACTATCTCATGCTCTGGAAGGTGAATTTCGACGGAAGAACCACGGGCTGGGCATATAACGACTGCAGGCAAAACCCTGCGGCGTACAAGCCCTCCCGGTTCAAAGGAAAGATAGCCGTCATCTGCCAGTTTTCATGAGTTTTCCCCTTTAAATAAAACAAAATCCCCGGATTATATCCGGGGATTTTTATTGCTTTGACGCTTGCTATTTGTTCTGCTCCTCATAGATTCCCGTCAAAGTTGCATAGCTGTAGGTCTCGGAGAAAGTCCTGTAGGGCACGGGTATAAAGGGGCGCTCCTGGGGCACCTGGGTCGGGCTGAGCTCAAAGTGAAGGGGCCCGGGATGGGTGATGTCCATGCCGCCGCCCGGCGGTGGAGGCGCATCTTCGCCCTCGGGAGGCGCGGGCATGGGCGGGCGAGGGGCAAGGGGCCAGTTGGGGGCGTCCATCTCCCCGCTGATGTCGCAGCAGACCTTCAGGTTCAGGAACACCCAGCGCCCTTCCTCGTAAATGAAATCGACGCCGTAGCGCTCCCAAATCCACGTGCCCTCCTTCGCCTGCTGGGGATTGAGGGTGGAGAAAATGCAGCCTGGGGTATACCACAGGCCCTTTGCGCTCTGGCCGTCCTCCGCCACCTCAATCACGGGGCTGACTGTGAAGTGCATGGCCTCCTCGCAGATAGCCCTGTAGTCGGGAACCTTTTCCTTATCCAAAACCTCGGGGTAAACCTTTGCAACCGCCTCAAAGACTTCCCGGGTGTTCTTTTCCTGGTTGTCGGCGTAGTTTTTGGTGTAATTAGCCCTGTTTCCCATCTGCCCGAAGTTGTGGGCCCAGGTAACGTCGTCCCGCTTGCTCCAGTACTGTTCTATCTCTTCGCGGTGTATGCCGGCAGCGTGGAGATAAACATGGAGGGACATGAGCTTTTCGCATTCAACGGCAGCGTTGGCCCTGTGAATTCTCTCGGAGATTGTCATTTTTTCAGACCCCCTTCCAGGAACTTCTTAAAGTTGGGATTGCCTTCGGGGCCGTTGGATATGGCCTCGTCAAAGGTCTCATAGGGTTTGGGAAGAGCAGGATAGTGGTAGTAGTTATACCGTGAGGTATAGGCTTCAAAGTCGTATGTAAGCTCTATGTTGGTCTCCTCATCCTCGTCGTTAAGGTTAAACTCCGGCGGGTCCACAGGCTGTTCCTTCATCAGGTCGCCTGGTTTTATGACAAAATCCGTGCCGACAAACAGGTGCCAGATTTTCCATTCCCCGTCTTCCTTAATGAAATCGACGCCATAGCGCTCGTACATGTACATGGCGTCCACCCTGTCGGGATGGGCAACGGTGACCTGTCCGGGGGAATACCATACGCCCTGAGCCGTCTTCCCGTCGCCGGCAACCTCGATATAAGGCGTTGTGAGGGCGTGCATAAGCATGGAACCCACGCCGTAGTTTTCGGGAACATCCTCCAGCTCAGGGTACTTGGCCCTCATGGCCTGCAGGGACTTTTTCTGCATCAGCTTGTTGACTTCAGCGTAATTCCTGCGGATTAAATCCATTCCCACCTGATAGCCCCAGTTCTGGCCGAAGGAGGCGGTGGCCTGGTTTTCAGGTTTCTTTACCCAGATTTCGTCCAGTTCCCTCTCGTGCAGGCCGTATGCGTGGTAATAGGCATGGCGGCCCATAACGTTTTTAATCTGGTGTACGTCCCAAACTCTTTGAATAATTTCAGCGTCCGTAAACTTCCTCATCATATTCCCTCCTAAACGCCGTAGCTGAAGGTCTCATCAAAAGTCTCGTAGGGTTCCGGAACGGGCGGAAAAGGCTTAAGGGGCCGCTTTTCATGCCACAGCTCGTGAATCTTTACCTTCACACTGGGCTCGGGTATCTTGACGCCGGCAAGCATGCCGAAAAACGGGTGGGGCTCCGCCTGGGGACAAGGCTCCGCCCAGCTTACGCCCATGGGGGTGTTGATGTCTTCCGCATATACCATGTGCCAGATTTTCCAGCCGTCTTCCTCCTTGATGAAATCCACACCCAGGCGCCCCCAGCTCATGCAGGTTTCCCATCCGGTGACGCCGAAATCCACCTCGCCGTCCATTACATACCAGATGCCCTTGGCGGTGCGCCTGTCCCCCGCCAGTTCGATAACCGGGGTGGTCAGGTTGTTTACATGAAGGGCTCCTACGCCGATGATGTCGTCCACGTTGCGGCTGCCCAGCTCTTCCCTGTAGTACATTTTGGCAAATTCCGCCCTGTGTATCGCCAAATCCCGCAGGCCCTGGAAATAGCCGGCAACAGCCTCATAGCCCTTATAATATCCGTCGTTTATTCCGAAACAGGGGTCGTTTTTGCTCCACATCTCCTCAAAAACCTTCTGGTCCCGGACCAGGAGTTTGAAAAAAGCCCTGCGGCCCATGAGGTTTTCAATGGCGTGAATGTCTTCCCAGCGTTCCAATAGCTCCTCTGTGGTGTACTGTTTAACAGCCATGCGCTTTCCTCCAATCACAAATGTTGTGGACAGCTGTTATTTTAATCCCTAAACTTAGGTGAGGGTCAAGCCCCCTCCTGCCAAATTTTAGGGAGAAGTTTTATGCACCTTGCCAGCTTCATGCGGCCAAAATCTTCAGTAAATTTTGGATTTATTGAATTCCGGAAAGCCTGATGTTATAATATCTAACAGTCAGTCTATTGAAACGGAGGTAATCCGGGTGTGGAACTGGAGCTAGAAATCAAACAAAGCCTCTCCCTGTCGCCTCAGCTCATTCAATCCATGGAAATGCTCCAGATGAGCGCCCAGGAGCTGGCTGAATACATAAGTGAAACACTTCAGGAAAATCCCGTTTTGGAGACGGACGAGCGGAGTGATTCAAGCGAGGAGTTTACTCTCATAAGCCGGCAATTGGACTGGCTGGAGGACAGCGACCCACAAAACTACTGGTACCACCAGCAGGACGCCAGGGACATGGACCCGCTGACCAACGTTGCGGAGGAGTCTCCCGAGGAGGAAAGCCTGTACTACCATCTCCTGTTCCAGCTTGACACCTCTAAGCTGCCTCCTGCGGTGGCCAAGGCCGCCGTATATATAATCGGCAGCCTGGACGACAACGGCTATCTTGTGGAGAGCGTTCCCACCATCGCGAGGGAACTGGGCTATACGGAAAAAGAGGTATCCCACGCCTTAAGGGAGGTGCAGGCCCTGGACCCGCCGGGAATTGCCGCCTGCAGCCTCTCCGAATGCCTCTGCATCCAGCTGCGGCGCATGGGGGAGACGGGGCTGCCCTATCAAATAGCCGCGGAGTTTCTGGACGAGGTGGGGAAAAACCACTACAACTACATAGCCCGCAAGCTGAAGGTTTCTGAAAGGGAGGTGCGGCTGGCCTGCCGCGTTATCCGCTCCCTGGACCCCAGACCCGGGGCGGCATTTTCTCCTCCTGAAAAGCCGGAATACATCATACCCGACTTAACGGTTATGGATTACCCGGACCATATGGAGCCGGTCCTAAACAGCAGTTTTATCCCCTCCCTCCGCATCAGCTCCTATTACAGGAAGCTCATGCGCGAAACGGATGACCCGAAGGTAAAGGAATACCTGTCCGGCAAGCTGGAGGAAGCCCGTTGGGTGGTGCGGAGCATAGAAAAGCGGCAAAGCACCCTCCTGGCCTGCGCCAGAATAATCCTTGAAAAGCAGGCGGATTTCTTCCGCAAGGGCCCCGGGCATCTGCGCCCCCTGTCCCTGGCGGATATTGCCGACGCCCTGGGAGTGCACCCTTCCACCGTCAGCCGGGCGATACGGGGCAAATACCTTCAATGCTCCCACGGGGTATACCCCCTCAGCAGCTTTTTCTCCCGGGCGCTGGGCGAGGACAGCATGGAAGGCGCCTCTCCCGATGAGGCCAAGGCCCTTATTCGGGAGCTTATCCAGGAGGAAAACAAGAAAAAACCCCTTTCCGACCAAAAAATCTGCGAGCTCATGGAGGCAAAGGGCATATCCCTTTCCCGCCGCACCGTGGCAAAATACAGAAGTGAGCTGGGAATTCCCTCCGCTTCCGGCAGAAAAGAAATTAATTAGGAATAATCAATACGCGCTGCCGCAAAGCATAATATTGCGGCGGCGCGTTATTTTTGTTTTTGCCTGTTTGGGGTTTTTCAGGCACTGTCATATTCCATATTTTACATTTTTTATAGAAAAAACCTTCCAAAATGCTCCAATAAAAAAATGCCTGAATATGCAAATAAATCTGGCAAATACTATTTTCACCCGGAATATTATTTTACAGGAGGATTTCATATATGAAAGCTACAGGTATTGTACGCCGCATTGACGACCTGGGCAGAGTGGTTATTCCAAAAGAGATTCGCCGCACCATGCGAATTAGGGAAGGTGACCCTCTCGAAATATATACCGAAAAAGACGGAGAAGTTATCTTCAAGAAGTATTCCCCGTTGGGGGAACTGTCCGATTTTGCAAACCAGATCTGCGAGTCCATGAACAAGACCACAGACAGCATAACCGTTGTCTGCGACCGGGACAGCATTATATCCGTGGCGGGGACAAACCGCCGGGAGCTTTTGGACAAGCGCATCAGCCCGGACCTGGAGCAGATTATGGAGGCACGCCGCATATACCGTCTGGAGCAGGGCACAAGCAGCATTCCCATCGCCGAAGGGAACGAGAAATACTGCATCTCAGTTGCCGCTCCCATACTTTCGGAGGGCGACGTCCTAGGCTGCGTAATCTTCGCCTCTCCAAAGGGCAGTCCTCCCCCGGGAGAAATTGAGTTTAAGCTGGCTCAAACTGTCGCCACATTCCTGGGCAAGCAGATGGAAACCTGAAAACGGCTGCAAAAAAGGCCGGTGCTATAAGCGCCGGCCTTATCTGTTACCTATATTACATATCCGCTGAAGATATCAGTCCATAACCACCGTTTTTCCTGCGATAGACAACGGAAAAGGAGTCGTCTTCCTGGTTTTTAAAGGCGAAAAACTCGTGTTTTAAAAGGTTCATCTGCAGTATTGCCTCTTCCGGGCTCATGGGTTTGAAGGAGAACTTCTTTACCCGCACGATTTTGAATTCGTCGTTGTCTCCTTCCCCATCTACGACATCTTCAGTGATTAACTGAGGCTTCGCGTCACGCTCAAAAACGCCTTCTCTAAGTCTCTTCTCCAGGCGCGCCTTGTTCTTGCGTATTTGCTGCTCGATAGCGGCACAGGCGGAATCAATGGAGGCGTACATATCGCTGGTGATCTCGCTGACCCTGTAGAACATGCCGTTATTGTGGAGAGTTACTTCTGCCCTATACCGGCCCCGTTCGGCGCTGAAGGTTACAAAGGCTTCCGTGGTCAGGTTCTTAAAGAAGCGGTTGAGCTTTCCGATTTTTTTTCTGGCGTAATCCTTAATATCGTCGGAAACCTGTATCCTCTTCTCCGTAAAGGTGAACTTCATTCCCTCTCACTCCTTTGTGCAGATTTGTTCACGCCTGAACCTCTTTCTATCTCAGCAGAAAATATCTGCTTCGACTTTATTATATAACAAGTATATGAGGAAATGAAGCATTAATTCCATTGCAGAAAAATAATGACAAAGTTTCCAGGATTACTTATTCCTCCGGTTTAAGGGATACCGAAAGAAGCGGCGTATAGGTCAGCACGCCCTTAATTCTGCTGCTTTCCATGAGATAAATCCTGTCCACCCGCTGCCGCAGCTTCTGCCGCGCCAGCGCCGAAGGGTCGAATGAGGACGGCATGCGGGCGTTGCGGCATAGGGTTATGTGAGGCTTAAATTCATTATCCCGGGCGGGAAACCCCTCTTCCATTAACCGCCTGCCCAGCTCCTCCGCAAGGGCCCACAGGTGCGGGTTGTGTTCCACGCCCATCCATAGAATGTCCCCTTCCCTTCTGCGGAACCTGCCCACCCCGGAAAGCGTGAGTTCAAAGGACCTGCCGACGGCCTTTTCCATAGCCCTGCGTATCCTGGGCAGGGCGGAGGGCGGGTGCTCGCCCAGAAAGGCCAGTGTCAGGTGCAGGTTCTCGCTCCTTGTAGGCCGGCAGCTCTCCGCCAAAGCCGCCAGATCGTCCCTCACCCTGGATATTGAATCCTTTACCTTCTGGTCAAAATTCACCGCTATAAAAAGCCTCACCGCCGCCACCACCTGTGTATCTGGACTGAGGGCTCCGGCGATTCCTCCTGCTGGGGCGCGAAGCTGGCGGAGACGTCCAGGTCTGTATAAATGCTGCAGTTGGGCAAGGCCTCGGCAAGCTCCCGCACCTGCGCGGGGGTAAGCCTGTTGCCGGCAATATAGAGGGTCTGCAGCTTTGTAAGCTGCTTTAAGGCGGAGACGTCGCTGATTGAATTCCCCTCCAGTCCCAGATAGGTCAGGTTCTTCAGGCTTGAAAGGGCGGATATGTCGGAAATCCCGGTGTAGTCGAGCGAAAGTTCCTTTAGGCTGGTAAGCCCGGAAAGGACGCCGATACCGCTTAAGCTGTTGCCGCTCAGGTGCAGCTCCGTAAGGGAAGTGCAGCCGGAAAGGGCGGAAATATCGGTTATCTTGTTGTTCATCAAATTCAGTATCCTCAGGCCGGTGTGATCCTTCAAAGGCGCGATGTCGCTAATCTTATTCTCTTCCAGCTCAAGCACCTCAAGATTTTTAAGGCCGACCAGGGAATCTATGCTGTCAATTTCGTTGCCCTTCAGGATAAGGATTTTAAGGGACGCGAACTTCTCCAGCGCCCTAATGTCTGAAACTCCGGCATAGGAGGCGCTTATCTCCGTCGCGTCGGATTTATATTTCTTTCCTCCCAATTCCGCCGTGTAGAGGACCTCGGAATGGGTCACGGTGCAGCTGGGCAGGGCCTCTTTCAGAGCGTCCAGCTTTTCGCCGGATATGTCCTTGTTGTTTTCAATGGCCAGTTCCCTCAGGGTGGCGACAGTCATGAGCTCGTCCAAATCGCCGTCGGTCAGCCCCACGCCCTTAAGGCCCAGCCGGCGCAGCTTCGGCAGCTTGGTAAGGGGGGATATGCTCTTCAGTTTATTGTTGCTCAGCCACAGCTCCTCCATGTTTGTGAGAAAGCTCACGGCGCTGATGTCCGCAATGTTGTTGCTGTCGGCGTCAAGGTATGCCAGCTTCGTGAGGCCCATAAGGGGCCGTATGTCGGAGACCTTGTTGTTCCATATGCACAGCCAGTTCAGCTCCAGCAAATCTTTAAGGGGCGTGATGTCGGTTATGTTGTTGTCCCGCAAGTCGAGCTTTACAAGGTTCTTGCATTCTGAAAGTATGCTTATGTCGGTGATGCCGAGGCCGCTCAGGTCCAGCTCCGTAACGTCGGAGGTGAAGGTGACGCTTCCCAGGGTCAGTTCCTTGACCTCCTCTTCCTCCTCCATATCGTCGTAAAAAATTCCGCAGCCGGGGAGGGCCTCCTTCAGGGCCTTAATCTGCTCCGGGTCTACCTCCATATTCTTCAGGCTGAGGGTAGTGAGAGAGGTCAGGCCGTAGAGGGGGGACAGGTCCTGGACTGGGTTGCCGTCCAGATAAAGGGTCTTCAGTTTTGTCAGCCCCTTGAGCGGGGCCAGGTCGCCTATCAGGTTCCCGCCCAGGTGCAGGAAGTTAAGTTCATGAAGCCCCGACAGAACAGCTATGCTGGTGATGCTGTTGTCGGTAAGGCTCAGGCTTTCCAGTTTGGCCAGCTGGGCAAGGGGGGCAATGTCCTCGTCCGTCAGGCCCATCTGGGACAGAATCAGGGAGGTGGTATCCTTTTCAACCTCCTTGCCGCCGATAATCAGGACATCCACCCTGGCGTAGCCGGCGGCCTTCTGCGCCTTCAAATCCTCAAGCCGCTCATTGACGGCGTCGCTGCTCAGCTTGTATGAGCCCACGTAAAGCACGTCTATTGCCCTGTCAATGTCACCCGTGGAGATGTATATTTCCGCCATCAGGAGGTAGGTCTCTTCCGTTTCCTTAATGTCAAGGGCCTTCTCCAGGGAGTCTATGGCTTTTTCATAATCCCCGCTGATAAAATATTTTCCCGCTTCGTCGTAGTATTTTTCATACTTGCTGTTTTTCGAACAGGAGGAAATAATCAGCGCCCCGAGGACAATGATTGCCAGGGCGACCGAAATTTCCGCCACGACGAAGATTTTTTTCCTTGCTGTATTTTGCATAATGCCCTCCCCGCCATAATAAGCGGCTATTCCGGCTGAAGTTTCACACTTTCATGCAACAGGATTAAAACATTATACAATAAAATACAACGCAAAGTCAATTTCAGTAAAATCGGCGGCGAAAGAGCGAAAATCGCAGAAAAAGTCCCTATAGCCAGGCAGTTTCTTACATATTGCCAAATGCCCTTGATATATTGCCTTTCTTAGATTAAATTATATTGTGGTATATTGTATTTTTGTGCTATAATAACCTCGTACCACCAAATACGGAGAAAGAGGGGCCCAGGCCATGGAAAAAATAGTAAACGTGGAGATCGCAGGGCGCACTTATTATCTGGGTACGGACGAAGACGAAGAGTATGCAAAAAAACTGGCCGACTTTGTCAGCGCCAGGATTTTGCAGATAAAGCGCTCCAGCGGGGCGTCCTCCCTGGACTGCGCTACCATCGCCGCCTTTCAATTGGCGGACGAGCTTCACAAGGCTCTCTATAAAAACGGCAAAAAACAGTAAGACACAGATATAAAATTTCGAAATCAGAGGCAAGATACATGTTGGAACTACTATCTCCCGCCGGCTCTCCGGAGGCGGTAATAGCCACCGTCCAGAGCGGGGCGGATGCCATATACATGCCTTCCCACGGGTTTACAGTCCGGGGGATACCGAAAAAACTTTCAGACAGCGATTTTGAATCCGCCCTTCAGTATTGCAGGGCCAGGGGATGCAAGGTATACCTGGCGCTGAACCGCTTTACATCCGACGATGAGCTGCCGGAGGCTTTGCGCCTGGCCCGCCGGGCCTCGGAGCTGGGGGCGGACGCCATCATGGTGCAGGACATTGGCCTTGTCAGGGTTCTGCGCCAGGCGGTGCCCGACATACCCATCCACGCGGATTTTAGGATGGGCGTCCATAATCTGGCGGGGGTAGAGGCCGCCGCCGAGCTGGGCGTCAGCCGGGTAACCCTCGCCAGGGAGCTGAGCCGCGAGGAAATAAACTACATCGCCTCCCGCAGCACCGTGGAGCTGGCCGTTTCTGTCCACGGCCCTTTGTGTTTCTGCCATTCGGGGCAGTGCTATATGAGCGCCTTTACAACCGGGCGCAGCGTGAACCTGGGCATGTGCTCCTATCCCTGCCGCATACGCTACAACTTGGGCGGCAGGATGGACGAATACCCCCTCAGCCTTAAAGAACACTATCTTCTGGAACATGTGGAGGAGCTCTCCCGGGCCGGCATTGCATGCGTGCGGATCGACGGCATGGACATGCGCCCCGAGCACTGCGCCGTGCTGACCCGCACCTATTCCCGGGCAATACGGGACAAAATCCTGCCCACAGGCGCGGAGCTGGAGCGCCTGGAGCTGGTTTTGTCCCAGGAGGAGCTGACCGACGGGTATTTTATCGGCAGCAGGGACCAGGACATGTTCGGCGTGCAGGGCGAGCCCGACAGGGACGCGGAAATGGTTTACGCCGAGGTGCGGAAATCATACCTGAGCACCGAGCTGCGCCGCATTCCCGTAACCTTTTTCGTGCTGATACAGCCCGGGCAGCCCGTGCGTATGGCAGCAGAGGACGCGGACGGGAACAGGGCGGTGGTATCCGGCCCCGCGCCGGAGGCCTCCGACGACGTCCAGGCCATAACGGCTGAAATATTGGAAGAGCAGCTTTACAAGACCGGGGGAACCCCTTTTATCTGTTCCGACATAAAAAGCCAGGTTGCCCCGGGTCTCTTTGTCCCTCCCGCCCTGCTGGGGGATTTGCGCGGAGAACTCCTGTCCCAGCTTACCGCGAAACGGAAAGAGCTGCCCCGGCGCAGGCTGGGCAGCGTGCCCCCCTCTCCGTCCAGCAAGCCCCAGCCCCCTGCTCCTGTTCTCAATTTCCAGGTACAGTCTGCAGACCAGCTCACGGAGGAGCTGGCGGCGCTGCGGCCCGACTGCATATACGTCCCCCTTGCGGTGCTGGCCGAAGAATTTGAAAAGGTCATGCCATTTATGGAGGCCGGGGCGAAACCCGTGGCCGTTCTTCCCCGGATTATTACGGAAAAAGACGGCGCCAAGGTGAAAAACCTCCTCCGCAAGGTCCATAACCTGGGCGTTACCGAGGCCCTTGTAAACAATATGGGACATATACGGCTTGCCCGTCTTTCCGGCTTCCAGCTGAGGGGGGATTTCGGGCTGAACATATTCAATTCTTATTCCCTGAAAGCCCTGGACGACGCGGACTTTCTGTCCGCCGCCCTGTCCTTTGAGCTTCGCCTCTCCCAGATAAGGGATATGGCCAAGCCCCTGGATACCGAAATCCTCGCCTACGGGCGCCCTCCCGTAATGGTCACGGACCACTGCATAATCAAAAACAGCTTCGGCCGCTGCGCATGCCAGAACGTGCAGTACCTAAGCGACCGGCGGGGCTCCGTTTTCCCCGTGGTACAGGAATTCGACTGCCGGAACGTCGTCTACCATTCCCACAAGCTTTTCCTGGCAGACCGGCGCCAGGACCTGGAAAACTCGGGGCTGTGGGCGCTCCGTCTTCTTTTCACCACGGAAAGCTCCAGGGAATGCGTGGAAGTGGCCAAAAGCTACATGGGGCTGTCAAATTACAGGCCCAACGGCCTCACCCGAGGGCTGTACTACAAAGGTGCAAAGGGTGTAGAATAGAGATATGAGCATAGTTTTGGCCTCGGCCTCTCCCCGCAGGCGTGAACTGCTGGAGATGCTGGGCATTAAGGATTTGAAGGTCATCCCTTCCCGGGCGGAAGAGGCAATCCCGCCCGGGCAGCGTCCGAAAGACGCGGTCTGCCGTCTCTCCCGACTCAAAGCCCATGAAGTGGCGGCCAGATGCCTTCCGGAGGACGTCATTATAGCCGCAGACACCATTGTGGAGCTTGACGGCAGGATTTTAGGCAAGCCTGTCGACGAAAACCACGCCGCGGAAATGCTCCGCAGCCTCTCGGGCCGCAGCCACCGGGTGTTCACCGGCGTTACCGTCATGGGCGGCGGCAGAGAGCTCACCTGCGCTGAAGAAACCACCGTGCGCTTCAGGCCCATTACGGAGTCCGAGATCCGGGCGTATATCGCCACCGGGGAACCCATGGACAAGGCCGGGGCTTACGGTGCCCAGGGCATAGCCTCCCTTTTTGTGGAGGGAATTGACGGCGACTTTTTCAACGTTATGGGTTTGCCTCTGTGCCGTTTGGGAAAAATGCTTAGTGAATTGGGCGTTGATTTGATTTGAAAGACTATCTGAAAAAAAAGGGAATACCGCTGGGCATAGCCGTTGTGCTCGTACTCGTCATCGCCGCCGTCAGCCTTCGGGCCCTTGACGGCAGGGCTGGCTTTTTGTCTAATATAACGGGCGCCGTAAAGGCCCCGGTGTACAAGGCCGGCTCCTCCATTATAGACTGGCTGGAGGGAATCTACGGCTACATCTACAAATACGACCAGCTGGTGGCGGAAAATGAGTCTCTGCGGAAGCAGCTTGCCCAGGCTCAGGAGGAAGCGCGGCTCGGCGCGGAGGCCAGGGAGGAAAATGAGCGGCTGCGCGAGCTTTTAAACCTCAAGGAGAAACACTCCGACTTCGTGTTTGAATCCGCGAAAATAATATCCTGGAACGCCTCCAACTGGGCCTCCACCTTCACCCTCAGCAAGGGCGAGAACAGCGGCATTGAGGTGGGCGACCCGGTTGTGACGGAATACGGCGCCCTGGTGGGCCAGGTAATCGAGCTTGGAGATACCTGGGCAACCGTCCGCACTGTCATCGACATAGACACGAAGGTGGGAGTCCTGGTGGGCGAAACCGGCAACGCCGCAATGCTGATGGGCGAATTCAGCCTGATGCAGGAAGGCAAGGTGAAACTCACCTACGTGACGGAAGGCACCACCCTTCTGCCGGACGACATCGTCCTCACCTCCGGAAAAGGCGGAAAGTTCCCCCAGGGGCTGCTGGTGGGCACAATCCTGGAGGTCAGGACCGAGGCCGGAGGCCAGAACCCCTACGCGGTGGTGGAGCCGGCCTGCGATCTGGACTCTCTTTCCCAGGTGTTCGTTATCAAGGAGTTCGACGTGGAGGAATAGCCCGCCCTACTCTGCCGATTGGAGTGACCCCAATGCTTCTCAACCTTATAAACCTCGACAAGCTGCGGCGGGGCATAATTTATGCCTTTCTGCTGTTTGCGGTGCTCATCCTGCAAAACGTGGTTTTCTCCAGGATAACCTTCCTGGGAGTGCGGGCCATGTTCGTACCCGCGGCCGTTGTGGCCGTGGGGGTTTTTCAGGGAAGCGCCTGGGGCGGCGTCTTCGGCCTGTTTGCCGGGCTTTTCTGCGGCATGGGCTTCCACGGCAACCTTTTGCTGTTTACCGCCCTGTTTCCCGTCCTGGGCTTCTTTTCCGGCCTGCTGACCGAGTATTTTATGAACAAACACTTTCTGGCCTATTTTTTCCTGTCCGTCATGGCCCTGGCCGTCACCGCCTTCTGCCAGATGTTCCGCCTGCTGGTATTCCTGGGCGCTGACCCGGCGGACCTGTGCAGGGTGGGCGGCCTGCAGGTGCTTTGGTCCCTGCCCTTCACCGTTCCCCTGTTTTTCTTGTGCCGGTACCTGGCCTCCAAGAACCTGGGCTGACCGGCGCCCTTGTAAAACCGTTCCCGTGAAAGGATTTTCTCCATGTACAGACTTATAAAACCCGGCAGAATGGTGGCCTGCGCCCTCCTGCTGGTTGTGCTGGTAATAATATATGTAGCCGCCTTGTACAAGCTCCAGATTGTGGAGGGCGCGGCCTACTACGAGAGGTCCAGAAACAACATTGTCACAACCCAGGTGGTGCCCGCCGCCCGTGGAAACATCCTGGACCGCTACGGCAGGCTTCTGGTGTCCAACAGAACCTGCAATAATGTGGTGGTGGACACAAAAGAGCTGTTCGAGCAGGAAGACCCCAACGCCATCATCCTCCAGATGGTGGATCTGGTGGAGTCCTTCGGCGACAGGCATATAGACGAGCTCCCCATCACCACGGAGCCGCCCTTTGAATATGTGGACAACATGACTGCTATCCAGCGCACCTGCCTGAACGCCTATCTGGCGGACAAGGGCATGACGGAGGACACCACGGCGGTGGAGCTGATGGCGTATTTCCGGGAGCGCTACGATATAGACGACAGCTATGATGCCCGGCAGATGCGCATCATCGCCGGAGTTCGCTATGAGCTGAACCTGCGCTACATCATTCCCACGTCGGACTACATCTTTGCCGAGGACGTAAGCATGGACCTGGTCACCACCCTCCTGGAGCAGGACATCCCCGGCTTTGAAGTGCAGGTTTCCTACGTCAGGGAATACAACACCTCCTACGCCTCCCACATCCTGGGCTATATAGGCATGATGGACAGCGAGGAATACGCCAGGTATTCCAAACTGGGCTACAAGCTCAACGCCCAGGTGGGCAAGGCGGGCGTGGAAAAGGTGCTTGAGGAATACCTGCACGGCATGGACGGCATGGCCAAAATAACCTCCACCGCCAGCGGCACCGTAACCAGCACCGTGTACACCGAAGAGCCGGAGCCGGGAAACCATGTGTACCTTACCATAGACATAGGGCTGCAGGAGGCCGCCGAGCAGGCCCTTTCCTCTTACATCACCCAGGCCAACGAAGCCATAAGGCAGGAATATATGGAACAGGGCAGCTTCGACCTGGAGGAAATGGAAAACAACCTGATAACCGGCGGCTCCGTGGTTGCCATTGATGTAAACAGCGGTGAACCCCTCTGCATAGCCAGCTACCCCGGTTACAACATCTCCACTTTTCTGGAGGACTATGAGTCCCTGGTGAAGGACGAGACCAAGCCCCTCTTCAACCGGGCGCTTCAGGGCATTTACGCCCCCGGCTCCACCTTTAAGATGGTCACCTCCATCGCGGCCTTGAACGAGGGAATCGTTACCCCCGAGACCACAATCTACGACGAGGGCAAATTCACCAAGTACGAATACGCAGGTTACGCTCCCACCTGCTGGATATGGGGCAAGGGAAGCCACGGGGACGTAAATGTCACCGGCGCGCTGGAAGTCTCCTGCAACTACTTTTTCTATACCGTGGGAGACTACCTGGGAATAGACCGGCTTTCGGAATACGCCTTCAGGTTCGGCCTCGGCGTTCACACCGGTATTGAACTGCCTGAGGCTGTGGGCGTAATGTCCACACAGGAATATAAAAAGGAAGTGGAGGGCGTGGACTGGTACGCCGGCGACACCCTCCAGGCCGCCATCGGGCAGTCGTACAACCAGTTTACCCCCCTGCAGATGGCCAATTATGTGGCCACCGTAGCCAACGGCGGCACCCGGTATTCCGCATCGATACTGAAATCCGTCCGCAGCTACGACTACTCGGAAAAGCTCTACGAGCGCAGGCCCGAGATATTGGATACCATCTACACCAATGAAGAGTATTACGAGGCCGTCTGGGCCGGCATGGAGGCCGTGGCCAACTCCAACATAGGTACGGCCTACGCCATATTCGGGAACTATCCCGTCAAAATCGCCGCAAAAACCGGTACCGCTCAGATGGGCGAAAAGGTAAAAAACAACGCCGTTTTCGTCTGCTACGCCCCTGCGGAAAATCCGGAGATTGCAATATCCGTGGTAGTGGAAAAGGGCGGCTCCGGTTCCGCAATTGCGACCATAGCCAGGGACATACTGGACTATTATTTCAGCTTCAAGGCCAGCGCCCACTACCTGGAGACGGAGCTTTCCCTCCTCAGG
>JBMNQG010000020.1:0-29600 GCA_050944015.1 Oscillospiraceae bacterium
ATTATAAAAAGGGTAAATGTTACACGATTTCAAAATACGGCTTTTATCTGCACAGTTATCGCATTGATATTTTCTATCATTCCAATTTTAATGTTTGGTACTGGCTATATGAGTGTGGTAGGAATTTCCATAACAATTTTGCTACTAGTATCGTTGATATTTCAGGCACTCTCTAACAGAAAATAGAATTATATGGTGTTTAAATTGGCTAATTGCCTGCTCTTGAAAAGCATAAAACAGGCGGTGAAACGAATGAAAATCCGTGAATTCGGCAAAGCGGATAAAACTCTGCTTTTCGATTTGCTGATGGATGAAGGGGACGACTGGAATGATTATCACGGATCTGCTGGTCGCAGCAAGTATATTAAAGCCCTTGAATCAAGCATCACATATATCGCTTTTGACGAAAACCTTGTGTGCGGCTTTGTGCGCTGCCGGGAGGATGACGGTTTCGGCGTTTATATTTATGATTTGCTTGTAAGAAAATCATATCGGGGCAGGAAAATCGGCAAAAGCCTGATCGAGCGGGTGCGCCATGACTTTCCGGATCAGCCCGTCTATGTTATGAGCGATGTTGACAAGTATTACGAAAAACTCGGATATCGCAAAATAGGATCGATATATGAGGTTGACGCATAATCAATCATTTTAGGAATTCCCCAGGGAAAATTGCAGGATGTATCAAATAATCTTTTGAAATAATTTGATGGAAGAGGCAGGATGGCGGGGATTTGCGCTTAAGCGGATGCTGGAAAAGTTATCTCCAATCAAAGCCGCAGTTTTGCTAGGCGTTATCTGGTCATTCTGGCATCTGCCTTTGTTTTTCATAAAAGTAACGACACAAAATGCTTTGACTTCATTCGGTTTTATTCCTGCAATTTTAGGATATTTTCTATATACTGTTTTGATCTCTGTTTTAATAACTTTACTTTATATTGTGAGCAATGGCAGCGTGTTTGGTTGTATACTGCTTCATACAGTGGGAAATCTGTCGCTTGGCGTTGCTCCAATAATTTTTTCAAAAAACGGAGCGGTTATTTTGATTCTTACCCTTTTTATTACTGTATCTGCAATAATATTTAAGTTCAAAAAAATTCTGTTTCACAAAACATAAACGTTTTACAGATTGCTTCAGCATGGAGAACCGAATGGCACTAATCTCTAACTGCGGGGTGTGTTTTTAATGAAATGCGTAATACGAGAATGGAAAACAGGTATAAAGCCGATCTTGCGAAAGTTTTAAACAACCAAAACATCCAGAATTATTTGCGGGACGGCTTGCCCTATCCATACACGGAGTATGACGCTGAAGAATATATTAAATCCATGCTGTGTGCCGATAAATCAAAAACCTTTGCTTTCGCAATCACAGCAGAAGATGAAGATAAAGTCATTGGCAGTATCTCGGTTTTACGATGTGAGAATATCCATTCAAAAACAGCGGAAATCGGTTATTACATAGACGAGCCCTATTGGGGAAAAGGATATGCCACAAATGCTGTCAGGCAAGCATGTAGATATGTATTTGAGAATTCCGATATCATTAGGATATTTGCAGTGACATTTTCTCAAAACATTGGTTCATGCAGGGTTCTAGAAAAGGCAGGTTTTCAGTATGAGGGCACTCTGCATAGCAGCGCCATAAAAAATGGGAAGATTGTGGACATGAAAATCTATGCCCTGATAAAATCCCACGCAAGCTGATACTAATATTTCGCCCTGGCTTCACAAAATGGGCCAGCTTATGGCCGCCCCCCAGATGATTGCCTACCTGCTGCAGGTAAACGACTGGATGAAGCAATACAACGTGAGTTAAAAGCAATTTATTTATAAAACACCAAAACCCGGCTAAGCCGGGTTTTGGCGGGCTGGAAATGTGGAATAAGATTGGATTATGGAAAAAGAAACATTATCTGCGTTTGAGAAGCTGCAGATAGATTTCCTGCAGCCTTGGATAGGCATACTCAAAAAAGTTCCGATAGGCGGAACAGAAATAGTTTTTACCCGCCTCGCTGCCGGCAGCCGGAATGCGGTTTCGGCGGCAGCCATTGCGGCACAGCCGATACCACCGGCAGGCTTTGCATTCCTCGGGGATTCGCTGAGACAACCTGATAAACCCCAGCTCTTCCCGCTTTATATCCATGCTCTCAAAACTATCTGTCAGTATATTGCCCAGCCGCCACTGGTCAAGGGCATAAAAGTCGCAGGGATAAACGCTTCCATCCGCCTCGACAACCCACTGGACGCCGCACTGTCCCCGCATATTGCAGCTTTCCGCCTCCTGACCCGCCATAATCATCATGAGGTTTTCAAAGTAGCGGTTGTATACATACCTTCCGGCCTTCATATCCAGGTACCATGCGTCAAAAAGGTTTTTTAAAAACATCTCGTACCGCTCAGGGGTCAACGAATAGTCGTGCCCTCCCTGGGCCTCACCAATGGGATCAAGGCACTCGATATACTGCTGGTAGCCAAATCCGTTTTTCTTAAAGAATTCATAAACTTGCCGGGCGCGGCGGCTGTTGGCCGCACTGACCACCGTCAGGATATTGTAGTCAACATTGTGCTTTTCCAGCAGGCGGATGAAGGCCATCACGCGGTTAAAGGTACCCTTCTCTTCCATGTCCAGCCGGTAGCGGTCATGGACATCCTTAGGCCCATCCAGGGAAACGCCCACCAGCACGCGGTTTTCCGAAAACCACTGTGCCCAGGCCTCATCCAGGGAGTACCCGTTGGTCTGGAAGACATATTGGGCCCGAACCTTTTTGGGGTTGGGGTGCCGGGCAACGTAGTCGGCAAGTTCCCTGAAAAACTCCAGGCCGGCCAGCGAAGGCTCTCCCCCCTGAAAGGCAAGGGTGCAGTCTCCGTCAGCATAGGCAAGGGCCTTATCAACTATAACTCGCATAGTTTGGACAGGCATGCGGCCCATAAATGCTTTCTCCCGATTTTGAGCCTCATCGTAGTAGAAGCAGTATTTGCACCGCATATTGCAGCTTCCGGAGGCAGGTTTAATAAGCAGAGTCAGCGGAGGCATTGTATCTTCCTTTCGGCCATGTTTCTTGCTTTTATCAGAGACCAAGAAATTTATAAACGTTATAGGCGTTAATCCCTATCATCAAAACCATTAGAGCGATAAACAGGTGATCTACCTGTCGGCTGTCCAGCTTCTTGTTGGCGCTTTGCCCGCAGATGCCGCCCAGGATGCCGCCGAGCACCATCAGGCACAGCATTGCCGGCGAAAACTGGGGCACGGTGCGGGTGAAAATGCTGTAAAGCAGGCTGGCAATCTGGGAGAACCAGATAATATACAGGGAATTCTCTGCGGCTGTCTTGGTGTCCATGGAGCAGAAAAAAAACAGAAACACAAGGTTAATTGGCCCGCCACCTATGCCAAGGAAGGAAGACAGGATTCCCAGCAGCAGGCCGATAACTAAGAGGGCTGGCGCATTCCGAACCCTGTGGGTATTAATCCGCTCTTTCCTTAGGGTATAAACCAGCGTGCCTGCGGTGACAACAAGCAGGCATCCCGCCTGGACGGCTCCCACCCATTGGGCGTCCCCGCTAACAGTGCGCAGGACCTGGAACAGATTTTTCCCAAAAATTCCGCCCAATGCCGCCCCCAAAGCCAGAGGCGCCCCCAAATGCTCGTCAATACGGGAACCGCCGCCGGCTTTGGACCGGATAACCGAATAGGTCGTCATGGCAAGGACGGAGCACCCGGAAAGAAAGCTGATGGTGGCGACGTCCATAATCCCCAGGACATCCAGGGCAGGCTTAATTATAACACCGCCGCCGATACCGCAGATTGCCCCCACAAGGCAGGATATGAAACAAATTCCAAGTACGATTAAATAAACCAAATTCTCCGCTCCTATTTACGGCTGCGCAGTTTTTAACCGGCGTGGCGCAGCTCCTCAATCACCTGGTCGGACAGATTATCAAGCAGTCCCAAATCCCAGATCATCTGCAAAATTGTGTAACGGGGCCGTACCTCCTTGCAGTACAGGAAGGTATTTTTCAGCATGGCCTCATCCACATCCATATGAGCTGGCAGATAGGGAGAATTTAGGGATTTAAGCAGCTCCATCACAGTTTCAGATGCAGGCAGGGCGTCCAGCAGGCTTTCTAACTCAGGCCAATGTGCTTCCATGGCGTCGATACGCGCCAGGCGCGCCCCAGTTTCGTTTTTCTTTGCCTCGGCCTCCAGCTCAATAACACCGTCAGCGGCGGGGCCATAAGCTGCGCGGATATTCTCCTCCCAAGCCGCCTGGTCATAGGCTCTGGCCGCGGCCCGCGCGGCGTCAAAATCCACCTTCGTACGGCGCAGGGCCTCCACCAGCTTAAGGATCAGAACGGTGCCCACTCCCACCTGATTGCCGTGGGGTACCGGACGCCTGCCCTGCTGCTCAAACATCATTTCCCAGTAGTGGGACATATGGTGCTCGCATCCGGAGGCAGGGCGCGAGTTGCCGTAAAGGCTCATTGCAACGCCGGTAAGCACCAGGCCTTCCATAATGCCGCCCAGCACCTGGGGATCCCTCTCCCTGGCTTTGCCGGCGTACTTCAAATTGTTCCGAACATTGCTTTCCACAAGCTCCACAATATTCTCGCAGTAATGCTCACCATTGATGATTCTGGAGATCTTCCAATCGCACAGGCAGGTAAACTTGCCAAGCAGGTCCCCAAGGCCGGCGGCAATCATGCGGTAAGGGGCATTTTTCAAAATCTCAGTATCACCGATGATGGCCAGGGGCGTCTGCGCCTCAAAGGTGGTTTTCAGGCGGTTCACGTTCAGGGACGCCACACTTGAGGCAAATCCGTCCATGGGCGCGGCGGTGGCAACGGTGAAGAATGGGCAGCCCATACGGAAGCTGAAATAGCGGGTCATATCGTTGATGGCGCCTGTTCCAACCGCCACAGCCAGGTCGAAGTCCGGCGGCATATTTATAACCAGCTCGCCCAAGGTCGCTTCATCAAAGCCCATATGCTGTAGCCGGATAATCTTCGCCTTTATCCCAGCCTCCCCCAAGATTTCCATACAGCGCTTTCCGGCTATCTCGTATGTAATCTCGTCGCTTACCAGATACAGGCTGGAAAACCCCTGCCGGCGGACAACCCGGGGCAGTTCCAACAGGGCGTCTTTTCCAATGACGACCTCCTTTAATGGTGCGTAATGTTCCCTGCCGCAGTCGCAGGAAAATCTGCAGTCAAGGTAGGTATTCAAATCCTGAGGCTTTTTTGGCATTATCATGGTTTATATCCTCCTGTGCGCACGTGCGCGATAAATCTGAAAAAGCGGGGTAAACAGGGTCAGAACTGCAAGAATCGGTTATAGGGGGCGGGCAGGCACTCCTTCTCACAGATGACTTCGTCCATCTCCCGCAGGTTTACAAAATTATATCGATAGGTAATACCCAGTTTAGAGGTGTCGCAAAGAAAAACTTTTTTCCCTCCCTTGGAAAGCATGGCTTCCCGCACATTGGCCTCCTCCACTGAGGAGTCGCATAGCCAGCCGTCTTCCGTAACGCCCCGGCAGGAGAAAAACACCACATTGGGGTTGAAGCGGCGGAAGAATTCACAGGTATGAGCCCCAACATAAGCCACCGAATCCGGCAAAAGCATACCCCCGGTGCAAAGATTCCTGATTTTCAATTCACCCAGGGACAGTGATGTTTTTGGCCCGTTGGTTACCACCGTCAGGTCACGAAATTGCGCCAGGTGTCGCACAAGTTGGAGAACGGTGGAGGATGCATCAAGAAATATGGTGTCTCCGTCGTTAATCATCCCCGCGGCCTTAACGGCAATGGCGGCTTTTGCCTCCATATTTGCCTGCTCACGTAATGTCAGAGGCACCTCGCGATTCAAAAAATCCGCCAGAACCGCGCCGCCAAAGGTTCTTCTGATTTTTCCCCGCCGCTCCAGGGCAGCCAGGTCCCTGCGGATGGTGGACTCGCTGGCATAGAGCTCTTTTGCCAGCCGCCGGACGGTGGCTGTATTATACTCCGCCAGAATAGCAAGAATCCGTTCCTGTCGTTCAAGAATCGTCATACGTTTCGTCCTTCCAATTGCGCATTTTGCGCAGGATATGAGCGTTTTGGGGCATTTTTATGATTGTTTTTCAATCTGAGCGCCATCAATTGACTGGGCTTTGAGCATCACAGTAAGATTATCATAATACTGCTTTAACCAAACAGGAGGGTTATTTTATGGATACGATGATGGCCGCGAATCTTCATGCAGTGGGTGACCTTCGTTATGAGAAAGTGGCCATGCCCCAATGCGAAAAGGACGAAGTGCTGGTTGCCGTTAAATTCTGCGGCATCTGCGGAAGCGACGTGGGCCGTGTCTTTTCCAAAGGGACCTACCACTTCCCCACCATTCCCGGCCATGAGTTTTCCGGCATAGTGGAATATGACCCCCAGGGAAAACTGACCGGCCGCCGTGTGGCTGTTTACCCTCTGCTGCCATGCGGAAAGTGTGAGATGTGCAGGGAGCAGACTTTTGAATTATGTCAGAACTATGATTATTATGGCTCCCGCCGGGACGGGGCTTTTGCTCAGTACATAGCGGTTAAGCGCTGGAATCTGGTAATGCTGCCGGAAAACGTAACTCTGGAGGAGGGCGCCATGTGCGAGCCGGCTTCCGTCGCGCGCCATGCGATGGTGCGCCTGGGCGTGACCCGGGGGCAGAGCGTGCTTATCTCCGGCGCGGGTCCCATTGGTCTGCTTGCCGCCCAGTGGGCCAGAATCTTCGGCGCTGAAAGGGTATATCTTTTTGACATTGTGGAAACCAAGCTTGACTATGCCAAAAAACTGGGGTTCCTGGCATACGAAGATGGCATCGCCGTTGATGCCGCACTGGAAGGAACCGGTTATTCCGACGCTCTGACCCGCTGCTTGAACGCGGTAAAGGCGCACGGCCGCATGGTCCTTATGGGTAATCCCGCTCATGAGGTTGAGCTTTCCCAGCAGGCGTACTGGAACATCCTGCGCAAGGAACTGACCCTGACCGGCACTTGGAACTCCAGCTTTTCCTCCACTAAAAACGACTGGACTGCCTCGCTGGAGGCCATGTCGGAAGGAAAGCTGGATGTAATGAAAGCCGTCAGCCACATCCTGCCCCTATCGAAGTGCCAGGAAGCCTTCCGAATCCTTCTGGATCGTAATGTGTTTAAAAACCGTGTGCTTCTAAGCACCTGGGAATAAAGGAGGGAATGAAGATGTATCCTGCCATGATTTCCCCGTCCATGATGTGTGCAGACATCAGCTCTTTGCGGGAAACACTGGAAATATTCCAGGAAAACGGTGTTGAATACCTGCACATCGATATAATGGACGGCAGATTTGTACCAAATCTTACCCTCGGTCCCGACTATTGCCGGCAGCTGCGCAATAAAACCTCCATTCCCCTTGATATCCACTTAATGGTGGAACGCCCGGAAGAAAAGTTGGACTGGTTCGATATCGCCCCCGGCGAACTTGTGTCAATCCATTTTGAAGCCACCAACCATCTCCAGCGTGCACTGACAATGATTAAAAACCGGGGAGCAAAAGCTATTGCGGCCCTTAACCCTGCCACTCCCATCGAAAACCTCCGGTATGTATTGGATGACCTGGACGGAGTGCTTATTATGAGCGTGAATCCCGGTTTTGCAGGGCAAAAACTGGTTCCCGCGGCTTTGCAAAAAATTCGGGATCTGCGGGATTTTCTGGACAGTTCAGGCTATGAGCACATTTTTATCCAGGTGGATGGAAATGTCAGTCTGGAAAACGCCGAAAAAATGAGGGCAGCAGGCGCCGATATATTTGTCGCCGGAACCGCCAGCATCTTTAAGGACGGCAAGGTAACCGCGAAGCGCTTGCAGGAACTGCGCAGGGCAATAAGTTCATAGGCAAATGCACCAATATACCAATAATCTGTGTCCTCCTTCCGAGCGGAAGGAGGACGATGCATATTATTCCAAATCGATTCTATACCCGGCGGGAATCATTGCAGCTTCTTCATCCCGTCGCAGGGTATGGTCCATTCTCCCCGGGTAATGGGGATGCGTCTTGGTATACTTTTCATAGGTCTGGCTGTTTTGGGAATTATTCCGGTCGCTGAGGCGGTAAGCCTCAAGCAGCTCTTTCATCTCCGCCGCCTTGGGGTTGGCGGGGTCGTAAATGTCCTTCTTTTCCGGGATGGTGTCAAAAAAGTGATAGCGGTCATTGTTCCTCACATATACCAGTTTTTGAACGCCATCCGTAATCATGTAAGTGCCGTTTTCGCCGCAGCCATACTGGGAGTAGACATATCGGCGGTTGTTTTCACCGAACAGGTCCACGCCGTCAAATTCCTTCTCATCATATGGAATACCGGCATAACTCAAAATAGTTGGCGCCACATCAACCAGCGAGCAGGCGTCATAGCGCTCCTGATGCCCCATGCCGGGATAGCGTAAAATGAAGGGTATGCGGCAGGAAGAATCCACCATGGAGCGCTTGCCAATGGCTCCGTAGTCGCCCATCATATCGCCATGGTCGCTGGTAAAGAGGATGAGCGTGTCGTCGTACATGCCCTTGTCCTTCAGGGCCTGGATGATGCGGCCCACCTGGTAGTCGATAAAGGAGATGCAGGCGTAGTAGAAGTTCTTGGCGCGGAGTATGTCCTGCCTGCTCATCATCAGGCGCTCGCAGGAGCAGCGATCACCAATCATATCCCAGAATTTATCCAGCTCATCCTGCTCAACCTCAAAAGGCAGCGGCGGATCGTCCCGGTAGAGCTTCTGCCAGGGCGAGGGCGGGCAGTACGGCGGGTGTGGGTGAATGAAGGAAGACACCAGCAGCATTGGCCTTTGCGGGTCGCAGCTGTTGATAAACTCTACGCACCTATCCCCCACCCACGCAGTGGGGTGATCCTTGGCAGGAAGCTGCGAAATCTGCGGCACATAGTACATTTCGCTGCGCATGCCGTGATAATCTATAATCCAGGGGTAGTTTTCCCTGATAAACTGTGTGTAATGGTCCCTCGGGTCGGAAAGCTCTTCCTGAATCCAGCGCTTTTCAAAACCCATGTCCCCGTAGGGATCAATAAGATGATGCATCTTTCCTACACAGCAGCTCTGATACCCGTTTTCCGTCAGCAGAGAGTAGAATCCCCTGCCGGTATAGACAGTATCGGCGTTATTGTTGTTGCACCCGGTGCGGGCGGGATACTGCCCGGCGAACATGGAAAGGCGGGCGGGGACACACACGGGGGACGGGGTTATGCAGCGATTGAAGGTTACAGACTCCCGCACAAGTGCGTCCAGGTTTGGCGTTTGAATGTATGAGTTACCCAGCGCGCCGATGGTATCCCAGCGCTGCTGGTCCGTAAAAAAGATTAATATGTGTTTATGTTTCAAGGTAATCGTTATCCCTTCTATTTGAAGATAACTGCTCATTAAGATGGCATGCCTGCCTGCAAAAAACCATCAGAGCCAGCCAGTTTACCACCACTTGATGGCGTTTTCCACATGAACACGCATTTCTATGAATTCCGGAGCGGCAATATCCCTGGGTCTGGGCATATCCAGCACAAGGTCCTCCTTGACGCTGGCAGGCTTGTTGGACAAAATCAGTATTCGGTCTGCCAGGTAGCAGGCCTCCTCCACGTTGTGAGTAATAAAAAGCACCGTGCTGCCCAATTCCTTCCAAAGGCGGATAACCTCGTCTTCCAGATAAAAGCGGGTTTTTATGTCCATCTGGCCGTAGGGCTCATCCATCAGCAGCAGGTCCGGTTCCATAGCAAAGGCGCGGCCGATAACCACCTTCTGTTCGGTGGAAACTGACAGCTCGTGGGGATACTGTTTCCGGCATTTTGTGAGACCCATCAGCTCGATTATCTTTTCGGTCTGAGCCTTGATTCGTTCCTTAGGCCAGCCTTTGAGTTTCATACCGAAGGCAATATTCTCCTCCACCGTGAGCCACGGCATGACGGAAGGCTCCTGAAACACAAACGAAAGGTTGTGTTTCTTGGGATCGGCGCTTTCACCGTCAATTAGAATCTCGCCTGAGGTGGGAGGAATCAGACAGGTGAGCGTGTTCAGAAAGGTTGTCTTGCCACAGCCGGTGGGCCCTACAACGCATACGAACTCGCCGCTGCGGATATTGAAACTACAGTTTTTCAGGACCTCGAGGGAGCCGAAATTCTTACTAAGGTTACGGACCTCCACTTTGTATTCGCTCATTTTTTGCTCCCTCCCTACTCCAAAGTCAGCTCTTCGTTGGCGGCAATTTCCTGGCGGACACGCAAAAACTCCGGCGACACCTTGTTTCTCGGGCGGCCAAGCTCCGCAAGGTCATATATCTTCTTAACCCGCGCCGGGCGCTCGATGAACTGTACGACCCTGTCGCCAAGGGTTATTGCCTCCTCGATGTTGTTGGTCACAAAAATGATGGTGCGTTTTTCCGCTTCCCAGATTCGCAGGATTTCCTCTTCCATGGCATAGCGGGTCTGAGCGTCCAGCGCCCCGAAGGGTTCATCCATCAGAAGAATATCGGGGTTTGCGGCGTATGCCCGGGCTATGCCTACGCGCTGCTTCATGCCGCCTGAAAGAGCATGCGGATATGCATTTTCAAAACCGTGCAGGCCCACCAGGTCCAGATATTTCTGGGCCACTTCCCGGCGCGTCTTTTTGGGGACACCCCGGTATTTGAGGCCAATCTCCACGTTTTCCATGGCGGTCTTCCACTCGTAAAGGCCGGTTTTCTGGAATACCATGGCAATCCGCGGGACGGTACCGGTGATGATTTTGCCTTCCAGCCTTATCATTCCGGAGGTGGGCTTTACCAGGCCTGCAATTATATTCAGGAAGGTGGTTTTGCCGCACTGGCCGGGGCCCAGCAGCACCAGGAATTCGTTTTCACGCACGTCCAGGGAAATATCTTCTATGGCGTCCGTGTCACCCTTGTCGGAGAAGAACGTCTTGGCGATATGAACCACTTCCAGCATCACTTTCTTTTCCACGGGCAAAGCCACCTTTCTAAAAAGTCAAAACCATAGGCAAAGAGGGCGCCAAAAATACCTATCATCACCATGCCCACGATGGAAAGGGTCAGGTCGTTGGCGCTGTTTCCCTGCATGATGAGAAAACCGATGCCCTCACGGGCCCCCAGCATCTCGGAGGCCAGAAGCACCATCCAGCCGCCGCCCAGGGCTGTGCGTATGCCGGCAAAAATGGCGTTGAGGGAGCTGGGCAGCACCACGTCAAAGAGCATGTCGGCGGAACGAGCTCCAAAAACCTTGCCCACCTGGAAGTTGATTTCAGGCACCATAATAACGCCGGAATATGAGTTAATGACGATGGGCATGAACACGCCCATGGTGATAATCGCCACACGGGAAAACTCGCTGGTTCCAAACCACAGGGTGAAAAGAGGCACCCAGGCTATGGGCGGAACCGGGCGGATAACTTCAAACAGCGGCTTGAAGACTGCCCTGAAGGTCTTGTTCCAGCCCATGGCAATGCCGAAGGGAACGCCAACCACCACTGAAAAGATGAGTGCCGTCAGAACCCGGCGCATGGATATCCAGACATGAAAAATCATGGGGTGCTTTGCCACGTCACCAGACCAAATGGTAATCATGCGCCTTAACGCGGCGGCGGGGCTTGGAAGGTTGGTCCTGCCGGATGCGGAAACGTTATTCCATAAAAGCACAAAGGCCACAAGCAGCAGGACGGGGCCTACATAGTAGAAAAACTTGTAAACGAAGCCGCGGTTTTCAAGCTGAGGATTGTTTTTCAACTTCATTTCTTGGGCCTCCATTTCAGCACATAGCTTTCAACCAGGCTCACCAAACCCGAGGAGATGAAGCCCAGAATACCAATGACGATAATGCCGGCCAAAATCAGGGATACTTTGCCAAAGGAGCGGCCCATTTGTATCATGTAACCCAGGCCGTTAGACGAGGCCAGCATTTCGGCTGCCACAATTGTGCCCCATGCGCTGCCCATGGAGGTCTTTAGACCTGCAAAAATCATTGGCATGGCCGAGGGAATGCCGATTTTCAAGAATATTTTGAAGTTGGACGCGCCGCAGGTCTTTGCAACATTTATTAGGGTCTGGTTTGTGGAGCGGATACCCGTGTATGTATTCAAAACCGTGGCTACAAAGCAGCCTGTAAATATTATGACTCCACGAGCCTGAACGCCTATTCCAAGGAAAAGAAGAACAATGGGAATCCAGGCGAGGCTGGGAATGGGGCGCACCACTTCAAAGAGTGGCCGTATAATGCGGTCACACAGGCGGAACCAGCCCATAAACAAACCCAGAGGAATTCCAATGACGGCAGCCAATAAGAACCCCAGCCAAACCACCTTGGCGCTGGCCCAGATATGCTGATACAGGTAGCCGCCGTCAGGCTTTTTGTTGGTTACTTTATCTATGATGGTATTGATGATGCCTGTGGGGGAATCAATAAACCTGGTGCTGATGATGCTGTACTGAACGCAAAGCTGCCAGACGACCAGTACAATTAACACCACAACTATGCTTATGGAAAGGTATTTGATTCTCTGGGAACGGATTGACTTAATCTCCGCTTCCCGGGCCTGGGCTCTGATTTTTCCGTAATCCATTTCCATAGTGTTTATCTCCTAAATAATGCTGAACCCTTTCCCCGGGAGCCCCGGGGAAAGGGACGGGGAGTAAATTAATTGCTATTACTGATATTACTGAGGATTATTCGCTTTGTAGAGCTCAACTGCCTTGGCCAGATAGCTGCAGTCCACGGCATTTATAACGGTATCGCGGTCAGAGGCGTCGCGGTTACCGATGACAACCTGGATGTCAAAGAAAGTGGCAAACTGGTTCTGCATACCGGTCAGGCCGTTCTCCTGAACCTCGCACAGGCTCTCATAGAAACTCAGGTCGGGGAACATGGTCATCTTCTCGCTTGCCAGGGCGGCTTCGGGAGATGTCTCAGTTCCGAATTCCTCCAGCATGACCTGGGAGAACCACTCAGCGCCCTGCTGCTGGTTGGCCTCGTCGTGCAGCCAGAGCAGAATTTCCAGAGCGCCGGCCAGATATTTGACCACTGTGTCTTCGTTCTCCGCCAGCCAGTTGCCCTCGGCTATAATGTTGCCGGCCATGGCCGCATCCATGCCGCCCATGGTGTGACAGACAGTATAGGCGGGATCCTCTTCCAGCATGGTGGTGTATGTACCAGAGACGAAGATAACGTCGGCAGAACCGCTGATGAAAGCCTGGTAGCCCTTGTCAATATCGGAGTTGACAATGTTGACATCGTCTTCGGTGAGGCCCAGCTTTTCAAGCATAAACAACAGGTCAGCGTCGCAAACGGTTCCGCGGCCAACCAGGATGGTCAGGCCCCTCCAGTCATCGGCAGTGCCCAGGGTTCCGGGGATTGGACCCTCAGCAGCCTTCGCCAGGGGGCTGTCGGAACGGCAGAAAGCCTTGTTGGAATAGTCAAAGCCGGAAAGGGAAATGACCTTCATGTTGTAGCTGAGAATACCGGTGATAGCGGCGGGCGCGCCAATCCATCCAATCTGCCAGTCGCCGGAGGGTTGGGCTTCAAGCTGAGGAGGACCGGAAACATAATGGGTACGTGTGATATCAAGACCGTACTTTTCCCAGATGCCCATCTGCTCGCCTGCGATAAGAGGCACAGCGGTCTGCACCACGTTCTGGCCGGAGGTGGGCAGCGGGATCATCTCTTCGGGAGCAGTGCTGTCAGGAGTGGTCTCAACAGGCTCCGAGGTGTCAGGAGCTGGAGTAGCGGGAGTGGAAGAGCCCTGCTGCTCCTGCTTGCCGCAGCCAGCCAAGACGCCGACGATCATTACAATCGCCAGTACAAGAGACAGTATTTTTGTAACACCCTTCATTTTTTTCATCCTTTCCGCTGAACAGGGACAGTTTCCGGGCGGCCCTGTCAACAGCATCCTTTTTAATTTGAGGATTAGGCAGATATGCTCTGCCCGTTAACCGGAGCCGGAACCTCCGGATAAACGCGTGTTTAAGTCCGGCTTTTATTTTGCCAGAGTGCATATTCTTCCAGGAACCGTGCGCGGAAAGCCTCGTCCGGCTCTAAACCGGCGTCCCAAAGGGCCTCCACGGCGGCGCCGTAAACCGGGGGCACGTCCGAGATAATAATCCGGGCGCGCGGGCAGGATTTTGCCCTGATAGAGTCAGCGTATTCGGGAAAGTGAGTGGGAAGACCGCCGTTAACAACCACTGGAAACTCCCCGTCAAACCACCGGGCGGCGGCATAAGTCAGGTCGGCCATGGCGGCGGAGCCCCGCTCGAATATGTCACGGCAGGCCCAGTCTCCCATACGTCGTCCTTTAAAAACCAGATGGGCAAAGGAGGCGATAAAGGGCCTTCCCCCCGTCTCCGGGTCGTAAATGCACTTCATCCAGTCCCCCACGTCGCAGCCCATTTGCTCCCTCACCAGGTCAAAGAGAACTGTGGGAGGGCAGCGCCCGTCGTCGGCGCGAAAGGCATAGGCTATGGCTTCCCTGCCCAGTTCAAACCCGCTGCCGCCGGTATCTATCAGGTATCCCTTGCCCCCCACCTTCCGCAGGGGCTGTCCTTTAATGCGTATAAAGCAGGACGACCCGGTACCGCATACCATGCCGCAGCCATCCCGGTGTCCGATAGAGGCGGAAATAATGCTGGGGCCGTCATCGTCAAACCTGACGGAGTCCGCATAGTTCCCAGGAAGGACTGCCGGAGAAAGAAAGTCACCAAGGGGAAACACACTGGCAATTCCGCCATAAATGGCGGTGACCTTTGCAGGCGCGGCGGCGCAGGTACGCTCCAGTACCGCCAAAAGCCGCTGGACGGCGGCTGGTTTGCCGATATCCATGGCATTATTGCCCACGCTCAGGTCACGCAGCAGGATGTGCCCCGTTTCATCAAACAGGACGGCATCCGTTTTCGTCCCGCCTGCGTCGATAGCCATGAAATATCTCAAAAATTTCCACCTCGTTATTCTGAACTTTCGTTTCGAAACTATTAGTTTTCCTTTCTAAGATTATTAAAAAGAGCAAGTTTCGTCAATACGTGATTTGTAACAAAATGTTTCTTGTAATTTTGGCAATAAAGTTAATTAAAATCAAGGAAAAGATTATCTTTATTTTTTCAATTTCATGCGTTATAATAGATTACGAATGGAATACTGTTCCTGCTTGTTCGTAAGGTCCGAGACAAGAATCATATTTGTGATTTTTATCACCAATAGTTTCGAAACGAAAGCGCAAAGAATAAACTAACTAACAGGTGGTTGCTCTCATGGAAAAACGACGTCAAGCCATCCGCGATATCGTCAATCAGTTGGGCGAGGTTACTTTTTCGCAGTTAAAAGAGTTTTTCCCCGGGGTATCAGATGTGACGCTGAGAAAGGACTTGAAGTATTTGGATGAAACGCAGCAGCTCATACGCGTCCACGGCGGCGCAAAATCCCTTCCACACGTGCTGAACTTTCAGTACCGGTCCACTTTGCATCATGAGGAAAAAAAGCTCATTGCCTCCAAAGCCGCCAAGCTTATCAATCCCAACGATGTTATTTACATAACCGCCGGCACCACATGCGTGGAACTGGCCGCTGCCATTCCTATGATTCCCCTTTATATTTTTACCGACGGCCTGCACACCGCCGCCAGCGTCCCCTTCTCCCCCGACATCAGGCTTGAAATATTCGGCGGCGAAGTTGACCTCAACGTTGCCCGAATCGGCGGCCCCTCGGTAATAGACGCGCTGGACAATCTTCGTTTCAACATTGCCTTTCTGGGCACCCCGGGCTTGCACCCCGATTATGGCTTCGCCGTTCTTTCCAGCAGCATAGCCGCCATTTTCAACAAAGTCATTGAACGCTCCGACAAAGTGGTGGTACTGATGGACTCTTCCAAAGTCAACTTTTCCTATACCCCCCGCATGATTCCGCTGGAAGCTGTGGATATTGTGATATCCGACGACAAGCTGGAGCCCTATATCAAAAGCCACCTGGAAAGCAGGAATATAACCGTCCTGTAAACAACAAATGCCTGGACCTCCGAGCGGTTCAGGCATTATCTTTCTTGCTTGCCGCTTGTTTTATCCAATAACATATGCTATTCTAAAAATTGCCAGCAGATAATATAAAAAGAGGTGCGAAAAATGAAACGGCTAAGCGACCTGCCGAATATCGGGAAAACGCTGGAAAAGCGCCTGGAAAGCGCGGGAATAAAGGACCCGGAGGCGCTAATGCGGGCGGGCAGCAGGGAAGCTTTCAAAAGGTTGCGCCAGCTTGAAGGAGACACCTGTTTCAACACCCTCTGCGCCCTTGAAGGCGCCGTTCAAGGCATAAGGTGGCACGATTTGCCCCCCGACGCCAAGGCCGAGCTGAAAAGCTTTTTCGACTCGTTTAAATAAGCGCAAACCGAACTAGTCCGTGGAAAAAATAACCTGCCGCCGCGCCGGCAGGTTATTTGCTTTATTGCAAGGGTCCTTGCTAGTCCAGCACGATTTTGTACACCGCCTCAATCAAATCAACCACTTTGGAGCGCTGGACGAGGGACACGGGCTTTCCGTCCACCAACGCTAGGCAATGGGTTCCGTCGTACCGGAACAATTGAATCCTTACTTCCGGGAAGTTTTCGTTATCCAAATGGACCGTCAGGCTGATTTCCTCTTTTTGCGCGGGCTGCTCGCCGGTGAACTCTTCGGCCTTCAGGTCCGTCAGGGCCTTCCGGAAGCCGGTTATTTCCAGCTTTTCTCCCTGATAATAATAGCTGGTCTCGTCGCCTCTCTTCCTGGCGGCGATGGTGTAGTTTTTGCCCTCCAGGGAAATGTCAAATTGAGTAATGTCCTCGAAATCCGCGATGAGCACTTCCTGGTGCCTCAGGTCGTTATATGAGGCCAGGTCCAGGCCGCTGATGTTTTTAAGGTAGCCCTCCACCCTGGAGGTATCAAGGGGAAGCTTCCCCCCGTCTATCAGGGCGAAATAAACGTCGTCCCTGCAGTAGGTGTCGGGGCTGTTTTCCTCGTAAACGACGTTGTAGGTTTCCGCGCCCTCAAACCGGAT
Source organism: Oscillospiraceae bacterium (assembly GCA_050944015.1). Taxonomy (GTDB): domain Bacteria; phylum Bacillota; class Clostridia; order Oscillospirales; family Oscillospiraceae; genus DUOX01. Next base: position 17,044 of record JBMNQG010000020.1, read on the forward strand.
TTCCTTTACGCTGTCAAACTTCGGTGTGTCGTCGTTGTCAATCAGGTCCTTGAGCTTGGCGTCGTAATAGTCCAGCGGGTATTTTTTCACCAGGTATACGTTGCCGTCCCCAATGGAAACGTAACGCTGGGAGTCCATTTTGCTGAAATCGCCCAGCTTAATTTCGTAGGACTCCTCCCCGGTGGACAGGCTGATGGTGCAGGCGGGGTCGTCCAAACCGTACTGTCCGTAGTCCTCCACCTCTTCAATAATGAAGGCCGCCCCGAACTCTCATCCTGCCCGCCGGCGGCGCCGCTTTCCGTGAGCTCGATAAATACCTCTTCCAGATTCGCCTTTTTCAGGGTCATTTCCAGCAGCGCCTTTTCACCTCCCAGACTCGTCAGAGAACGCGGCAGCGCGGCCGCAGGAAGCGCCGCAGGCGCCAATAAATCCAATTGGCAAAACGTATTTTACATCCATTTAAGCCAGAATTCAATATTTCTGGCTTTTAACGCCAGGTGCTTGCCCGCCGGTGTAAATATAATGTAAAATACATATGTGACAATGCCGGCCTTGAAGGCCGCCCGGAGAAGCGCGGCGTTACGCGGTGAAAGAAGCGCCGCACCCCGATACATAATTTAACTTCCCAGCCAAATAAAATATAGTGAGAAAAGGAGCAGGAAACGTGTTCAGAGAGATAAGAAGAAAAAAGCAGCTGCTATCTACGGAGGAAACGGAGGCGGTAATGAAAAGATGCACGGGGTCCTGGCCTGCCTGGGCGACGGCGGCTACCCCTATGCGGTCCCCCTCAGCTACGTGTATTGTAACGGCAAAATATACTTCCACTCGGCCAAAGCGGGACACAAAATCGACGCCATTACGAACAATCCCAAGGTTTCCTTCACGGTTATCGACGAGGACACGGTGGTAAGCAGCGAATACACCACATATTTCCGCAGCGTTATCGCCTTCGGCAGGGCCAGAATCACCGAAGGCGACGAACGCATGGAGGCTTTCAAAGCCCTGGCGGACAAGTACTCCGGCGACCAGCCAGAAGAGGCAAGGCTTAACGAAATAAACCGCTGCACCCAGGCCCATATTATCGCCGTCGACGTGGAGCATATAACCGGCAAGGAATCCATTGAATACGTCAAGGCCAAAAACCGGAAAGTCGAGGAATAAAGAGGAAGACTTGACAAACGGTGGAAAAGGTCTATAATAACAATTAAATAACCGGTTAGTTTAATGGAGGAAAACGACTTTGGCACAAACCTCTGCTATTGAAGCTAAAGACAGAATACTCAGCGCGGCCACGCAGCTTTTTTCCCAGAAAGGCTACGACGCGACCCGGGTAAACGACATAGCCAGCGCCGCAAACGTCAACAAGGCGCTGATATACTACTATTTTAAAAGCAAGGAGGACATTTTGGACTATATAGTCCATTCCGTTCTCAACAACGCGGTGTCAATTACCCTGGACTTTATTCAAACTAATATCATACAAATGATTAAGGACGGTTCTCTGGACATCAGACCGGACCGTCTTCACTTTGCCAACGCCGAGGCTGTGGGGCATTTTTTGCAGAACGCGTCCAAATTTCTTGAGCGGGTGGTGGACTACCTTATTGAAAAAAAAGACATAATTCGTGTTTTAATGCTGGAGTCCCTAAAAAGCGGCAAACATCAGAATTCCCTGTTCCGCTTTACGGATTTCCTGAGAGACAACGAAAAGATATTCAAAACCATATCTGATACCGGGCAGGAATTCGTCCATTCCCACGACATAGTGCTTTTCGAGTTCTTCTTTTCCATTATCCCCATATTCAGTTTTGCCGCCTATTTCGACGATTACAAGGCGGTAAGCTCCCTCAGCGATGATGAACTCCGCAGCTCCTTCCTGTGGGTTTCCGAGGTCATTATCGCTTCCCTGGTTTCCGGCACCGATATCCTGCTGAAAAACAATATTCAAAAAATCAAGCAATAACCAAAGCTTTATTAGCATAGGCAAAATTAACCGGACGGTTAGTTAAAATATTTGTCCCATGTCTGGGATATAATCTGGTAAGGGGTGAAGTTTTCATGAATACGTTAAAAAAAGCCGCGATGAACAAGCTGCTGGACTACGTGGTTTCGGACGACCCGATGGGAAAGCTGCCTAAGATGTTCGACCTGGCGGAAAAGCTGGACAGAGGGCACATGCACGAGTCCAAGATACAGTCATTGCGCAACTGGCTGCTGGACGAAAACAGCGTCTGGCCCACCTTCGCCGAGAAGCTGGTCCAGGAGGTGGACAGAAAGTGCCTGCAGAAGTTCCTGGAGTGCTTTATCGTCAACGCCAACCTGGGGCGCGCGGAGCTCGTTGAGGAACTGATGGAAAAATACGACTGCAACATCCCATGGGCCATATTGATGGACCCCACCAGCGCGTGCAACCTGCACTGCACCGGATGCTGGGCCGCGCAATACGGGAACAGGAACAACCTGTCCTATGAAACGCTGGATTCCATCTGCCGACAGGGCAAGGAACTGGGGATTTACTTCTACATATTCTCGGGCGGCGAGCCGCTTGTACGGAAAAAAGACATTATTAAGCTATGCGAGGCCCACAACGACTGCTACTTTTTCGCCTTCACCAACGGCACCCTTGTGGACGACGAGCTGTGCCGGGAGCTGTTGCGGGTAGGCAACTTTGCCCTGGCCTTCTCCATCGAGGGCGACGAGGAGGCCACCGACATGAGGCGCGGAGAGGGCACCTACCGGAAAGTCATTGAGGCAATGGAACGCATGCGGGCCCACAAGCTGCTATTCGGCTACTCCACCTGCTATCACCGCTACAACACCGAAAGCGTAGGCTCCGACGAATTTGTGGACGACATGATTGCCCGCGGCTGTCGGTTCTCCTGGAACTTTACATACATGCCTGTGGGAAAGGACGCCCATACTGACCTGCTGGCAACTCCGGAACAGCGGGCCTTCATGTACAGGCGCGTCCGTGAAATCCGCAGTACGAAGCCAATTTTCATGATAGATTTCTGGAACGACGGCGAATTCACCAACGGGTGCATTGCGGGCGGAAAATGCTATTTGCACATAAACGCCGCCGGAGACGTGGAGCCCTGCGCCTTCATACACTACTCAAACGTCAACATCCACGACGTGACCCTCCTGGAGGCCCTGCGCTCTCCCCTCTTCGCCGCTTACCGCAAAGGCCAGCCCTTCAACAGCAACCCGCTGCGCCCGTGCCCGCTTCTTGACAATCCCGAAAAGCTGGCGGGTATGGTTAAGGAGTCCGGGGCAAAATCCACCGACATGCTGGCCCCCGAGGACGTGGATGTGCTTTGCGCGAAAACGGCCCCAGCCGCGGAAGCCTGGTCGGACGTGGCTGACCGCCTGTGGGCTGAAAACCCGAAAAGCAGGAAGGCTACCTGCAAAGTCAGTTAATTCAAATACTCGGTCACCCCAATCTGAAACAAGAAGCCCTGTAATCTTGCGATTACAGGGCTCCCTGTTTTGTTTTGGTTTGGGATATGGAAATGGGTGAGGAATAAACCTTTACGCTGTTTTTTCGGCGTTCTTTGTTATATGCCGTTTTATTATTCGTTTACGCTGTAAAGAATCTCGGCGTAGGTGGGTATTTTCCAGTGCCTGCCGCTAACGAGGGTTTCCAGTTCGTCACCACGAGCCTCAGCTCGCTCATTGCCATAAAGACCCTTTCGCGGTACAGGGTGTCGTTTTCCAAAGCGTTCAGAATTTCCGTAAGCTCCTCGCCCAGGAAGATGGAAACAATGGCGGGCGGGGCCTCGTTCGCGCCCAGTCGGTGGTCGTTGCCGGCGCTTGCCACGGAAACGCGCAGCAGGTCCTGATAGTCGTCCACGGCCTTTATCACGGCCATGAGGAACAGCAGGAACTGGGCGTTCTCATATGGGGTGTCGCCGGGCTCCAGCAGGTTGATTCCCGTGTCTGTGGATATAGACCAGTTAAGGTGCTTTCCGCTGCCGTTGACCCCCGCGAAGGGCTTTTCGTGCAGGAGGCAGGCCAGATCGTGCTTTGCGGCGATGCTCTTCATGAGCTCCATTACCAGCTGGTTGTGGTCCGTGGCAATATTGGCCTCGCCGTAGATTGGGGCAAGCTCGTGCTGGGCCGGGGCCACCTCGTTGTGCTGGGTTTTGGCGTATACGCCCAGCTTCCACAGCTCTTCGTTCAGCTCCTTCATAAAGGCGGATACGCGGTTTTTTATAGACCCGAAATAGTGGTCCTCCATTTCCTGGCCTTTCGGCGGGCGGGCGCCGAACAGGGTCCTGCCGCAGTACATAAGGTCGGGCCTTTTCAGATAAACGCTCTTGTCTATCAAAAAGTATTCCTGCTCCGGCCCCACCGAGGACACCACCCGCTTCGCGTCGGCAATTCCGAACAGGCGCAGCACCCGCAGTGCCTGGAGGCTCAGGGCCTGCATTGACCTGAGCAGGGGCGTCTTCTTGTCGAGGGCCTCCCCGCCGTAGGAGCAGAAAGCGGTGGGTATATATAGGGTGTTATCCTTTACAAAGGCGTAGGATGTGGGGTCCCAGGCGGTATAGCCCCTGGCCTCAAAGGTGGTGCGCCATCACCTATCTGCATGATGCAGGCGGTTTTGTGCGCTTCCAGGTATTTGATTACGGTTTCCTTCAAAGTGTCCAGATTCCTGGTTTCCCGGCTGATGACCTTTTCCCAGTCCCACTGATCCACGTATATGGAATGTAGGTTATCCATCGCCTCGTCCCGGCGGATGGCGTTCATGTCCGTGTACAGTCCCTCTCCAACGGGAAAGCCGTACTTGTGCAAAGCCAGCCTCTTCCATTTGGCCAGGGACTGGACAACCTGGGCGTTGTCCTTCATTTCCCGGACGTCAAACTCCACGGGCCGCTCGACTCCGTTGAGGTCGTCGTTGATTCCGGTTCCCGCCAGAACAAATATGGGAGCTGAAACTCTTCTTAGGTTCAGTGCCTTGCTTAGATTATCTTCAAAAATTCTTTTGATTTTTCCTATTGCCTTCTGGGTGTCGCGCCAACAGGCGCTCCATTGAAAGCCACGGGTATATATGCACCCTGCAGACGGACACGGAAGTAATTACCTATATCATAGATTACCTGCACAGAAAAAAGAAGCTCACCCTAAAGGAGATTTGTTCGGTAATCGCCGCCCCCTTCTGGTCCGCCATGGAAAACATGCCGCAAGAAGAGCGGGAAGAGCTTGAATTTCTAAGATATACCTTCGCCTCCCAGCTTATCACCGGCCCCTTTTCGATTATCGTGGGATTTGAAGGCGGTATGATGGCCTTAAACGACAGGAATAGACGCCTGATTCTGTCCAAAAAATTCAGCTCCCTCTTTTATACAGAGGATAGCCTGAATAATGTGACACGTATCCTGAAAGACGCATTGTCAGACAACGACTTTGACGCGCCAAGCAATGCCATTACTATCAGCCTCCCCCTCCCTGACGGTCGGACAGGCACTTTTAAGGCAGTAAATTCAAATATCTGCGACCGTCGCGGAAGGCCTGGTTTTGTCATCGGAAAGCTGATTGACGTAAGCGAAGAAGTTGCAGAAAAAAAAGAGCTTCTCATGAGGTCCCAGAAAGACGGAATGACAGACCTCTATAACGCTGTAACAACAAAAGATTTGATAATTGAACATGTTGAGAACAAAAAAGGCAACAGGATGGACGCCTTAATTCTTATTGACTGCGACAAGTTCAAGAGGGTTAACGATACATACGGGCACCTTACGGGAAATCAGGTATTGGAACACATAGCCTCAAGCCTGAAGAGAGTTTTCAGAAACTCTGATATCATCGGCCGTATTGGCGGAGATGAATTCTGCGTATTTTTAAAAAACGTTCCTTCCACGGACCTGGTTTTGAAAAAATGCCATCTCCTGATTAATCAGATTAACAGCGGAGTTGAGACGCAGAAGAAATCCCTATATCCGTGAGCATCGGGGTAGCCATGATCCATCACAGGGAGTCCTATGAATCCGTGTTTAAAAGGGCGGATGCCGCACTGTATAAAGCCAAGCGCAACATACGTCCTGGATATGGCATATGCCGCCCCTTAAAAATCCGAGGGCGTTTTGGCTTTGAGAAAAATATGCTTATTGAAAAGATAATAGCAAAAAACAGCAAAGATTTACCGTTGCCAGAATCATTTTAACTTCTGCATAAATTTTTACCCACTTTATGGACAAAGTACCAAAAATCATTTATAATGAAAAACCAGACTAACAATTATTCTATTTTTTTATGGATACTTTGTCAAAAATTAACCAAAGCTGCTCTCGGGTACATTTGGAGGGAAGCCAAGTGGTTCATTTATTGAAATCCAAATCTATATCGGTTCTGCTGGCAATGATTATCTCACTGCTTGTAATAACCACTGTTCTTCCCTGTGCTTTGGCAATACAAGAAGAAAAAAACATTCTAGTCCTGCATCAATTTGAAGTGGATTACCCCGCCCACCAGGTTTTTAATAATGGATTAGCCAAAAAATTAGCGGAAAACGACAGCTTCAAATTCAACTTTACATATGAATACCTCAATTTGAGGGAATTCCCGGACAATGAGATTTACCTGTCGGCTACGGCAAACTATTTAAAACTCAAACAAAAATACTCCAATATTACCCCTGACATAATTATTGCCTCAGATGTTGAATCCAGGTTTCTCTCCAGATATGGAAAGAAAATATTCGGCGAAGTGCCTATCATATCCGTTTGGGATGGAAACGAAAGATATCTAGAGGACTTGCAGCGAATATCATCTGAAAAGGCCATCATCACCGCTTTCATCAACTTTGAGAAGAATATCAGGCTTATTCTCGACACCCTGCCCAGAACAGAAAAAATTTACGTTATAATAGGAAATTCCATAAGCGAAAGATACATACTCCAGCAAGTAAAAACGGCGGCGGAGCCGTACAGTGAAGAGGTTGATTTCATATACCTTAACAACCTATCTTATTCCAATATGATTGCTTATCTCAAGGACGCGGGCGCCAATTCAGCGGCCTTGTTCGTCCGTTACATGACCGACGCTGAGAACAAAACCCATATGCCCATCCACGTCCTTGAAAACATAATCAAGGAAGTTAACATACCTGTTTTCGGAGTTTACTCCCAATACTTGGGCTACGGAATAGTAGGCGGCTATTTATACGATTATTACCCCCTCGCCCAGCTCTCTGCCGACATGGCCCTTCGCATGCTGAGCGGTGAAAATCCGTGCGACATAACCCCGGCGGATGATGAGTACCACAGCTACTCCTTTGACAGTCGCGCCTTAGCACGCTGGGGCATTGATACTTCCGTATTGCCGGCTGGCTACAATCTTGAATTTCATACGGAAAATGACCTCCTGGTCGTAATTCTGGTAGGGGGTTTCGTTATTGGGCTTGAGACACTGCTAATTCTGGGCCTTATCAAAAACCGCAAGAAGCGGCTGAAGTTAGAAGCGGATTTGGTCAAAATTAATAATATGCTTGAAAAGCTGGTGGATGAGCGCACAATGGAGCTGCGGGAGGCTCAGGCAAGGCTGGAGGCATTAAACAGGCAACTGGACCGGGCTTCAAGGATTGACCCCTTAACGCAGCTGTACAACCGCCGCCATATAGAGGAGCGCCTTGAGGAAGAATATCAGGTATTTTTGAGGACCGGCCAGGTTTTCACCATCATGATTGCGGATGTGGATGATTTTAAGAAGGTGAACGACAAATACGGCCACGACGTGGGGGACATGGTGCTGAAAAAACTGTCTGAGACCCTTCGCAACTCAGTAAGAAAATATGACGTGGTTGCAAGATGGGGTGGCGAAGAGTTTCTAGTGCTTTTACCAAGGCTGACAAGCGACAGCGCCAAAGAAAGGGCCTGCACCATTCTCAAGGCTGTTGAGCAAAACCCCTTTTATTATAACGATACCCCCATTCAGATAACCCTGTCAATTGGCGTTGCCACCATCCAAAACCATGAAAAAATCAGCGAGGTAATTAAAAGGGCGGACACCGCCCTTTACAGGGGAAAAAATACTGGAAAAAACAGAGTGATTATGACATAATGTTTTTATTTAATTCCCGTCAAACTACTTTAGTAGCAAATCGAGGTTTATCATGGATGTTATAGTCAAAGAAACGTATCTGGAAATGAGCAAATACGCGGCAAATATTATTGCCGAGACCATTAAAAAAAAGCCCGACTGCGTTATCGGGCTGGCCACCGGCAGCACGCCAATCGGAACCTATCGGGAACTTATCAGGCTGCATAAGGAGGAAGGCCTTGATTTTTCCAGAGTCCGGACCTTCAACCTTGATGAATACCTGGGCGTTGGAATGGATTTGTCCAAACCCTACCGCATGGACCAGAGCTACGCCAGGTTCATGCACGAAGAGCTCTTCAAGCACATAAATATAAAACCCGAAAACGTGCACATTCCCGACGGGCTCGCAAAAGACCCGGAAGGGTTTTGCAGGGCTTACGAAGAGGAAATTGCCAGAGCGGGGGGAATAGACCTCCAGCTCCTTGGAATTGGCGGGGACGGCCACTGGGCATTTAACGAGCCGGGCTCCCCCTTTGATTCAAGGACCAGAGTTGAAAAGCTGACAAAGCAAACCCTGGACGACAATTACGAGGCTTTCTACAAGAAAGCCGGCATCTCCAGAGAGGAAATGCCCCATTACGCCCTTACCATGGGCATAGGCACCATACTGGAGGCAAAAGCCATACTCATGCTGGCAAACGGCAGCAAAAAAGCGGAGATAGTCGCCAAAGCCCTTGAAGGGCCCGTAACAAACGAGGTCACGGCTTCCGCAATCCAAATATACAATGGGCCGGCCACGGTTGTTCTGGACAGAGAGGCTGCGTCCAAACTCAAGCGTTTCGCCTTTTAACTGCTTTCAGCCCTTTTTTGGCGATTCTTTAACTAAAACTGAAAAAATGCTTGAATTGCGGTAGCAGCTATGATATTATAACTAGCACGACTATGAACTCTTCTGAAAGGACAGATATAAATGACCCTGTTTCTTACCATAATACAGCTTCTTGCCGCGCTGTTTCTCATTGTTGTGGTCCTTTTACAATCGGGCAAGCGAAGCGGGCTTTCAGGAGCCATTGCCGGCGGAGCCGAAACCTTTTTGTCTAAAACCAAGGCAAAGTCTATAGACGCCAAGCTGGCTAAAATGACCAAGTGGGTGGCTCTTGTCTTTGCCGTTCTTACCCTCGTTTTGAATCTTATCTGAATCCTCATATATTCGTTTGCAACGCTAAAAGGCCGCCGGCAGGCGGCCTTTTAATTTTTGTATAACTGCGCAAGCGCCGCAGCTTATCTTAACGCTTTGGGCTTATACCTGCGCCATGCGCCGCTGTAATAGTATGTTCCCAAAATCAGGCCGGCGCTGATAGGCGCGATGGCGCTTGCCCAGAATATGCCCAGAAGGCCCCAATTAAAGACCTTGGTGAAAAGCAGGCAGAGGGAAAGCCGCACGGCCACGCCATCCGTAAGGAAGGCCACGGTGGACAGCAGGGCGTTGCCCGCCCCAAGGCAGGCAGCGTTATAGGCGCAGAACATGGCGTGTCCTATGATATTGAATATGTGAGTTTTCAGATATAATGCGCCCAGTTCAACGACCAGGGGGTTTGTGTCAAAAATTCTGATAAGCGCTCCTGAGAAAAGGAGGATAGCTAAGGCTGAAAACGCCACCACAACTACGTTTACCCCCAGCGTTATGTCCACGGTCCTTTTCACCCTGTCCAGCCTGCCGGCGCCTATGTTCTGGCCCGACATGGCCGTGGAAGCGGTAGACATTGCCTGCAGCGGCATGCAGAATATTTGCTGCAGCTTTCCCCCTACTCCTACCGCCGCGGAGGCTGCCACGCCGTAGTCGTTGACAAGAGCCAGCACATAGGAGAGGGAGATGTTAATGGCCGACATCTGTATCATCACGGGCACGCCGATCCTGAAAAGTTCCAGCGTCCACCGCTTTCGCGGTATAAAGCTGCAGAGCTTGAAGTCGAACACAAAGTCCCTGCGCCGGCGGTAAAGATAAACTATCCCAAACAGCACCGACAAGGCCTGGGCCATAACGGTGGCGATTGCCGCTCCCCCGGCGCCCATGTTTAAAGGCCCCACGAAGATTATATCCAGTATAATGTTTATTACGGTGGCGATGCCAATAAACACAAGAGGACGGGTTGAATCACCCAAACCCCGCATAATGGAGCTGATGGAGTTATACAGGAATACGAACACCATTCCCAGGCAGCAGATGAGGGTGTAATCCCCCGCCTGGTCCCAGGCCTCTTCCGGCGTATTTAACAGGCCCAGGGCAGGCGGATAAAACATCGCTCCAATAATCCCAACCGCCAGGCCGCATATGGCGCCAATGGAAAATAGCGCCCCTATGACGCTGTTCAAATTCTTTTCATCGTCGGCTCCCCTCAATTGAGAGACAATAATCTGGCCTCCCTGGGCCAAGCCCATGCCCAGCGTTGTCAAAAAAAAGGATATCTGGCTGCCTACGGTTACAGCGGAAATGCCGGCGCTGCCAACATATTGGCCCACAATCATCGTGTCCACAGCGCCGTAGAGGGTCTGCAGCACGTTTGCCAGAAATATCGGAAGTGCAAAACTGACCAGCCTGTTCAGCACCTTGCCGTCTGTAAGGTCTCGTTTAGATGTAAGGGTCATACAATACCTCGTTAACCAAAATATGTAAAGATTATAGCCGGGAAATAAAATTATGTCAATCAATTTAAACCAGCCCCGATTTGCACTAAAAAATCCTGCCTGCAAGGGCAGGATTTTTAATGGGGCAGATTCTAGTCATAAACGGCCCTGGCACCGCCTATTAACTTGGGCCGGGTGCGGGCGGCCACAACCTGCGCCTTGCCCACCGTCTTCACCTTAAGGCGCAGGGGTACCGCGACCTCCTTCAGGTGCATGCCGATAAGGGTGTTGCCAATGTCCAGTCCCGCGGCGGCGCGGATATGCTCAACCACCACGGGGTCGGACATGGCGTCAAATGCGGCGGCTGCAAAGGAGCCGCCCGCCTCCGGCACCGGCCTGACCCAGGCAGGTTCGTAACCGTATTTTTCCGCCGCCTCCCTCTCGATAACAAGGGCGCGGTTTAAGTGCTCGCAGCATTGGGCCGCCAGGTACAGCCCCCGCTCTTTCAGGGGCGGCAGCAGCCCCTCCAGAACGGCCGCCGCCACCTGGGGAACCCGGCCCTTGCCGATGGGCTCGCCCGCTATTTCGCTGGTGGAGCACCCCACCACCACCAGGTCCCCGGGCCTGCAGCTTGCCGCTTCAAGAAGCTCCTCCATGGCCGCCCGGGCAGCTGCGGTTATATCTTCATACATTTGCCATCGTCTCCCTTTGATACCAAGTATTATTAATTGTACCACCGTAATAACAGATTGACAACAGTTGGCTAAAATAGTATCATCTGAGAGAACATATTTTATCGCATTTTAGCAAATAATGAGGTATTAATCTATGAAACGAACTGTATTTGCTTTATTGCTAGCAATTCTTCTCCTGTTACCCGGCTGCGGGGGCAAGAAGAACGACGATGTGGAAGCCGAGGCCCCCGTAACCCTGCCGCCCGACATAACCACCAACCTCCCCGACGACACGGAGGAGGACGTGGAGCCGACGGAAGAACCCAGCGCCCCCCTCTACACAAACGGCCTTACAGGAGAGGCGATTGACGAGCCCTCGAACCTGCGTCCATACGCGGTGATGATAAACAACATAAAAGTCGCCCTGCCCCACTGCGGCGTTTCCAAAGCGGACATAATATACGAGGTCCTGGTGGAAGGCACTACACGGATGATGGCCATATTCTCCGACATCTCCGACGCAGGGGCCCTGGGTAGCATGAGAAGCATACGGCCATATTTCATTGAGCTGGCAAGGAGCTACGACGCCATTGTCGTCCACGCCGGCGGCAGCGAGCAGGCGTATTCCTATATCTCCACTAAAGGCATAGACAATATGGACGGCGTGCGCGGCGCTTACGGTTCCTCCATCTTTTACCGGGATCCCAGCCGCATGCATGCCGGTTACGAGCACAGCCTGTTCACCACCGGCGAAAAAGTGCTGGAATACACCTCCATCCTTGGTTTCAGGGAAGAACATACGGAAGAAGACTATGACTACGGCCTGAGGTTCACGGAGGACGGCGCTCCCGCAGACGGCTACGCTGCCGAAAACGTGGTCGTAAACTTCGGTGCTTACGGAAAAACAACCACTTTCACCTATGACTCCGGCGCAGGCCAGTACTTTGCCGCCCAATACGGCTCCAGCTACATCGACGGCAACACAGGGGAAGCCCTGAGCTTTGAAAACGTGCTGGTCCTCTATGCGGAAACCAGGGTTCTGGATAACGCCGGCCGCCTGTCGGTGAATCTTGTGGGAACCGGAAACGGCTACTTCATCTGCGGCGGCAAGGCCACGGACATCACATGGAGCCGGGAGGCGGAAGGCGAGAAATTCAAGTACACCCTTTCCGACGGTTCCGACCTGCTGCTGGGCGTGGGCAAAACCTACATCTGTAT
>JBMNQG010000021.1:0-29507 GCA_050944015.1 Oscillospiraceae bacterium
CATGGCCGGCGGAAGAACTTATCCCTTTCCAGCAATGGAACTGGAAAAACAGAAAAATGAGCTTCTGCGGGCGGCTGTGTTTGAAGTAAAATCCGAGCTTGTACTCAAAGATCTGATAACAAAACATGGCTTCACCGCAACCCGAGAAGAACTGGAGGCGGAGGCCGCGGCCATGGCGGAGCGGCAGAATACCACGATCGAAATAATTAAGCAGTTTTTTGGCGATGACCTGAAGATGCTGGAATCAGATGTACTGAAAAACAAAGCCAGGGAGTGGATATATGCTCAAATGGAATAAAACCGATCAAATGTCAAACGAGACAAGGCGAAAATGTCTTGTCTCATTAATTCTACATTATCACATAAGGCAGACGCTTTTGCCTTAACGCACTACTCCGAGTGACTTGCATCACTCGGAGTAAATTTTTGCGCCAATCAGTTTTTCTTGTAGACTCCTCCCTATCATTTCCAACCGATAATTTCCGCCTGCACTCCAGTTTCATGAAGCAGCTTTTGTGCGGCATCCAGTACCGCCTTCTTTTCAGTCATTCCGTGCAGCAACTCTACCCGTATGGTCTCCGCCGCGTCGCCAAAGGTCAAATACATCCGCTCCATATCAATTTGAGCGGAATGCAGCCTCACGCCATGTACCCCGTCAAGACCCCACCTGTAAATTTCGCTGCCAATTAGGATGCCGAAGGTAGATACTACGGTTACCTCGGAGTCTTTTTTCATCTCTCCGCCCGGCATGGAGATGATAACAGACGGCACCTCAAGGATGCAATTATCCCAAATGAGTGTTGCGTCACGGAGAAGACGGGTCTGTTTCACCAATAACAGGAGAGAGATAAGGCTGATTGCTCCGAAGACGAAAACAACTTCTATCATAAAAGCCACGCCGAGCCACGCAGCCAAACAAATGCCTGCTGCGAACGATATGGCATATACATTGCGCCGTTTGCGTATTAACCGCATTCACACCTGCCCCCTCCAGAATAAATATTAAGGAAGAATACCTAGAAAAACGTCGTTCAAAAGGATGATTTTGCGAAAAAAAGCCCCTCACCCTTTCAGGTGAGAGGCGGTTAAATCCAGTATTTATGCGGTTTTCAGCATCATTCAACTGTTTGGTTTCTCAGCAGGGTACTGATAAGCTCCGCGCGGCTTGAAACATCGTATTTTGAAAAAATGTTTCTTGCGTGTGTTTTAACAGTATTCTCACTGATAAACAAAGCCTCGGCAATCTCACGGTTGGACTTGCCGGAGAGGATTAGTTGTAATACTTCCTGCTCCCGAGCAGTCAGCGGGTCTAAAGTTTTAATCTGGCGAACAATGTCCGTTTGTTGCGACTGACTCATATTGTCATAGGCGGCAAGGTAGGCATGGCTTTTGAGCAGCAAAACAAGCTGACGGTTCAGCGGCGGCAGCATAACCAGTGTAACGCAAACAACAGTAAGGGCTATCACCGCAACCTCCGCGCTGGGAAGCCCGATCGATGTCACCGCCATGCCCAGAACGCCTCCGCAAAGGACACCGAATACATTGGCGGAAAGTCCGATGCCAAAGGTTTGCGCCGGGTTGTCGCTATAATCCAGCATTTCTCCAAGGATGCTCCACCAAAACAGGTCAAAAATGCCGCAAGCACCGAGCATCAGCGTATCCACAATCAGATAGTCGGAAGTCTTTCGCTGAAGCAGCATGAAGCTAATGAACGCTCCCATAATCATTGCCATTCCAATATATAATATTTTGGAACGCTTGGCCTTCATGGGCAGGTTGCGCATAAGTGCAAGCGCTACGATATAAGGTAAGGCCCAGTACCAGCTCACCAGCCCCGTCAGATGCTCAAAAGCAGGGTTGATGACCTGATACATCAGCCCGGAATTAATTGTAATGATAAAAACAAAAAGACACAGCAACATTAGTGGGTTTTTAATGCCGTCATGCGTCTTGTTTTTGAATGTTTTGTTCTGCTCATTTTCCTGCCCCACCGGCAGCATCCAAATTAAGGCCATACCGATCACAAGGCAAAGCGCAGCCAGGCTGAGCCCGATAAACGGCGAGCGATTCATGGCAACCACGTTGACTGCAATCATCAGCAGATTGGAATAAATCAGAATGTCGGCGCAGGACTTAATGCGCTCGTTCTTGGGCGTAAAGGCTCTCAGGAAAAATCCCCATGCCGCCACCGCGCAGCCGCTAAAGTATCCGCTGACAATCAATCCGGCCAGCCATAGGCACACGCCCATTCCGCCAAGCATTATGTTTTTCGCTGCCGTCCGGGATCTGACAAACATCCCGCATGTGAGAAGCCCCATGAAATGTGCAATCATGGCAGCAAATATGTAAGTAAAGGCATTGTTCCAAAACTTTTCCATAAGGCTATACAGCATCTGTCCCTCAAATAAAAAGAGAGCAGATACGCAAGGGAAAATGAAAATGCCGCAACTGAAAGTCTGCGGGGGTATAGGCTTTTAAATCCGTTCATCATATAACCTCATATGTAAAATGCCTTGATATATAAGGCTTTCCCTCACGCTCACTCATTTTCCTACATCCTCACCACTCAACGCTTGAGTTGATAAAACCTATGTCTGCGGGATTTTTTTATAGATAGAATCTGTACGTGGAACCATAACAATAACAATGGGTTTTTCGGTCATTCTTGTAAACCGTCGTCTGCGGGAATATATCAACAGACACCCCTTTCTAATATACATGTTTTAATTGTTCACGTAAATACCCCATAGACAAATATACTATTTCAATAAGTTTCAATAAGTGTTCGACCCCCTTCATCTCCACCACTTATGCATAACCCCTCTTTTCCATAAAAAAATCCCCGCATCGGCTGTGCGGGGAACGGGCTTTGGAGGGAGCTGCCGCCAAAGGCTTATTTGCTGCCTTCCAGCAGGCGGATATTATTTCGTCGCATTAAAAGTATTGTTAAGTATTATTTCTTTCCATATACTGCGGCGCTGCTGTTTGCCGGAACCCGGATGTAGCCGCTCATAATCTTGAGGAGGGTTTCGGGAAGATCATAGGGCACCTTGTTTTCCTCCCCTACAATTTCTTTGGGCATGAATCCCACCTGCTGCTTCTCGCCGGCGCCCATGGTCTTGCCCACCAGTATGCCGGTGGCACCTTCAAACGCGCCAGTGCCGCCAATGATTATGTTTATGAGGGCGTCCTGCCTCTGGGCGTTGTCGCCAATGCCGCAGTCGTCCTCTTCCTCCAGAATGTAGGACCACAGGCCGTCATAGACATAGATGTCTCCCAGGTCGCCGATATGGTATATGCAGAAGAGGTCGGTGCCGAATTCCTCAAGCCAGTTGTCGTTGAAGAAGTCATCCGGCTTGAATTTCTCTTCGGCGTAGCCCTTTCCGGCATGGTAACTGCTCTGGCCGTAAGGCTCGATTACGCCTATGCCGCTGTGTATGGTCCAGAAGCCGCTTGTCCACTGCTCATATTCATGACTGCCGGCCTTCATGGTCATGTCAATGGCGTATGTGGTGTAAACGGAGGTATCCGTTCTCTGGAGTTTCTCGTATTCTCCAATGGTCTGGGTAACTTCGGGCGGCTTATAATTCTCAGGATTCTTGGGAAGCTTGATAAAGCCCTCCATAATCTTGAAAAGGGCCTGAGGCAGGGTCGACTCGGGGTCATTTTTACCGCTGCCCTGGGTATAGCCCACAAGTATGCCGGTAGCTCCAGCGTAGGAGCCAGTGCCCCCCACGATAATATTCACCAGGGCGTCGGACTGGTTGGCGGTCCCGTCGCCGGGATTTGTCTTAATGCGGCCCAGGATGCCGTCCCAGGCGTATATGTCACCGTCCTTCATGTGGTAAACGCAGAACAGGCCGGTGTCAAAGTTTTGCATCCACCATTCGCTGAAATAGCGGTCCTGGGGATAATCATTGGCCTCGCTATAGCCTATTCCCGCATGATATGTGCCGACGCCGAAAGGATCTATATAGCCCTCGCCGGAGTGGATGGTCCTGCCGCTGGTGTATTCCTCAATCTCGTTGTAGCCGGCCTGCATGTACATCTTGATGGGGATGACATCATAATCCCTCTTCACGGAACGGTAATAGGGAGCAAACCCGCTGATATTTACCGTGTTGTTCTCCCCATCCCATTCCACGTCAAGGCCCAGGGCTTCGGATATTCCCCTTATGGGCACATAGGTGGTTCCATCATAGATAAAGGGCTCTACCTTTTTGCCTGTGACATCCTTTAGGTCTTCGGTAACGTCTATGACCTGCCTGGCGCCGCCTTGCAGCTTTACCTTTATGTCCCTGAAAGTAACCGGAATATCCTTCGTGCCAGAGGCTGCAAACGCGGTAATCATAAGAGAAAGCAAAAGGAGCATTGCGATGGTTGAGGTTAACAGCTTCATTTTCTTCACGATACATACATCTCCTCTCTCACTTTTGACCCTCTTTTGTTCCTGAATTTCCAGCTGCTCCTCCAAAGCCCGTATGGATATATTTGCCAGGTGCATTATACCATATTATTATTCGTTTTGCCACAAATTTTGGCGAATACATATAATTTTTTTGTTATATCTGAATAAAGCATGAGGTTCCTTTGCATTTCATTAAATTTCGGGTCTACAAAAATGAAAAGCCTTGAAGCGAGTTCAAGGCTTTTGTCTATTTTCCATTTAATCAAGCTCATTGCATATCCTGCCGAAAGCATATATAATTTGGGTAATATGAAGATTATGAACAAACTCACGCTTGACGAGACCAATTGAAGAAAGGTGGGCATCATATGCCGAAACAGGAGATAAAGGCGGCATGCCGGGGCTGCCACGGGGGATGCATGCACATCCTCACCGTCGAGGACGGACGGGTCACCAAGGTACGTCCGGATCCGGACGGCCCTCTCAACAAAGGAAAGGGCTGCATAAAGGGCATGACAATTATTGAGCAGATGTACCATCCAGACCGACTGCTCTACCCCATGCGCAGGAAGGGCGAGAGGGGAAACGGCAGCTGGGAGCGCATATCCTGGGACGAGGCCTACGATATTATTGCCGAAAAAGTCGGGTATCTCCGCGAGACATACGGACCCGAATGCATAGCCATAACCACCGGAACGGGCAGGCACCATCTCGCCCAGTTTTGGCGGTTCGGCAATGTGCTGGGAACCCCCAACGCCATGTCCTCCGGCGCCCTTGTGTGCCTCGGTCCCAGGGTTAACGCCGGCATGTTCACCGCCGGCGTGTTCGCAGGAGTGGACTATTACGGGGACGTTAAACCCGCAGGCATACTGGTGTGGGGCGCCAATCCCGCCATAAGCGGGGCGGACGGCGAGCTGCAGTGGTTTATAAAAGACGCGGTCAAAAGAGGCACGCCCCTGATTGTGGTGGACCCGCTGCCCAACGAGCTGACGAAAAGGGCGAAATGCTGGCTAAGGGTTCGGCCCGGGACCGACGGCGCCCTGGCTTTGGGTATACTGAACGTCATCATTTCAGAGGGACTGTACGACAAGGACTTTGTTGAAAACTGGACAGTGGGCTTTCAGGAACTGAAGGACAGGGTGAAGGAATACCCCCTTGACTGGGTGTCTGAAATTACCTGGGTGTCCAAGGAGGACATAATAAGCGCCGCCCGCCTGATTGCCTCGATAAAACCTCTGGCCCTGGAGTGGGGCTGCGCCATTGAGCAAACACCAAACTCCTTTCAGACCTGCCGGGCAATCTTCATGATTCCCGCCCTTACCGGGAACTGGGACGTACCGGGCGGTTTCGTGGAAAGTATGGAAATTGCCCCCACGGCGGACCCTCTTTTCGACAGGCTGAGTCCCGAAGCCGCAAAAAAGTGTCTTTCCGGCGGCTTCCCTCTTAACAACGGGACGGCTTCCCCCAAGATGTTCGCCCATCCCCATCACGTTTTCGAGGCCATGAAAACCGGGATCCCCTATAAAATCAGGGCGCTGTTTTCTCATGCCAACAACTGCCTGCTCTCCATGCCGGATTCCAGACATGTGTACGAGGCTCTTAAGGAACTTGAATTTTTCGTATACATGGACTTTTTCATGACACCGACGGCGGAGCTGGCGGATATTGTGCTGCCCGCCGCTCTTTGGCCTGAGATAGACAGCATCTTCTGCATGCCTGAATTCGGCGACTACGCCCTGCTGACCATGCGCAAGGCGGTGCAGGTTGGAGAGTGCAAATCCGACGAGGAGTTCTTTATGGAGCTGTGCCAGCGCATGGGACTGGACTACGGCGCAGACAGCCAGGAGGAAATCATAAACGGCCTTCTGGAGGAGATGGGGCGAAGGCGGCCGGATCTGGCGGGCATCGACTTTGAAAAAATGAAGGAACTGAGCTACATTGTTCCCCGGCGAGAATACTATCAATACAAAAAGCGGGGCTTCAAAACCCCTTCCGGCAAATTTGAGCTGTATTCTTCCGCCATCGAGCGGGCGGGAGGCGACCCGCTGCCCTTCTGGCGGGAGGTGCCTGAAAGTCCAGCAAGCCGCCCGGACCTGGCGGAAAAGTTTCCCCTCATACTTACCACGGGGTGCAGAAAGCAGGAGTACTTCATATCCAACGGCAGGCAGATAAAATCCCTGCGCAAAAACGCTAAATTCCCCCTTGTCTCCATGCACCCAGACACCGCCAAGAAGTATGGCATTGAGGAAGGGGACTGGGTGTGGATAGAAACCCCCAGGGGAAAGATTACCCAAAAGGCAGTATTCAAGCCCGAAATGGATCCGCGGGTGATAAACTGTGAAATGGGCTGGTGGTACCCCGAAGCCGGCCCGCCGTACTACGGCTGGGATGAATCCAACGCCAACATACTGACAAACGGCGACGGTCCCTGGGACCCCTTTATCGGAGCATACCAGCTCCGCGCCCTGATGTG
The DNA here is from genome assembly GCA_050944015.1 of Oscillospiraceae bacterium. GTDB lineage: Bacteria > Bacillota > Clostridia > Oscillospirales > Oscillospiraceae > DUOX01. The sequence continues at coordinate 6,882 of JBMNQG010000021.1, forward strand.
CAACATAAGCAAAAACGAAAACTGCACCATAGAGCAGCGCTATTACGCTTCGGAGATGGGCAGGGAATAAATGAATTAAAAGCCAAAAACGGCCTGCCGTCTGCAAATTGCAGACGGCAGGCTATAATTTTTCCCCATATGAAACAGTTGAAAAACGGTCTCGAGATTCTGATGAAATGCTGCTAATAAAAGGAGTTTCATTCTATCACTAATAAGGCAGTTTAAATTTTCCGGGTATTGCCGGCCGTCTCATAATGTGAAAATATGACACAGTATAAAACCAACATATATTTGCCACTCTAGGATTATGGACGGGTTACTGAACATCAATCAGTTTATAACCTCGATTAACTTTGGAATACTGGGGTTTGAATCGCGCCTCCAGGCACAGACCATTTTGAAATAGCCTTCATAACCCTTTAAAGGCACAAAACTCACGTCATTCATGCCCAGATGGGTCATGTGCCTGGCCAGGATTGAAATTCCAAAGCCACAGGCCACCATGAGAAGAAGATTCGTCAGGGTATTGCCCTGGTACACGACATTGGGGATAAACCCGCCTTCCATGCAAATGGAGTTGACCAGGTTATAGTCCCTGTCCGAGATTTTTGGGTCCATCATGATAAAGGGCTCGTATTTCAAATCCTGTATGTTAATAAAATCCCGATTGGCAAAGCGGTGATTTTTGGGCACAACGGCGCACATGTCGTCGGAATAGATGAACTTCTTTTCAAGCTTCGGGATAAATTCCAGCTCCCTGTCCGGCAGCATGGCGACGTCGATTTTGTTTTCAATCAGCGCCACCATCAGCGGAGAAAAGGTGTAATCGATGAGCTCCAAATAAATCTTGGGGTGTTTTTCCTTAAACGCCCTTACGATGGATGGAAGCCTGGTGTGCATGGCGGAGCCCAGAAAACCGACTTTTATGTTCCCCTGTATTCCCATCTCCGCATCCCTTGCATCCGCAATCGCCTTTTGATAGATCTCCAGCATACGCTCCGCCTGGGGCAGGAAAGCTACCCCTGCAGGGGACAGACTCACGTCCCGCTTGTTCCTCACGAACAGCTTGACTCCAAGTTCCTGCTCCATGTTTACGATCATCTTGCTAAGGTTCGGCTGAGTAGTATGTAGAAGGCTGGATGCCTTTGTGTAGTTTAACGTCTGAGCAAGAGTTATAAAGGCCTCAATCTGATATGTTGTCATTTTCTCACCTCGATACCAGCACTATGCTGTTATAACTGTAATGAAAGAGATGAATTGGCTCTTTCCAAACAAGTATGTTATGCTTATCATACAACAAATTGTGGCAAAAGTCACGAAAAACTGTTAAAAAGGAGGAATTTGTATGGTTCAGGTGGAGAAAAGCTTCGTCAAAAACATGTTTTCAATAGAAGGTAAGGTGGCTATCGTCACCGGCGCCACCGGAGCCCTGGGAAGCGCCGTGGCAGTCGCCTACGGTTACCAGGGAGCAAAGGTTGTCATCACGGGAAGAAACGAGAAAAAGCTGGAGCAGCTTGCCCAGTGGATGAAAGAACAGGGTTGCGACTGCGCCTATATCGCCGGCGACCCGGCAAACGTGGAAGACGTCAAGAAGATAGTAGAATTCACGGTTGATACCTACGGCGAAGTCAACATTCTTGCCGCCTGCCACGGTTTCAACTCCCCCAAGAGCGTAGTGGACCAGAGCGTGGAAGAATGGAAAAAGATTATGGACGCCGACTGCACCAGCATTTATATTCTTGCAAAATACGTTGCTCAGCAGATGATAGCCCAGGGCAAGGGCGGAAAGATTGTCATCACCTCCTCCGCACGTTCCAAGGCCGGCATGGCCGGTTACACCGGCTATTGCACCGCCAAGGGCGGCGTGGACCTGATGGTGCAAGCCCTGGCCTGCGACCTTACCGCCAAGTACGGCATTAACGTCAACAGCGTCAACCCCACGGTGTTCCGCTCGGATCTCACCGAATGGATGTTTGACCCCGAAAGCGAAGTGTATAAGAACTTCCTGAAACGCCTGCCCGTAGGCCGTCTGGGCGAGCCCAGAGATTTTGTGGGACTTTTCACGCTCCTGGCTTCTCCCGCTTCCGACTTCCTTACCGGCGGCAACTATGACGCCACAGGCGGATACTGGTCCTGCTAATGCCGGTTGGGCTTAAAAGTCGCCTATTCCCATCTTTGAAACAAAATTACAGCTAGTGGGGAGGAATCATTTTTGAAGATTAAAAACGTAGTCGTCGTAGGCGCGGGCATGATGGGCAACGCCCTGGCCCAGGTTTTTGCCTCTGACCCGGATTTGAAGGTTATTCTGAAAACCCGCGCACTTAAGGAAGACCGCTGGGAACCCATAATCAAAAACCTGGACATAATGATTGAAAGGGACGCCGCAACCGAGGAGGAAAAGCAGCGCATCCTCAGCAACATCAGGTTTGTCACCGATGACGCCGAGGCGTACACCGACGCCGATTTCATTATCGAATGCTACCCGGAAGTCATGGAGATGAAGCAGGACCTTTTCGCCCATATCGAAAAGTACTGCCGCAGGGATTGCATCTTGGCCACCAACACCTCCGTGATGAGCCCAACGGAAATCTCCGAAAAGTGCGAGTACCGGGACAGAGTCGTCGGCGCGCACTTCTGGAACCCCGGCCATCTTATTCCCCTTGTTGAGGTGGTCAAGTCCGATTACACTTCGAACAAGGTAATAGAGGCCACCATGGCCCTTCTTGAAAAAGTGGGCAAAAAGCCCATCCTATGCAAAAAGGACGTGCCAGGCTTCGTGGCCAACCGCATGCAGCATGCCCTTTGGAGGGAAGCCATCTACATGGTGGAAACCGGCATAGCCGATCCCAAGACAGTGGATGATGCCTGCAAGTACGGCCCCGGCCTGCGCTGGCCGATTATGGGCCCCATGGAGAACTCCGACCTGGTTGGCATAGAGCTCACCTACAACATTCACAAGTATATCCTGAAGCACCTGACCGACAATCACGAGCCGTCATACCTGCTTCAGGACATGCTCTCCCGGGGCGAGCTGGGCATGAAGTCCGGCAAGGGCTGGCAGGAGTGGACGCCTGAGCAGGTGGAAGCCACCAACAGGAGGCTCCGCGAGTATCTTATAGATTATATTGCTGCAAACAAGAACAAGCAATAGGGTGAGAATGTCTTCCGCCCTCATGCTGCATAAAACATCATTACTATTACTTCAAAAAAGGAGAATGTATTATGGGAAAAAAGGTTTTTGTTGACTTGACTCATCCTTTCAGCGCAGAAATTCCCCGCTGGCCGTATTTTGACAAGCCTGCAATCGACAACACTCACACAATGGCAAAGGGCGGCGTGCTGACTCAGAAGATCACCTGCACCATGCACACCGGCACCCACTGCGACGCTCCCCGTCACGTTATGGAATACGAGTTTGACGGCAGACGTGCCCGCTACACCCACGAGATGCCCATTGATGCCTACACCGGCGATGCGGTTTGCCTGCCCATCGACATAGAGCCCTGGGGCCTCATCCTGCCCAAGCACCTGGAAGAGGCCTGCGAAAAGGTGGGCATCAAACCCTCTGAGCTGGAAGGCATGGTAGTCTGCCTGAACACCGGAATGCACCGCCTGTTTGACGACACCAAGGCGTATTATCACTATGCCAGCGGCACCGGCGTGGAGGCCGGCAAGTGGTTTGTCAAGCACAAGGTAAAGTGCGTGGCCATGGACTCTCAGGCTCTTGACCATCCCCTGCACACAGCCATGGGAAACAACGGCATGACACGCATGAACCTGCTGGGCGCAACCGGCATGCCCCTGACCGAGGAGTACAAGATGCTGTTCGGCGAAGAGGCATATGCCGAGTTCGACAAGTTTGAATACATTCGTATTAACGGCGAAAAGGCTTACTACGAGAAGTTCGGCCTGCTTGAAGAGTTTGGCAACTGGGGCACCTGGGAGCCCTGCCACAAGCTCATGCTTGGCCACGGCATCGTAGGCGTTGAGAACCTGGGCGGCGATCTGGACAAGGTATCCGGCAAGCGCTTTAAGTTCTACTGCTTCCCCCTGCGCTGGTACATGGGCGACGGCTCCATGGCCCGCTGCGTTGCCGAAATCGACGAGGACGACCTGAACGACGTGCCCGACCGCACCTACAAGTACGGCGGAACCGGCTACGCCGACGAAACCGGCGGCGGCGGTAGCGGCATCGAGTATATGCAGCGCCTGTTCAGCCGCTTGAAGAACAAATAGTAGGGCCCATATAAAATTTTACGTGAAAGGAGCACTTGAAATTGAGTAACCTGTCAAACAAGAGAATAATCACAGTGGCAACCACGGGCGCATGGCCCACTAAGGAAAACACTCCTTATGTTCCCATTGAGCCCCACGAAATAGCCGAAGAGATTTACAACTGCTGGAAAGCGGGCGCCGCCATTGCCCATGTTCACTGCCGTGACGACGAAGGCCGTGCGGCAATGAAGTTCGAAAAGTTTGAGGAAGTTGTAACCCTTCTGAAAACTAAGTACCCGGACTGCGACATCATCCTCAACATCACCACTTCCGGCGGCGTAAACCTCAAGGAAGAGGACCGCATACGTCCCTTCTATGAGCTTAAGCCTGAAATGGCTTCCTACGACTGCGGAACCATGAACTGGCAGCACAACGCCATATTCGATAACCATCCCAAGTTCCTGGAAAAGCTGGGTTTCATGATGCAGGAAGTGGGCGTCAAGCCCGAAATCGAAGTCTTTGATCCGGGCATGATATACAACGCCGGGTACTATATTAAGAAGGGCATACTGAAACCTCCCTGCCACTTCCAGTTCTGCATGGGCGTCGCCGGCGGTATCGCCGCCACCACCAAGAACCTTGTCTTCATGAAAGACATAATGGATGAGGTGGCCCCCGGCAGCACCTGGTCCGCTTTCGGCGTTGGCAAGGGCGCCATGGAAATCATGTTCGCCACAATAGCCATGGGCGGAAACATCCGGGTAGGCATGGAAGACAACATTCTCTACCGCAAGGGTCAGCTTGCTAAGAGCAACGTGGAATTTGTCGCCCGCGCGAAGCGCATAATCGAGGAGTTCAACTGCGAGGTTGCCACTCCCGACGAGGCAAGGCAAATTCTTGGCCTTAAAAAATAGCACGAACGCATCAGAAACTCCTAAAGATAGAGACGTCAGAGGAAACTCTGACGTCTCTTCTTATGTGAGGACTAAATGGATTTTGCTTACCAGTTATCCTTCTCTTCCGCGTATACCTTGGGGAGTATTGCCGCCAGGTGGGTAAACTCCGTGAGATTATGCTGGAACAGCCCGCGCACCGCCTCTATGGGGGCGGACACGCCCTCCGGCAGCAGTTTTACAAGCTTTCCGTCTACCAGGCCGTAGCCAATCCAGAAGCGGCTGCGAAGCTCTATGCCGCCTTCCACATCCCTGGTCATGTGAGTCATTATAGCCGCCACGCCCTCGCCCGGCTTCGCACCGTACCCATTGGCGCACATCATGGCGGAGCAGTATTCGGTTCCCACCAGCTCTTCCTGATAGCCGAGCTCGCTGGGATAGCGGAAATTAAGGATTATCTCCTCCGGCCCGCCGCCAACATCCTCAAGTATGCGGTGAACCGTGCCCCAGGTGCGCTCCCGCATGGGTAGGCTCTGGTCCAGCGCCTTTTCCCTGTTTTGCTGGCGGGCGAAAAAGTGGTCCTCGGGGTCCCAGATGCGGTAGCGGAGATCCTCCAGGGCGTGCCATGCAAACCACCATTCAAACATTTCCGCGGTGCTGCCCGGGAAGAACGTCCTGTTAGCCACATAGCCGGTTCCGTCTGGCATAACGCAATAGCCGATCTCGCATTCAAAATATCCGGGTTTGAAAAGCTCGTTTCTCCGCTCGATGGGCAGGGCAAGCTTGGGGTCAATAGGCCCGGCCGCAAGGATTTTGAGTTTTTCCTCGGGAACGGGGGTCATTGGCAGATAGTAGTATTTGGCATATGAAAGATTTTTTTCGGCTGCGGTAAGTTCGGGGCGGGTATTCATATTTTTACCTCCTGTCAAATTTTTAAAGCCGCGTCATATCCGCTCTTCATGGCGGTTTCGACTTTGCCGGGCTGGTCGCAGTCGCCTATAATGTAATAAGGAATATCCCCTGCGGCCGCCTGCAGGGCGGAGGTATCCACGGATTTCATGCCCAAGGCATATATAACCGTGTCTCCCGTTAACTGCTTCTCAACTCCGTCTACCTCTATTCTAACAGAGTTTGGAGAAATTTCAATGCAGCGAGCGCCTGTCAATCCGATTATATCCTCTTTTTCCATTTCCAGCATTAAAGCTTCACGGTACATGCCGAAGGAATCGTCGGCAAGCCTATCCAGCATTTCAATAATTGTGACCTTGTGGCCGGTTTTTGCAAGGTGCAGGGCGGTCTCGCAGCCTACAAGGCCGCCACCCACCATGATAACCTCTTTGCCGGGTTCGTATCCGTAGTACACGTCAACTGCGGGACGTATGCTGTCTATGCCGGGAATTGGCGGTTTGGAGGGTTTGGCGCCAACGGCAATAATAATCGCCTCGGGCTTCAGCTCCTTTATGAGGCCCTCATCCGCGGTGGTGTTGAGGCGCACCTCAATGCCGGCTTCCTCAACTTCACGTATCAACACGTTCTTAAAGTTGCGCAGGTCTTCCTTATCCACATCCGTATCTGTGAAGTTGAGAGTGCCTCCCAGCCTGTCGCTCTGTTCCACCAGCACCACCCTGTGCCCTCTTTGTGTTGCCGTAAGGGCCGCCTGCATGCCGGCAACTCCACCGCCGATTACAAGCACCCTTTTGCTTTTCTCCGCGGGCGTAACATCAGGACGCCCCGAAGCGGGATTAATGGCGCAATAGCCCGCTTTGGCCATAAGCTCCTCGGTGCCCATCTTCAGGTCGGTATAGCCCTCCTCCGGGGAGCCGGGGAAGCAGGTGTAGCAGCGCACGCAGCGGCGAATCATGTGTGCCCTTCCCTCTGCGGTTTTTTTCGCGAAATCGGGGTCGGCTATCATCTGGCGGCCTAAAATCACATAGTCCGCCTTGCCGGAAGCAATAATCTCCTCGCTCTGTTCCGGGCTGTTGATTCCGCCGATGACACCCACCGGGACGTTTACATACTGCTTGATGATTGCTGACGCCTCAGCATTGACTCCATGGGGATGGAACATTGAGCTAAACTGGTGGGTCTTCACCGGATCATAATACAGGCCGCTGGACACATGGACGCTGTCGATTATTCCGTCCAGCATCCTGCAGAACTGCCCCGTTTCGTGGACAGTCATGCCTCCCGGTACGCCTTCCTCGCCGCTTACCCTGATGTCCAGTATTTTGTCGGGGCCTATTGCCTCGCGTATGGCCGTCATTATCTGAACAGGGAATTTCGCGCGGTTCTCCAGCGTTCCGCCATATTCGTCAGTTCGGGTGTTGATACGCGGGGATAGAAACTGGGTGAATAAAAACCCGTGCCCCGCATGGACAATAATTCCGTCAAAGCCCGCCTTAATCATGAATTTTGCAGCCGTTGCAAAATCCCCGGCAATACGGTCCATGCCCTCCTTATCCAAGGCTTCCACTTTAACACCGTTGGGTTTTGTAAAGCTGACCGGGCCAACCGGATTCTTCTGGCCGGGGAAGGGGTCCTTTTCCGCCCCGGGGTGGGAGAGCTCTATTATGGCCACAGCGCCGTTTTCATGTATAATATCGGCAAAACGGCTGATAATTTTAAACTCCTCCGAGTCGTAATCTGTAAAATCGCAGTACGGAACCGGCACGCGGTTGGCGTCTGTAAAGTTTACGTCGGTCTCTCCAATACAGACTGCGGCCACCCCTCCCCTGGCTCTGGCTGCAATCTTGTTGTACTGGGCCTCCCTGGCCCGTGGGTCAAGTGCCACAAGGCTGAAAACCATGGGGGCGCTGACTATCCTGTTCTTGAGGGTATACTTGTTAATCTGAATTGGGCTAAGTAGGTTCTTGTACTCCATGCTTGCATCCTCCCGCTCATGTATGTTAATATCTAAACAAAATATACACTTCCCGGCAAATCAAAGTCAAATTGCTTATTTTACTGGGGATATAACCAAAAGTTATATAAAGCGCTTTCAGGCGAGAAAAGTCCAAAACTTGGCTCTAATGAAAGGCAAATTACGATATAAACATAAAACACTATTTCAGGGGAGGATACAGATATGACATGGAACAACAGTTATGCAATTGGGATTCCGGAGATTGACAAACAGCACAAGGAGCTGTGTGATAGAATAGACAAACTTTACGAGGCCTGCAATACGGGAAAGGGCTCGGATGAGGCGTTAAAGGTCCTGGACTTCCTGGAGTCCTATACAAAGCAGCATTTTGCCGACGAGGAGAAGCTCCAGCAGAAAATAGGATACCCCAACTATACCCGGCACAAGGCTGCCCACGACGCTTTTGTCAAACAGATTGCCAACCTGAAGGTGGAAATGAACTCCACCGGCGCCACTATTCCAATGATTATTAATATCAACCGCACCATTTCTTCCTGGCTAATCAACCATATATTGAAGGTGGACACAGAGCTTAAGAAATACATAAAATGATATGTACCATGTAAATATGAAGGACGAAGGACCGATGGGCCCTTCGTCCTTTTTGTCATTCCGAAATCATAGCCAACAGTTCTTCCGGCGAAATGTCTTCCGTAACGTTAAACCTTCCCAGTTCATAAAGGCTCTGTGGCAGGCATTTGATTATCGTATTGCTTTTTGGCACCGTAGTCACCGTCGCCCTGAACCCGGCCTCCCTTAAAAGCACCCCGCTCAGGGTTTCAAAATCTCCGTGGGGAAAGGAAAATACGTATACAGGCTCGCCGGTGGCGGCTTCAATTTGGGCTCTGGACAATTCCAGGTCCCGCCGGAAATGTTCAATATATTCCTCTTCCTTTTCGCCTTCTGGTATCAACACGTTTTCCCTGACGGCGCTTTCCTCGTAGTCCGGATACTGGTGCATGTCGTAACTGTGGCTCTGTATTGAAATCAGGCCGGAGGATACCATTTCCGCCGCCTGGGCTTCGGAAAAGTGCGGATAAATGGGAATGCCCGTATCCTTATACGTGCTCTTTCCCATGGATACGCCAATGACAAAAATGGTGGCCTTCATATTATATTTTTTCAATATTGGGTAGGCAATTTCATAATTGCTCAAATATCCGTCATCAAAGGTGATAACTACGGGCTTTTCAGGGAACTCCCTGCCCTTTTCCACGTATTCTATCAGGTCCAAAATAGTTACAGTGGTGTATCCGGCATTATGCAGGGTGCGGATTTGCTCTTCAAAAAGCTTTCGTGAAATAATGGCTTTCCCGTCCCCTTTTCGGGCAATATGGTGATAAAGCAGTATGGGCACCCTGGCGGTATAACCGCTGTCATCCACCCCGCCTGCCGACAGGGTTGCGGCATAGGCGGACATGTCGCCCAGGCCGTCAAGGTAACCGGACACGTTTTCAGCGGTGAGCAGAACGCCGAAATCAGGTGGAATCATTTTGGAGCCGTCGCCGAAAATCCGGGAAATTGCCAGCTCCCCCAAGGGGTTGCGCACATGGTAGACGTCATATAAATAGCGGGGCTCCTCGCAGACGGAATTGAAGGAAAAGCACCAGAAGTCGGTGATTTCCGCCGTCTTTTCCAGCATCTCGCGGACCTGGCCCCAATCGTATATCTTAAACCGCTCCGTGTAAGTAGGCTCAAAGATGACAATCAGGTTCACGCCGCTCTCCCGGCAGCGCTCCACAATGGCCTTCAATGCATTTAGGTACTCCTCAATGTACTCAAGGCTCTGGACTTCTCCGCCTATCTGAGTGAAGCTGCTGTTTTGCGCAAGGTATTCCCCCAAATCTCCTATGGGCTCTGAGTCTCGGACGGATTTGTCATAGGCTCCGGTTTCCTCCAGAAACACGTCGAAGGGCTGGGGCAGATAGGTGTCGTTTAAATAGTTATAAATCTTGCTGAAGGAATACATAGGGTTGGCAAAAAGATACTTGACGTAAAACAAGAATTTGGAGCTGCCGTCCACATCCGCATGCATGATGCCAGTCAAATCTCCCGTGTCCCAGTCATAGCCGGCGGCGCAGGACAGGCTCAGGCTCAGGACGATGTTTTTTACCTCGTCATTTTCAATTAAGTACCGGACGGTGGCCTCCATGTCCCGCATGTCGCTGCCGTAGGCGAAAGTGTTGTAAAAACTGGCGTTAAGGTATTGGTTCAGCTTCTCAACGGAATAGGCGGCGGTGGAGGAGCTGCCCACCAGGTAGGAATCATACCTGTCAAAATTCTCTTTCAGGTATGCGATTTTGGCGGTCCGAGGATTTATGGTGGCGTTGGCGGAGTGCCACTGGAAAAGCCTGTCCCCGAACACCCCGAAGGGGTCCACAGCCGCGTTAAGCAGCGCAATCAGCAATGCCACCAAAAGCCCCGCTCCCGCAAAGGATAACAGCCATTTTTTTGAGTCCATCAACACACCTCAAATATTCGCGTAGACAAATTCCGCAGGTACGTAGCCTTGGGCGTAAATCCCAAAGAGGGTCAAAGCCAGCAGGGAAATGAAGTTTACCGCAAACTGCACCTTAGGGCTTTTTCGCTCAAGGCTTTCGCGGATGCTGTAGCCCCGTTCCTGGATAATGCTAACGACAAGCATCACGACACAGCCGGCCAGCGCCACAATAATGTTGTATAGGCTGAGCCCCATATTAAGTAAGGTGCCGTCCAGGAGCTGACGCGGCAAAACTGTGGTAAAGCTGCGCATCAGCATGGCCACAGCCACATCCAGCGATTCGGCTCTGGAAAAGTAGCGGCCAATTGTGACAAGCACGAATGTCCTGCATATCTGAAAAAATCGGAACAAGGGGTTTTCCGGAATAATACCCGCGGACTTGTAAAATCGCTTGAGGGGAGCGTCCATCAGCATGGACACGGAAATCAGCGCCCCGTTCCATATGCCGTAGACCAGCCAGTTGAGCCCCGCCCCATGCCATATACCTATTACAATAAATACAATAAAGGTGGCCCCGGCGGGCACAAGGACATCCCCAAAATGGCCGCCAAGCCTTTTTCGGCACGCCCTGCTCAGGCGGATGGCCGTTTTTGTGCGGGATAAGGGATAAAACAAATAGTCCCGCATCCAGGCACCCAGAGATATGTGCCACCTGCGCCAGAATTCGGCGGTGGAACGGGAAAAGTAGGGCCGCCGGAAGTTTTCAACCATTTCAATGCCCAGCATTCGGGCCGCGCCCCGGATAATATCAATCCCGCCGGAGAAGTCCCCGTAAAGCTGTATGCAGTACAGCATTACTCCAAGAAAAATCACAGCCCCGCCAAATTCGGCGTAGCGGTCGAACACGGCGTCCGCCAGCACCGCCAGGCGGTCAGCCACCACAACCTTCTTGAAGTAGCCCCACATCATTAGCTGAATGCCGAATTTCAGGTTCCGGGCGGAAAAGTCACGGGGCTCCACAAGCTGGGGATACAGCTGCCTGTAGCGGCTGATTGGCCCCTGGAGCAGCTGGAGGAAGAAGCATACGAACAGCAGGTAGCGGGGGAATGACCTGCAGGGCTCGGAAGTCCCTCTGTACACGTCGGTTACATAGCCCACAGTTTGAAATACATAAAAAGAAACGCCCAACGTAAGTATCAGCCAGGAGAAGAGGCCCTCCCCGCCATAGCCCGGCCCTCCCAGGAGCCTGCCCAAGACAGGCCCCAGTTGCCCGGCAAACTTTACCGCAGCCAGCATCCCCATGTTGCACAGCACCGCCGCCGCAAGAACCCACCTTTTCCGGGTCCTTGCGGCTTTCTTTGCCGACTTTCTTTCATCCCGGCTCGGAGAGGAGTTGCTTTCCAAATAAGATGCAAAACGGCTGTCAATTCCGCCCATTAAAACACCTGCGGCAAAAGTGGTCAGGGCGGTGAAAAGCAGGTATAAAAGCGGCTTTACCCCGTAAGAGAGGTAGAATACCAGGCTGGCCGCCAATAGCACGATCCATTGGGCCCTTTTTGGCACCGAATAATATGCTGCGCACAGCAAGGCTAAAAATATGATGAATTTATAGGATACAATCGACATGAAAATCCCCCCGGGACTGACGGCTTTACAGCTCCCGGATTATTACATCCACCAGCTCCCCCACGTTTTTCAGCCCCACTATGTCCTTCATCTCAAACTCAATGCCGAACTCGTCTTCTATGACGGAAATCAGCGTTATATGCCGCAGGGAATCCCACCCCTCGATATCGCCGGCGGTGGTTTTGTCATCCAGGACGATGGTCTCGTCGTCGAACAGCTCCCTGAAAATCCCATTCAGCCTTTCATATACTTCTTCTCTCGTCATATGAATTATTCACTCTCTCTTTGTATTTTTATAACCCGGTTTTGATTTTTATAGGCGCGGGCGTCCAGCTCCCAAACGCTGTCCTCGCCGTTCTGAGCTGTTTTTGTGAAGCCCATCTCGCCGTAAAAGTCCCGTACCATGCCGTTTTTTTCTGTCCTGTAGTAGTAGCCCATTATTTTCTCAATCCCGGCCTTTGCCGCTTCTTCAACCAAAACGTCCATCATGGCATGCTCAAGGTTACGCTTCAGCACCCGGCAGCTCATAAGCCACAGCTCTATATGCAGCACTTTCCCCTCCTTGCGGCCTATGACTACAGTTACAACGCCGCTGTCCCCGTATTTGTCCCTCAGCTTTCCGTAAAGCCGTATATATCGGCCGTCCCGGGCTACCTCCTCTATTTCCGACTGGCTGTACCGCCTGGTGGTCAGGTTGAACTGGTTGGTCTTATTGGCAAGCTGGGTGATGCGCTGCAGGTAAATCTCGTCAAAATCCCTGATTTCCGCCGTCATCTCTAAGGAGCGCAGGTAGTCCTCGTAACTGTCAAAACTCTTTTCCTGTCTCGCCCGCTCCAGATTGGACATGTACATCTCGTTTCGCCTCATGTCCTCCTCGGAAAGGCTGGTCATCTCAAAAAAACCTGAGCCGTCCAGGATGTGAATATAGTTTTCAACCCTGTCTATTTCCGGCACGGCCGCCCCGGGAACCTGGGCTTTTACAATGGCCCGCTCCGCCGGGTTGTCGTCCACAAAAACCAGGCTGTCGGGCAAGATATTCAGCTCCGATGCGATTTCACGCACGTTTGCGTCCTTACTCTCCCAGTTGGCCTTGATAATAAGGAAATCTTCAGGTTTCAGGCAGCCTTCCGGGTGGTTCAGGCCGGCAACGGCGTTATCTGGGTCATTTTTTGAACTGACGCAAAGCATTACGCCAAGGTCTTTGTGGGCCTTTATATACTCCTGAAATTCCCTGTACGCTTCCCCCAAAGGAGTCTCGCGGCCGATTTCAATGCCTTCCACCCCGTCATCTCCCACAACTCCACCCCATAGAGTGTTATCCAGATCCAGCACCAGGGCTTTTTTGTTTTTCCCGTATATGGATCTTATGATTTTCGCCACGTTATGGGCCAAAAGGGGAATGGCGGGGACGCACAGGGCGTACTTGTACATGTGCCAATACAGGGGATTCGACCACTTTTCCAGCCCGTAGCTCGCCGACAGGTAATTAATGTCGTTTATAAAAAAATTGCTGTGGGTGCGGGCATAGGAGTAAAAAAGCTCGTTGAGCCTGGATATGAAATTTATCCGCCCGTGGATATTGCTTGCCTCCATGTTCCCCAAAAGACGGAAATACGGAAGCTCAAAGTTGTTCTGTATGATGGCGCAGTTGTATTTTTCAAACAGCCTGTCCCACATGGCGGTGAAGCGCCCCGCCTGGCCCTCCAGCAGGGCGTCTATTTTTTCCGCGCTGTCCCTTACTGCGGGAAAGGCGGTGATGTTTCTGCTGCTGGTGTGGATAAAAATAATGTCCGGCCTAAAGGCGTCAAGCTGCGGATTGCCGAACATTGCGTCCTGCCAGTACATGCCAAATTCAGACTCGTAAAAGGCCGGCTTGATGCCGTAGTCCAGCAAAAACAGCTCCAGAATTTCTTTTATGTCGTGGGTGGTGGAGCCGCCCAGAATGGCAATCCGCTTTTCAATAAACCCGCCGGCTGCCAGCAGCTCTTTTTTTATGCTGCGCCGCTTTATTAATATCATCTGCGTGTCAAAGGGAAATTGCAGTGCGGGATGCATATGCATGGCTTCCCCCCTTTATTCCGGCCTCCTCCCTGTTGCCGCGAGAGTGGCAAGGCTTTCTATCGTAGTTATTATTCTGCAATAGAAAGACTTTTATGTTTTGTTATTCGCCTGGTTACAAAAAGGCAATTTCCATAAAATATTCGAAATAATTAACATGTTTTTATTGACGTGTAAAAAAAATACTGGGATAATATTAAATAGAGATAAAAAAAGGGAGGATGACCCTAATTGGAAAAAGCGTTAGCGTTACAGAAAAAGTATTCCGTTGCAACCTACCTTAAATTTATACTTTTCTCCGCATTCGGCATTTTTGCCTTTTTCATCAATTTTCCTCTCCCAAGCTACCAAATACATATAGGATCATGGCAATTCGGTGAAGTTGCGGCCCAGTCCAACGTGCTGGTATCCCATTGCACCAATCTCATAAAAGCCGCCCTGTGGACCGGCAATTTTAAGGCTATGCCGGCAGTTGTATGGCTTATAGGCGTTTACAGCATGATAGACCTGTTTGTCCTGCGCCGGGATAAATTCTGGCACACCACCAAAGTGGCCGCCACCTTTGCCGTGTTTAAGATTTTTGGTTTCTGCCTGCTGACCTTTGCGGTTATCCAGTTTTATTTCGGATGGGCTCCCACCTTTATGAACTGGTTCTTTAATGGTATTGATTCCCTGGGCGGCAGCAGCATTTCCTCTTTTATTATGACTAACATTCTGATTAACATCACCATAAGCATACCCGTGGCCTCCGTTTTTCTTCCCTTCCTTCTGGACTACGGGCTTGTGGATTTTGTGGGCGTCATCGTGCGCCCCATAATGCGCCCGGTTTTCAAGCTCCCCGGTCGGGCGGCTGTCATTATGGTAAGCGCATTTCTAGGCAATTTCTCCGTGGGTCATATCGCCATTAACGAATTGTACCAGAAAGGGCGAATGACAAACCGGGAGGGCCAGGTTATCGGCACCAGCCTTTCAACAGTTTCCATCGGCTTCCTGCTGGTTCTTTCAACCAACACCGGCCTTATCCAGGCTGGATACTGGAACCTGTACTTCTGGACAACCTTCCTCATCACTCTGCTGGTTGCCATTATTGGAGTGCGCATATATCCTCTCAGCCGCATTCCCGACAACTATTACGAGGGAGTTACCCCAAATCCGGAACCGGTTATTAAAACGGATATTTTGAGAAGCGCATGGATCGAGGCCATGGACATTGCCGAAGCGGCAGACCATCCCGGAAAGCGCATTGCCTATATTATGGACGAGACTATCGGCGTCCTGGGAACCGTGGCCTCCGGTACGGCTTTCTTTGCCACGGCTGGCGTACTGCTGTACACCTATACGCCAATCTTCGACTGGATAGGCTACATATTCTGGCCGTTTATGAGGATTTCTCTGCCCAAGGGCGCTGAAACGCTCCTGGCCTCCAAGGGCGCGGCTGTTTCTTTGCTGGAAGTCACGCTGCCCGCTCTCATGGTCACCACCGGTCAGTGGACCTTGCGTATACGCTACATGCTTGCAGTAATCCCTGTCACCTCAATTATCTTCCTGGCCAGCTTTGTGCCCTGCCTCATGGCCACCGAGCTGCCTGTCAAATTCTCCGATCTGGTCATCATATGGCTGGAGCGCATGATACTGTCCATTGTAATTACAGGCATATTTGCAATTATCCTTTTCCCTGCCGGCGCCATGTAAAACCCAATAAAGGATAAAAGGGCTGATGCATTTAATTGCATCAGCCCTTTCTTGCAGGTTTTGGCGCTTTCGTGTTATAATAACAGTATGAGCATATTCTAAAGGAAAGGTCTTATTTATGTATTTTGACACCCACGCCCATTATGATGATGAAGCCTTTGACTCCGATAGGTACGAGCTGCTGGCCTCAATGCCGGAGAAGGGGGTCTCCCTTATTCTGAACCCCGGCTGCAACAGGGACAGCTCCTTAACTGCCATAGAGCTGTCGGAGCGTTTTCCCCATATGTATGCCGCGGTGGGCTGGCATCCCCATGACGCCAGAGTATTTGACGCTGAGAGCCCAGGGCTTATCCGAAAATGGGCCTCCCTTCCCAAAGTGGTGGCCATTGGAGAAATAGGCCTAGACTATCACTACAACTTTTCACCCAGGGAGGACCAGCTCAGGGTTTTCATCCGGCAAATGGAGCTCGCCCGGGAGCTAAAGCTTCCGGTTATTATCCACGACCGGGAGGCTCATGGCGATTGCATGGAAATTATAAGAGATTTCCCGGAAGTCCGCGGAGTGTTCCACTGCTATTCCGGCAGCCCGGAAATGGCCCGGGAGATACTGAAGATGGGCTGGTATCTGAGCTTTACCGGGGCCATCACCTTCAAAAACGCCCGGCGGGCCCTGGAGACTATTGAAATATGCCCTCTGGACCGGATATTCCTTGAGACTGACGCGCCTTATCTTGCCCCGGTCCCGCACAGGGGAAAG
Organism: Oscillospiraceae bacterium; assembly: GCA_050944015.1. Lineage (GTDB taxonomy): Bacteria > Bacillota > Clostridia > Oscillospirales > Oscillospiraceae > DUOX01. Next base: position 23,486 of record JBMNQG010000021.1, read on the forward strand.
CGGAACGACTCCGGAAACCTGCCCCTTATTGCCCGGGTGATAGGCAGTATTAAGGGCTTAACCGTCCAAGAGGTTGCCGCCATAACGGCTGAAAACGGCAGGAAATTCTTTGGCATACAATAAAATCCCGTTATTATCGCATAAATATCCCCCGGATTTGCCAGTCCGGGGGATTGTTTTTCATTCATTTATATTGCTTTTATTGTACGCCTCGTGCCCAAGTACGCCAGAAAGTTCCGTCAGGATATTGTTCATATTGGTTCTGGCGTAGCTCATTTCGGTGCTGCGAAACTTCGTGGAAGGCTTGATATTGGCGGCCAGAGTGATCCGCACCGAGGTTCCCTGCCCTTCGCGGCTCTCGATTATAAGGGTTCCCCCATGCAGCTCCGCTATGGCCTTGGATATGCAAAGGCCCAGCCCGGCTCCCTTTGCCAGGTCCGTAAGCGGCACGTTCTGCTTATAGCGCTCAAAAACGGTACCGAGTGTCTCCGGCGGTATCCCCGTGCCGTTGTCATCAACGGAGAGAATAAGCTGGTTTTTCAGCCTTTTCAGGGACACGCATATCTCCCCGCCTTTCTTTGTGTGCTTAAGGCTGTTGGAAAGCAGGTTCAAAAGAAGCCGCTCAAGCTTGTCCCCGTCGACAACGGCCAGCACGGGGCTTTCCTTGCATTCAAAGGAAATCTTCACACCCCTGTCCTCTACCAGCCGGCTGACTTCGGACACAAGCTTTGAGCAAAGCTCTGTGACATCCGTCATTGCCGGGGAGAAAACTAAATTGCCGGCATCCGATACTATCTCAAGATGGCTGATAAGCCTGAGGAGCGAGAAATAGTTGTGGTAAAGCATTGAGGAATAGGTTTCCAGCTTGGGGTCGAAGCTTAAACTAATCCTGCTCAAAACCTGATCGGCAGCCATGCGCAGGTTAAGCAGGCTGGCGCGCAGGGATGCCGTAATCAAAGGCGAAATTGGAGTCTTTTCCTGGGATATAAAAAAGTAAAAACGCATATCTCCCTTTTTTATGCAATGTACAGACATGGACTGACCGTTAATGACCGCTGAGACAAGAAAATTCTCACCCTTCTCTGAAAGTATATGATTAGGAAGAACTTCTCCCGAAGGAACTCCCACAGTTTCGTTTCCAAAAAAAGCCAATGCAGACGGGTTGGCATAAACTACGGTTCCGCTCTTTACTCCTAATATGGGGTCCCTGCTTATATCCATAATTTCCATTAGCTGCTCTCGTATATTCATACTTAACCCTGACCTTCCACCGAATGATAGCTTATGCAATAAAAATCGTTTTATTGAACAATTCGTTCTACAAAAAAACACAAAAAATCAGTTAATATAATGATTAATTGATTATAACAGAAAAAAAATATACGTACAATCCCTATTGTAAAATATTGCAGAAAAAAGGAGCCAAATGACATAACGTTATTACCATCTCAAACGTTTGAAATATTAGTTCATAATTTGCACTCATATTTAATTAATAGTGCGTCTTGCGCACAAACGGGTGCAAATATCGCGTTTGCATCCCCTGCCAATTGGTTATAAAATATTGAACGGGAAAGAGTTTGCTTGGATTTCCTTAAAAGCAGAAACTCATATAGAAATACGAAACTCACTATCTCTTTGCGGAGGTTGATGGATATGGGCATTAAAATTGGCATTAACGGATTTGGCCGCATTGGCCGCTTGTCATTCAGAGCAGGCTTGCAGCGGAAAGGTTTCGATATACTGGCAATCAACGCTCCTGACAAAACCCCGGCACAGGTGGCCTATCTTTTCAAATATGATTCCGTGCACGGGCGTTTCGAGGGTGACGTGGATTATGACGATAAGGCTATCATAGTCAACGGCAAACGCGTGGAAATACTGGACTGCCGTGATCCGAAGAAGCTGAACTGGGGAGACCTGGGCGTCGAATATGTTCTGGAATGCACGGGGAAATTCCTGACAAGGGAAACTGCATCCGTACATTTGGAGCGGGGCGCCAAGGTCGTTGTACTTTCTGCCCCGTCCAAGGATGACACCCCCATATTTGTCATGGGTGTTAACCACAATAAATATCGCCCGGAAATGGATATCGTATCCAATGCCTCCTGCACCACCAACTGCCTTGCGCCCATGGCCAAGATAATACACGATAACTTTGGTATTGAAGAAGGGCTTATGACCACAATCCACGCAGTCACCGCTTCGGAAAGCGCCGTTGACAGCTTCAACAAGAAAAACTGGAGGCTTGGCCGCTCTGTATTGGACAACATCATCCCCACCACCACCGGCGCCGCTAAAGCCGTCGGACGTGTAATCCCGGAGCTGGAAGGCAAGCTCACCGGCACTTCAGTCCGGGTGCCTGTGTCCAATGTGTCCCTTGTGGACCTGACGGTGCGGCTTTCCAAAGACGCCAAGTATTCCGAGATTTGCCGGGTTATGAAGGAGGCGGCCGAAGGCGAATACGCCGGAATTGTAGGTTATGTGGATGAGGACGTTGTCTCTTCGGATTTCTTGACCGACGCCCGTACCTGCATTTTCGATGCCAATGCCGGCCTCTCCCTCTCGGACCGCTTTGTAAAGCTCATGGCCTGGTACGACAACGAGTGGGGCTACTCCAACAAATTGCTGGACCTGGTAACGCATATTCATAAGGTCAGGAATGCCGGAGTGGAGACAATAACGGGTGTTTCCCCCAGCACCCTGAGAAAACTCGTATAGTCTTCTAAGAAACTTGGCAGATAACAAATATGCACTTCAATTCAAGTGGAGCGTGTCCTAATAGTCGCGCTCCACTTGATTTTTCATTCCGCTTAGTGTAAAGTAGATTGGCTATTAACAGCCGCATACAAGCCGTATATACGTATATATTTTTATTAAGACTGGATATCGGGGGTGTCATCTTGTCAGAGACACGCAACCAGAACTACCTTCATGGCGCTGCAATCCTGACCGTCAGTGTCATAATAATAAAAATCCTTGGGGCAATTTACAAAATCCCCATGGGCAACATCTTAGGCGACGAGGGATTCACCCATTTCAATGTGGCATATAACCTTTATAACGTCCTCCTCACCGTTTCTACGGCAGGTCTGCCTGTGGCCGTGTCGAAGATGATATCCGAGGCCAATACCCTGGGCAGGCCAATGCAGGTCAGGCGAATCTTCAGAGTGGCGCTGGCCTCCTTCGCCGTCCTTGGCACCGCCGGTACGCTTGTCATGTTCATATACCCCACGGAGCTTGCGGTTTTCATGGAGGATGTGGAGGCAGCCCAGAGCATAAAGGCTATGGCACCCTCGGTTCTCATCGTATGCATAATGTCCGCCTTCAGGGGCTACACTCAGGGTCATTCGGACATGCGCCCCACTTCCATTTCACAGGTTATTGAAGTTGCGGTCAAGGTGGCCTTCGGACTGGCCTTGGCATGGTATCTGTCCAAACAGGGAAAGAGCCTGCCCATTCTATCTGCGGCCGCCATCTCCGGCGTGGCCGTAGGTTCGCTGGCCGCCTGCATGTACATATACCTGCACACAATTCAGAGCATAAAGAGGACCCGCCGCGCCCTCCCGAACCCCGACGTGCCTGAGCGAAGCGGCCAAATACTTAAAAGGCTTATAAAAATTGGCGTGCCTATTGCCCTCGGGTCTTCTGTACTAAGCGTCATCACACTTGTAAATACTAAGCTTGTACTTGGCCGCCTGCAAAGCGCCGCCGGGCTGAGTTCTACCGACGCCCTCGTGCTTTTCGGCGTCTATTCCAAGGCGCTGACCCTTTACAATCTCCCTGCGGCCTTCATCACACCCCTTACCGTCAGCATAGTGCCCGCCATTGCCGCCCATATGGCAAAAAAATGCTATAACGAGGCCAGGGAGGTGGCAGAGTCCTCCCTGCGTATTTCTTCAATAATTGCCCTTCCAATGGGAGTCGGCCTTTCCGTTTTATGCACACCCATAATGAACGTGCTCTATCCCGGCAGCGCCTCTCAGGGTCCGCTGCTTCTAAGCATCATGGGCATAGCTTCTTTTTTCGTCTGTATTTCGCTTATCACAACTTCAATTCTGCAGGCCGCCGGGCTGGAGCGTCTTCCCATGATAACCATGGTCCTGGGAGGTGCCATGAACCTCATATTAAACTGGTTCCTGGTGGGCAATCCCAAAATCAATATAGTGGGGGCGCCTATCGGCACTCTCTGCTGCTATGTGTTCATGAGCGGCCTGAATCTCACGTTTATTATGACAAGCCTTCCTAAAAAGCCCAGGCTGGGCAGGGCATTCCTTTTGCCGGTCTTCAACTGTGTCGTAATGGGCTTTGCAGCATGGCTGGTTTATCCCGCCTTTCTGGGCCTCTTGGGGGCCGGGCCCCAACCCGACCGCTTTACGACATTGGTCGCTATGGCGGGCTCAATAGCCATCGCCGCGCTGGTCTATTTTATCCTGACCATTGTCACCCGCGCCATTACTCTTGAGGATATGAAGCTCATCCCCAAAGGGGAAAAAATTGCAAAACTGCTAAGAATACGCTAATATACTAAAAAAACATCTTGCAGAAGGAAAAAAAGTATGGTAGATTTTGAATACAAGAGAAACTATGATATAAACGACTTTAGGAATATCATAGCAATCCTCCGGGGCGAAAATGGGTGCCCCTGGGACAGAGAGCAGAACCATGCCAGCATCCGCCGCAATCTGCTGGAGGAAGCCTACGAGGTCTGCGAGGCCATTGACGAGGGCGACCCCGAACACCTCCGGGAAGAATTGGGAGACCTGCTAATGCAGGTCATCTTTCACGCCCGCATAGAGGAAGAAGCCGGCCGCTTCAACCTGGACGATGTGGCCGACGGCGCGTGCAAAAAGCTGATTAACCGGCACCCCCATGTATTCGGCGACCTGGAAGTGGAGGACAGCCGCCAGGTTCTCCAGAACTGGGACAAGATAAAGCGGGTGGAAAAGTCTCAGAAAACCACTGCCTCCGCAATGAACGACGTCGCTAGGAGCCTGCCCGCCCTTTGGCGGTCGGAAAAAATGCAAAGCAAGGCCAGGAAAGTCGGCTTTGACTGGCCGGATATCAGCGGCGCATTGGACAAGCTCCGGGAAGAACTATCCGAACTGCAGGAGGCCATAGCCTCCGGGGATAAGCAGAGCATCTTTGAAGAGCTGGGCGACCTTTTATTTTCAGTTGTCAATGTCGGCCGTTTTGCCGGCGTGAACCCTGAAGCCGCCCTTCACCAGGCATGCGAAAAATTCCTTCGCCGCTTCAGGTATATTGAGGAGGAAGCAGCCCGGCGCGGTTTTGAGCTTAGCAGTATGAGCCTTGACCAGATGGAGGAACTCTATCAACAGGGCCGAAAAGCCCTGGAGGGTAAGGATTCTTCAATAAATTAGTTAGGACTTTGCATAAGCATTCAATGTGTGATGCAAAATTCCATATAAATAAGCGGCGTGTGCCGTAATTTTTAGGAGGTTAACTGATGAATAAGGCTGAACTGATTGCAGAGGTAGCAAAGAAAGCAGGCTTGTCCAAAAAGGATAGCGAGAAGGCTGTCAACGCCGCTCTGGAGACTATCACTTCTTCTTTGGAGGCCGGCGAAAAAGTACAGTTGGTTGGCTTTGGCGTCTTCGACGTAAAGCAGCGGGGAGTCCGTATTGGACGCAATCCCAAGACCAAGGAGGAAATCGAGATCCCGGCGACTCGAGTTCCCACTTTCAAGGCCGGCAAAGCTCTTAAGGACGCTGTTGCGAAATAAAATTGTCCTTTTATCGTCCTAGCTTAGGCGCATAAATACACCTTCATTTTGGAGCACGACATGCGACTTGACAAATTTCTTAAGGTATCCAGACTCATCAAACGCCGCACGGTGGCAAACGAGGCTTGCGACGGCGGGCGCGTTCTGGTGAACGGAAAACCGGCCAAAGCCTCTTACGAAGTCAAAGTTGGTGATGTGCTGGAGGTGGCCTTTGGCCAGCGCACCTTAAAAGTGGAAGTGTTGTCTGTTAACGAACACGCCACCAAGTCGGACGCTCCG
>JBMNQG010000022.1:0-28558 GCA_050944015.1 Oscillospiraceae bacterium
TCGGAGCATATGACTATATATTCGATTACGTTTTGAAGCTCCCGGACGTTTCCGGGCCAATCGTAGCTCTCAAAGCTGATGTAGGCGCTTTCCGGCATGGTAAGCGTGCGGCCGTGTTTTTTGCAGTACTCGCTGAAATAGTATTTCACCAGTGGCGCGATATCGCCTTTGCGCTCCCGGAGGGGCGGTATGTGGATGGGTATTACGGACAAACGGTAGAACAGGTCTTCCCGGAATTTCCCCTCCTGAATCTTCTGGCGCAGATTAGCGTTTGTGGCAGCTATTACCCGCACGTCCAGAGATATTGGAGTTGTACCGCCCAGACGGATGACTTTCTTTTCCTGCAGCACCCGCAGCAGCTTTGTCTGCAGCTCAATGGGCAGGTCTCCGATTTCGTCCAGCAGTATGGTTCCATGGTTTGCGATTTCAAAGAGTCCCGCCTTGCCGGTGGACCTGGCGCCGGTGAAAGCGCCCTTCTCGTAGCCGAATAGCTCCGATTCCAGGAGATTTGCGGGGATGGCGGTGCAATTGACCTTCACATAGGGCTTGTCCTTTCGGTGGCTGAGGTGCTGAATTTTGTCGGCAACGACCTCCTTGCCCACGCCGGATTCTCCGGTGATGAGTATGGTCACGTCGGTGGGGGCTGCCATGGTTATTATCCGCATTATCTTCTTGATGGCCGGGTCCTCGCCAAGGAAGGGGGGGCCGGAATCGCCGCCGAAATTTTCATAGATTTGGATGGCGTCGTTTTGCTTGCAGGAATTGCGGAACACTTCAAAGCGGGTTTTCAGCTCGTCAACATCCATAACCGAGCTGACCACCAGCCGGATGTTTCCGTTCTCGTCGAACAAGGGGACACCGGAAGCATACCCGTTGATGTTTTTCCCGTTGATGTTGCGCATGAAACCCGCGCCGGAAACCTTGCGCTTGGAGCGGATAACGTCCGCGGAAACCGAGTGCTTGAACAAGACGCCTTCCCGCGCAATGTCAAACACAGACCGCCCTAAAATCTCCTCGGGTTTTATGCTTGAGTGACGGCAATAGGAGGGATTTACGTAAAGGGTTATTCCCTCCCCGTTGGTTACCAGAACGCCGTCGAGAAGGTTGTCCACAACTTCCCTGAAATCGATTCCTTCAGACAGGTCCTTGAATTGTTTATTGCTTTCCTGTTCAGTCATTAGAGTCCCCCAGAAGAATAGTTAATGATTGACCTAAAAAGGTTCAAACAATAACCTTTTCTTTACTTATATTTTATCATGAGTGTAGCAAACCTGCAACAAATTATTTTTGCACAAAAACTTTCATAAAATGAGGAGATATTACTTGTAATTGCCGAGGAATTATGATAAACTACTAGAAGTTGGCAAGCGATATATACTAAATGCCTAAAACTAGGAGGTCAGGCTTTAGATGAGCAGAGAACGTTTGCTTTCCTCAACAAGAAAACTCAACTGGGTTACTGCCGGCTTAATCCTGATTTTGCTCGCCTGTTTTTCCCTGCCCTATTTCGAATATCCCGGCGGGGAGAAGACCGTCATATCCATCTGGGGATACCTTGGGTTTCCCGTTAAATTCGAGCAGATGGAATCTCTCTTGGACGTGAAATTCCTGAATATTAAGCATCTCAATGTGCCGCTCATCCTCATTGTATTTGGCATAGTCTCCATTTTGACTCTAATATTGAAGAAAGGCATAGCCACCCAACTGTTTCCTCTTTTCTGGTCGGTATACGGCCTTATCGGGTATTTCACCAGCGAATTCATTCTTCTGGGCAACACCTATGCCTATTACATACATATCATAATAATAGCCATCACATTTTTGGTTGTAGCGGCAAATATTGTGCTGTATGTAATCGAACTGAAAACCCGGCCCGAAACCGAGTATTTGGATATGGATGCCTGGTCCGCCTGATGCTTGGTTCCTCGAAAAAAATGACGGCCTGCGGGCCGTCATTTTTTATGCGTTTTAATGCATTATGGTTTCCTTATTCCTCCGGCAGCTTGCAGACATCCACCCAATCTTTTGCGTTGGAATATTTGAAAAGCTCCTCGTTTGTAAGCTCGATGGCGCTGTTGGCGCTGCCAACGGCGGGGAATACGCTCTCAAAACGGAGCATGCTCTTATCCAGATACACCGGGATGCCGGGATTTATGCCGAAAGGGCAGACCCCGCCCACGGGATGTCCAACCAATTCCAGAACCTCGTCGGGAGTTAGCATTTTTGCCTTGAAGCCGAATTTGTCCTTAAACTTTCTGTTGTCTACGCGGGCGTCCCCGGCGGCCACTATCAGCATGCAGCCCTCCGGCGTTTTAAAGGACAGGGTTTTGGCGATTCTGGCGGGGATGACTCCCACCGCCTGGGCGGCCAGCTCCACCGTGGCGCTGGACACGTCAAATTCCATGATTTTGTCGGCGATTCCGAATTGTCTGAAGTATTCTCTGCATCTCTCTATAGACATTCTGCTTTACCTCTTTTACGCTGTAGTAAACTAAATTTATTCTAACAAATTATTGCCAGAAAGTCAAATGCATAATATTCACAACTTTTTGAATAATTCACGGAAATTATAAATATTATTCATATAATTATTAATATTTTTGCATTATCACTATTGCAATTGCCGCCGGGGAGTGATATACTTTTCCAAAAATCAGTTATAGACGAAACTGGAGGATTTAATATGAAAGACATCAAAAAGTGCGTGCTGGCCTATTCCGGAGGGCTTGACACTTCCATAATAATTCCCTGGCTGAAGGAAAATTACGGCTGCGAGGTTATTGCCGTCTGCGCCAACGTGGGGCAGGGGGATGAGGAGCTTGATGGCCTGGAGGAAAAGGCCATAAAGACAGGGGCGTCCAAGCTGTATATTTTGGATTTGGTGGACGAGTTTGTGGACGATTTTATAATCCCCACCATGAAGGCCGGTGCCAAGTATGAAGGGTATCTTCTGGGCACCAGCACCGCAAGGCCCGTCATAGCAAAGGGGCTCGTGGAGGTCGCGCTGAAAGAGGGGGCCGACGCCATTTGCCACGGCTGCACCGGCAAGGGCAATGACCAGGTGCGTTTTGAGCTGACCATAAAGGCCCTGGCTCCCCAGATGAAGGTCATAGCACCCTGGAGAGAATGGGACATCAAGAGCAGGGACGATGAAATTGACTACGCCGAGGCCCATAACGTCCCCCTTAAAATAAGCAGGGATACAAACTATTCCAAGGATAAGAACATATGGCACCTGAGCCATGAGGGCCTCGACCTTGAGAATCCGGAAAACGAGCCCCAGTACAATAAGCCCGGATTTTTGGAGATGGGCGTTTCGCCCGAGATGGCTCCGGATAAGCCAACATACGTTGAAATTGAATTTGAAAAGGGCGTACCGGTGGCCCTGGACGGCGTGAGTATGAAGGCCAGCGAGATAATCTTCAAGCTCAATAAGATAGGCGGCGAAAACGGCATAGGCATCCTGGACTTGGTGGAAAACCGCCTTGTGGGCATGAAGAGCAGGGGAGTTTACGAGACACCCGGCGGCACCATCCTCTATAAGGCCCATGAAATCCTTGAAACCCTGTGCCTGGACAAGGAGACCGCCCACCTGAAAGAACAGCTTGCCGTAAAATACGCCGAACTGGTTTACAACGGCCAGTGGTATACCCCGCTACGGGAGGCTCTTGCCGCCTTTGTGGATAAGACCCAGGAGACGGTCACGGGAAAGGTAAGGCTCAAGCTCTATAAGGGCAACGTTATCAACGCAGGGGTTTCCTCGCCCTACAGCCTGTATTCGGAAGCCATAGCCACCTTCGGCGAGAGCGATTACAACCAAAAGGACGCGGAAGGTTTCATAAACCTTTTCGGCCTGCCAGTAAAGATAAAGGCAATGAGGGAAAAGGGCCTGCTGTAACGGCATAAAATAAAAGCTGCTATCGGAAGGATAGCAGCTTATTATTTTGCCCGAATTAGTCGGACGCTTTTTCTATCAAATCCTTCAAGACTTTTGCCGCCATTACATAGCCCGCGAAGCCGAAGCCGGAAAAGGTTTTGACGCAGGCCATGCCGGCGTAGGAAATCCGCCTGAACTCTTCCCTTGCGGAAATGTCGGAGATATGCACCTCCACGGCGGGAATGGAGACAGCCTTCAGGGCGTCAAGAATGGCAATGCTGGTATGAGTGTAGGCGGCGGGATTAATGATTATGCCCTGAAACTTTCCGTAGGCCTTCTGTATGGCGTCCACAATGGCCCCTTCGTGGTTGGACTGGAAGAATACGGTCTCAATCCCCAGCTTGTCGCATTCCCTTTTTACGTAGTTTATCAGGTCCGAATAGGTTTTTGAGCCGTATATATCCTTTTCCCTAATGCCCAGCATATTGATGTTAGGGCCGTTTATCACCAATATTTTCATAATACACCTCTATTGCTTTTTGGACTGTCTGGGCGAAATCGCCGCTGTTGTCCACAACGGCGTCCGCAAACAACTCGTACCGGGGCCGCCTAACCCTGAACATCTCCTCCAAACTGCCGGACTGGGAAAGTGGCCTTCCATCGGCGGGCAGCTCCTTTATGGGCCGCGTTATATACAGCACTATGCCGTTTTGACGCAGGGGAAGGTAGTTCTCATCCCGAAGGACGCACCCGCCTCCCGTGGCGATTACGTACCCGGTTTCCTTGCCCAAATCTGATATGACTTCAGATTCCAATTGCCTGAAATGCCCCTCCCCGTGCCGGGCGAAAATCTCCGGTATGGACATGCCGGCTCTGGTCGCGATTTCCTCGTCCGTGTCCACAAATTTCTTCCCCAGCTCTTGCGCCAGCGCCTTGCCCAAGGTGCTCTTGCCGGACCCTGGCATGCCGATTAAAACTACGTTGCTCATCTGCCGGCGCAGGGCGGCGACGACTTCTTCTATCTTCGTGTCAGGTATTTTCTTACCAGTGAAAAGCTCGGCGCTTGCCTTGGCCTGCACCACCAGCATGGGCAGTCCCCCGGAACGGGGAAGGCCACGCCTTTCCGCCTCCAACAGCAGGGCGGTTTTAAGCGGGTTATAAATTACGTCCAAAACCCCGGAAAGTTTGGGAAAGAGACTTAAATCCACGGGGGACTTGCCGCAATTGGGGTACATTCCCACCGGCGTGGTGTTAACCAGAACATCGGCGTCCGCATGGCGGGAAAGGTTGGAGTAGTTGTTTTCACCAGTTCGGGAGATTAGGACTATTTCGCCTGCACCTAGTTTTTTTGACGCCGCCTGAGCCGTCATAGCTGTGCCGCCGGTGCCCAGAATGATTATTTTTTTCCCCTCAAATGAGATGCCGCTTCTCGTAGCCATGTATATAAAGCCCTGTAAGTCCGTGTTATAGCCGCAAAGCCTGCCGTCTTTCACCACAAGGGTGTTGACGCTGCCTATCCCGGCGGCGTCCGGGTCAAGGTAATCGCAGAAGGGCATAACCGCCTTCTTATATGGTATGGTCACGTTGAGCCCGCAGAAATCCCTTTTTTTGATAAATTCATCCAGTTCGTTCCTTGGGACGGGCCGGAGAATGTATTCATAGGAGGCCAGCGTGCCGTGTATCTGGGGGGAAAAGCTGTGGCCGATTTTTTCGCCTATAAGTCCGTATTTCATAACAAGCCATCCTTAGAAGACTTCCGTGTATGCCCCCAGGAAAACGAAGAAGGGGTCGCTTTCCAAAAGGGACAGGACGTCAAGGGTTTCCTCAGACTCCACCGAGGCTTCCAGGTCGAAATAGAAAACGAATTCGAAGTCCTTGCCGGGGATAGGCCGGCTCTCTATCTTGCACAGGTTCAATCCCCTGGCGGAAAACTTGGAAAGCAGGCTGTACAGGGAGCCCGGCTTATGGGGCACCGAGGACATGAAGGAAATCTTGTTGGAGCCGGGGTATATCTCCATTTTCTTTGAAATGCATATAAAGCGGGTGTAGTTGTGGTCGCTGTTCTGCACCTTGTCTGAGATGACGGAAAGCCCGTATACATCGGCGCAGTTTGCCGAGGATATAGCGGCTATATCGCTGCGCTCCGACTGAGCCACGTATTGGGCGGCCGCAGCGGTGTTGGAAAAGACCGTGGCCCTGATATGGGGATGGGCCCTTAAAAAGTCGCTGCACTGGTCCAGGGCCTGCTCGTGGGACACTATCTCAGTTATATCCTCCAGCTTGACGCCGGGCTTTGCCAGAAGCATATGCTCTATCTTCAGCTTAAGGCTCCTGACGATATAAAACTTGTATTTTACCATCAGGTCGTAAACCTCGGTTACGGAGCCGGCGGAGCTGTTTTCAATGGGCAGAATGCCGTATCTGCACATGCCGCTTTCCACTGCCTGGAATACACCCTCGAATCGGCTGAAGTACATTATCTGGGGCAGGGAGAAGAGCCTATCGCAGACAAGCTGGGAGTATGCGCCCTCCACCCCCTGACAGGCAACCACGGCTTTGAAGGGAAAGCTCTGTTCAGTTTCAGTTGCCGCCTTTTCAATCTGCTCGCGTAGAGCCGACTTGCCACCTCGGAGCCTGTATTCCTGATAGTTGCGGCTCAAATCGAAAATGGTGTTGAACAGGGTCTTAGTGTAGTTTTCAAGTTCGTTGCCGGCAATGCCCGTAACCCGGTAAAGTATTTCCCTCTCCCTGGCGGAGGACTTCACAGGGAGGCCGGTTTTGGCTTTTTCGTCAGCAATTTGTGAGACTATTTCCATTCTCTGCTTGAACAGCCGGGCCAGTTCGTCGTCAATGCCGTCTATTTTGGATCTTAATTCTTCCAGCTTCATTTTTTCACATCCTTTCGATAAGCATGTCAAGCAATGTTATGGCGACAGCCGCCTCCACGCAGGGAACTGCTCTGGGCACTATGCAGGGGTCGTGCCTGCCGCCTATAGTAAGCGTGGTGTTTTCCATGGCGGTTAAATCAACCGTATCCTGGAGAATCCCAATGGAGGCCGTGGGCTTGATGGCCACGTCCATTACAAGGGGCATTCCGGAGCTTATGCCTCCCAGGATTCCGCCGTGGTTGTTAGTTCTGGTGCGGACCTCGCCATCAATGACTTCAAAGGGGTCGTTGTGCACCGAGCCCCGCATTCTGGCGGCAGCAAAGCCCGCCCCGAAGGATACGCCCCGGACCGCGGGAATTCCAAACACCGCCGCGGCCAGCCTGTTTTCAAGGCCGTGGAACATTGGTTCCCCCAGCCCTGGGAGAAGCCCCAGGGCGTAGCACCGGATAATGCCGCCAACTGAATCCATGTCCTGCTTTGCCCGCAGAATTTCCTCCCGCATTCTTTCCCCGGCGGCGTCGTCGTTTACGGGGAAGGCCTTGGAACGGATAGCCTCCAGTTCCTCTGGGCTCACGTTAACCGTGTCCAGCGGGCGGTCGGGCACTCCCGCAATCTCCAGAATTTGAGCCCCCACCGTTACTCCGCACTCGGCTAGAAGCTGCAGGCAGAGGGCTCCGGCAAAGCACAAGGGCGCTGTGAGCCTGCCGGAAAACTGGCCGCCTCCCCTGATGTCGTTATAGCCGCCGTATTTAACCATGGCGGTATAGTCAGCATGGGAGGGGCGCGGGACGGTTTTAAGCCTGCTGTAGTCCCCGGAGCGGGCGTCAGTGTTTTGTATGATGGCGCAGACCGGGGCGCCGCAGGTGGCGCCGTCAACGAGGCCGGAGATAAATTTTGGAACGTCTTCCTCCATCCGGGGGGTGGAGTACTCGCTCCTGCCGGGGGCGCGGCGGGCCATAAAGGCGGCCGCTTCCTCCATGTCAGGGTGAAAGCCCGGCGGGAGCCCCTCGATTACAACCCCAATTGCCTCGGAATGGGACTGGCCGAAAATGGTTACTTTTATTTTTTCTCCAAACGTATTAGACATTTGCTATTCCTCCCAGTATCCTAAAATCCTCAAAAAAGCCCGGATATGACTTTTCCACCGCCCTCCAGCCGCTGATGGTTACGGGTTCATCCGAAAACAGGGCGGCCACGGCGGCGCTCATAACCATTCTGTGGTCGTTAAAACCGGATACCCTGCCTCCTTTTAATCTCTTTCCGCCCCGGATAACCAGTTCGTCTGCCTTTTCTATTACTTCCGCACCCAGCCTTGTAAGGGTGTCCGCAATGGCGGAGAGCCTGTCGCTTTCCTTAAGCCTAAGTCTTCGGGCGTTGTAAATCCTCGTGTAGCCTTTTGCTGCGGCGGCCACCACAGAAAGGACCGGAATAAGGTCGGGAATTTCCCCCGCATCGATTTCAATTCCCCTTAATGGAGCGGAAGATACGGTTACAGAGCCGGGAGAGACCTTCACGTCCGCCCCGAAGCCTCTTAAAATGTCCGCAACCGCCCTGTCCCCTTGGGTGGAGTCCATATTAATGCCCTCTACCGTGACGGGATCTGACAGTGCCCCGGCGCATAGCCAGAAGGCCGCGTTGGACCAGTCCCCTTCGGCAGCCAGATCATTTGGGGACGTATATTTTGAACCGGCAGCCACTTCATACCTATCTTTCCCATCCTTAACATTCACCCCGAACCGGCGCATCACGGAAAGGGTCATATCCACATAGCCCTTGGACTGCAGGGGAGTGAGAAGTTCTACCCGCCCGCCGCCTATCAGGGGGAGGGCCAAAAGTATGCCGGTCAGGTACTGGGAGCTTATATCCCCCGGCAGGGAAAAGACCCCTCCTTTCAGACCACCGGATACGTCAAGGGGCAGGCGCCGGGAGCTGAAGACAGCCCCGTGCTCCTCAAGCTGCGTTAGGAGAGGCTCGAGGGGCCGCTGGGGCAGCCTGCCTGAGCCCGTAAACCTTGCCCCACAGCCCAGGGCCGCGGCAACGGGTATCAAAAACCGCAGGGTAGAGCCGCTTTCGCCGCAGTCCAGCAGGGGAGAGGTGGGGATGTGCGGGCCAATGGGAGCAATGGTAAGGGATGCCGCGTCCCGGCAGATTTTCGCTCCCAGGGCCGAAAGGCATCTTATTGTGGCCTCAATATCCTCCGACGTGCCCTTCAGCTTCAGAGCAACCGGCCTGTCGCCCAGGGCGGCGCATATCAGCATACGGTGGACGTGGGATTTGGATGGGATGGCTGAAATAACGCCGGAAAGGGGAGAGGGGATTACCGTAATTTTATCCATATCAATCACCTAGGCCCGCGGCAATAAAGCCGGGTAGTTCGGAAACGTCAATTTTGTGTATATGGCACTGGCCGATTCTCAGGGGGATGACCAGGTTAATGCGGCCGCCGCTGCGCTTTTTGTCGGACATGGCGGCGGCTGTCAGCTCCTCCGCTGAATAGGGGCAGGAGACGGGAAGCCCATTATTGTTTAGAGCCTTTAAAATTGGGGATAGGCAGTCTTCATATGACAAGCCAAGGCTGAGGGCGGCCCTTGCGGCAATAACCATGCCCATGGAAACGGCGTGGCCGTGGCTCACAGTGAAATTGCTGCTCTTCTCAATGGCATGGCCAGCGGTGTGGCCGAAATTCAATAGCTGCCGCAGCCCTCCGTCAAATTCGTCCTTTCCTACGATTTCCGCCTTTGAAAGAACGCAGCGGTAAATGGTGTCCTCCAAACCCGCCCTGGGATTTCCGGCGGATAGGCGCTCGAAAAGCATGGGGTCGGAGATGACGCCGTATTTTATTGCCTCAGCCAGGCCTTCGGAAAACAGGCCGGGCGGAAGAGCGGAGATTACATCGGTGTCGCATATTACAAGCCTGGGCTGATAAAAGGCGCCGGCCAGGTTTTTACCTGCCGCCAGGTTGACGGCGGTTTTGCCCCCCACGGAGGAATCAATGGCGGCCAGGAAGGTGGTGGGGATTTGGGCGGAGGGCACCCCCCGCTTGAAGCAGGCGGCGGCAAATCCCGCCAGGTCTCCCGCGACGCCGCCTCCCAGGGCCACCACCAGGTCAGTTTTTGTCAGTTCCTCCCCGGCGAGAAATTCCAGAACATCACTTAAAACAGCCATGTTTTTGGATGTTTCCCCGTTGGGAAAGATAAATTTTACGACCCGCCAGCCCGCGCCGGCCAGCGACTTTTCCACCGTATCCGCGTACATGGAGGAGACTATGTCATCGGTAACGATTGCCGCGGTGCCAGGATCGCTTACCTGGGATATAAGCTCCCCGCAGCGGCTTAAAAGCCCGGCGCCGATTAGAACGTTGTAGCTTCTCGAAGCTTTTACTCGCACCATTTTCATTGGCTTTCCTCCTGCATTGCTTCCAGGCTTTCCTTGACTTCCCTGCATTTGCGCAGCAGACTGCAGAGTCCCCGGCGGTCCTGCCTGCGTGCCAGTTCCGTAAGCTCCCGAAGCCGCCGGATAAACTCCTCCGCTTCCCTGCACAGGTGCTCTCTGTTTTCAATAAACAGCTCCGCCCACATCTCTTCGTTAATTTTTGCGATTCTTGTCATGTCCCTGAAACTTCCGGCGGAAAAACCTCCGTGTTCCAGAGCCAGGGGGCTGCCAATATAGGCGCATGACACAAGGTGGCAGAGATGTGAGGTGTAGGATATCATCTGGTCGTGCAGTTCCGGGGTTATGATTTGCAGCCTTCCAAAGCCCAGCTTCGACGCCAGCTGCCAGATGCTTTCCACGGCTTCCCTTGGGGTGTACTCGTATGGTGTAAGGATGAGGGAAGCGTTTTTGAACATTTCAGGGAAGGAGTTTTCAAACCCGCCCCGTTCCACGCCCGCCATGGGATGGGCCCCTACGAATATAAACCCGGCGTTTTCGGTCACGCCTTTTAAAGCGGAGCATATAGGGCTTTTTACGCCGCAGCAGTCCATGACAATGGCTCCCTTTTTGAACAGGGGGGCATGCTTTTTTACGTACTCGACGGTGCCTGCGGGATACAGGGCAACGATGACCATGTCGCACTGGGAAAGTCCGTTTTCAGTGAGCCTGCCGTCGATTGCCCCCTGGTCCAGGGCGGCGTTTAAAACATCCTGGGAGATGTCGCCGCCCCAGACCACCGCATCCGTATAGGCCTTAAGCGCCTTTGCCAGGCTCCCCCCTATAAGGCCGAGACCAACAATACCGATAGTCATGGCACAAGTCCCCGCTATCTGTCCGCAAAAGGACGTATTGCCATTATTTTTTCCATAAGCTCGGTAAAGGCCTCCGGGGTCAGGGATTGGGGTCCGTCGCAAAGGGCGTTGGCCGGGTCGTTGTGCACCTCGATTATGAGCCCGTCGGCTCCGGCGGCAGTGGCGGCAAGGGCCATGGACCGCACCAGGCGGGCGTAGCCCGTGGAATGGCTGGGGTCAACGATAACGGGAAGGTGGGTAAGCCCGTGCAGAACAGGTATCGCCGAGAGGTCGAGAGTGTTTCTGGTATAGGTTTCAAAGGTCCTGATGCCCCGCTCGCAGAGAATTACCTCTCTGTTGCCGCCCGCAAGGATATACTCGGCACTCATGAGCAGCTCCTGCAGGGTGTTGGCAAGGCCGCGCTTGAGCAGCACGGGTTTTCTCAGGTGGCCAAGCTGTTTTAGGAGCTCAAAGTTTTGCATGTTTCTGGCGCCTACCTGTATAATGTCAATTTCTTCAAAAAGGGGAATATGGGAGGCGTCCATAATTTCGCTGACTACGGGAAGGCCTGTTTCTTTTTTGGCTTCCAGCAGTAGCTTGATGCCGGCCTCGTGAAGGCCCTGGAAGGAGTAGGGCGAGGTGCGGGGCTTAAATGCGCCCCCGCGCAGGAGGGTTGCTCCTGCGGCTTTAACGGCCTTCGCCACGGAAATTATCTGCTCCTCGGACTCCACGGAGCAGGGGCCGGCAATCACCTGAAAGTGCCCGCCGCCAATTTTGACACCGGAGGGCAGGGTTATGACCGTGTCCTCCCCGTGAAACTTCCTGCTGGCGTTTTTAAAAGGCTCCTGGATGCGCTTTACGTCTTCAACAATTTCCAGGGCCCTGATGACCTCGATATCAAGGGATGATGTGTCGCCGACAATACCCAGAATGGTGTGGTTGGCGCCTATTGAGAGGTGGACGTCGAAGCCCTTGTTTTTAAGCCAGTCGCTGAAGTTGTCTATTTGAGATTTGCTTGCATTCTTTTTTACGATTACTACCAAAATTGCCCCCCCTAGGTGTTTTTTCATATAAAAAAAAGGGTTCCGCAGTGAGTATTACTGCGGAACCCTCAATTGATGCTGTGTTAAGGTGGATTTATGCGGTTATGCCAACATCAATTGTAGCCGTTTTGCAGCATACTCAACCAAGCCTTATCCAAAAAGTAGATAAAGCCAAAGTAAAAATAATAGTATGCTGCTGTGGCGAATGAGCGAATTGACATGATTACATTCTCCATATCAGTGCAGATGCAGGAAATTTCCATCATTATAGGCAGATGCAGAGACAATGTCAAGAGCTTTTTTAACATTATCTTCAAATTATATGCTTTTATAAAAATCGTGCGGAGAAACTGTTGCCCGGCTGTAAAATATGCCTGTATCAACGGCGCCCGGCGCCGCCGCCGCCGGAGAATCCGCCGCCGCCGGAGCCGCGGCCTCCGCCGAAGCCGCCGCCGAAACCTCCACTCCGTCCGCCGCCGCCAAAGCCGCTGCCGCCGCCAAAGCCGCCGCCGCGCCAACGGTCATTTCTGCTGCTCCTGGCCGCGTTGCCGGGAGGGGGAGGAGGCGGAGGCGGAGGATTCCAGGGACCACGGCGGTAGCGCCTGCCGAAGAAGGGGAAGATGGGAATAAAGAACGTACTCCTGTAACCGCCGTAGCCCCCGTAATAATGACGGCTGTACCTTGAAGCGGCGGAAATGATTATGATTATCACCAATACTACCAGCAGCAATACAAAAATCCCGTTCACAAAGTTCCAAGAGGAATAAGCGGTGTCGTAATACGGTTCGCCTTCGTAGTAGTGTTCCTCGGCCGGCGACGGGATTTCTTCCTGGTAATCCGGATTCGAGGCAACCACATTGGACCCGTAATAACCGTCAAACCAGTACAAAAGCTGCATAAAAAGGGTAGAGACGGCCGTGTCGTATTCCCCGGCGTCAAAATCCGGCCAGAAATATTCGTCCAGCATGTTGCTGACCTTGGATTCGGTAAGGTTGCCGGTGAGCCCAGCGCCCACCGTTAACCAGGCCTTGTTTTCGCCCACGGCCAGAAGCAGGAGCAGCCCGTTGTTTTCCTCGGCGCTCCCCACTCCCCAGTCGTTAAAGAGCTGGTTTGCATACTCGTCGGAATACATCCCGTCCAGGTAGTTTACGGTCACCACGACGATTTGGGCGCCCTTGCACTGGTGCTCAAGGGCACCGTTGTAGTTTATAATCAGCTCCTCAGTAACGTTGGAGAGTACATCCGCGTAGTCAGCCACATAGAACTCCTCGCTGGCGGGCACCACCGCAAGGGCGGGGCCGCACAGCAGGGACAGGATAAGAACTATGGTCAAAGGTAAAGCAGCAGTCTTTTTCATATTGACATCCTATTCATACAATTCCGGGGGGTCAACCCAGGAGATTCTCCAAAGAAAGTTTGTGGGAAAAACGTTCAGGGTTGTGCGGTAAAATTCGTGTACCGCCTCGTTGTAGCCGGCTTTTTCAATGGCCGCCTGAGCGCCGTAAAAATCGCTGCGGTTGTTCTTGAAATTTTCCGCCTCGCGCTCGGAAAGCTCTATGGCTTCCATTCCTTTTTCCAGGTTGTCAAAGGCGTCCTGAAGCTCCTTATTTGCATTATATACAGTTTTGAGCGAAGCTTTGCCACTCTTGGCTTCATTAAGCGCATCAATAAGCCTGTTTCTTGCATCCCGGAGGTCCTGCGTTTCGATTTCCACCTGGCTGTAATTGGCGGTTATGCTAGCCACCGCGTTTGCGGCGTCTATGCGGGTCTTCAGCTGGATGGCGATGCTCTTGCGGGTGTAGCCTTCATATACAACGCCGGTAAAGAAACCGTCCCTGACCTTCTGGCACTCGGCGCCCAAAGTGCGGTTTACGCTGAAAACGGTGGAAAGGAATATAATTACGGCGGTTATAATAATTGCCACAGGGCGTTTTTTTAATATTTCCATAGGCATACGTCCTTTC
Organism: Oscillospiraceae bacterium; assembly: GCA_050944015.1. Classification (GTDB taxonomy): domain Bacteria; phylum Bacillota; class Clostridia; order Oscillospirales; family Oscillospiraceae; genus DUOX01. The sequence goes on from JBMNQG010000022.1 coordinate 13,996, forward strand.
AACAGTTGCGGGAGGGGGGATTAGCCTCTCAGCTCCAGCAGCTTCTGCTTGAGCTCGCCCTCAATGCGTCCCAGTTCAGCTTCGGCCTCGGCACGGCGCGTGCGGCCTTCCTCCTGGATCTGCCGCACTTCTTCCAGGGTTTTTATGAGTTCCTCGTTGGTGTGCTTAAGGGTCTCCAGGTCCACTATGCCACGCTCAGCCTCCCTGGCCACGTCAACGCTGCCCTGGCGCAGTGCCTCGGCGTTTCTGCGGAGCAGCTCGTTTGTGAGGTTGGACACCTCCCGCTGGGCGCTCATGGCCTGCTGGGAATGGTACATGGAAAGGGCCAGCACCATCTGTGACTTCCACAGGGGGATGGTGTTCACGATGGAGGTCTGTATTTTTTCCGCCATGAGGCTGTCGTTGTTTTGAATCATCCGAATCTGGGGAGACATCTGTATAGAAATCATGCGCGTCAGCTCCAGGTCGTGAAGCCTCTTTTCAAAACGTCCCAGCATGTTGGCAAAGTCGTTGGCCGCCTGGGCGTCCTCGGGAAGGCCAGACTGCCTCGCCTTCTCCTGAAGCCTGGGCAGCTCGGTCTGCCTGAGCTCTTCCAGACGCAGCTTGCCCGCTATGATATACATAGAGAGCTCCTTATTGTAGGCCAGGTTCATCTCGTACATCTTGTCCAGCATGGCAATGTCCTTTGTAAGGACCCTCCAGTGGTTGTCCAGCGCCTCGGTAATTTTGTCCACGTTGATCTGGACCTTGTCGTAGTGGGCTTTCAGTGTGGCAATCTTGTTCTTCGTCTTTCTGAAAAGCCCCATAAGGCCCTTCTTTTCCTCCTCGGAAAAGTTGAAACCCTGAAGCTCCACCACCAGGGCGGACAGCATGTCCCCCACCTGTCCCAGGTCCTTACTTCTTACATTGCTCAAAGCGGCGCTTGAAAATTCAGACACATTTTTCTGGGCGGCGGCGCCGTAATTAAGGACCATGTTGGTGTCGGTAACGTCGATTTGCTTGGCGAACTCCCGGACGGCGGCCTGCTCCTCGGGAGAGAGCCTGTTTATGTCCAGCTTTTCCACCGGGACTTCCGCCTCGGGCTTTGCCGCCTCCTCGGCGGCGGATGGGGCGGGAGCGCTTAGCGCGTCTTCCACCTGGGGATGCAAAGTCAAAGAGGGTATATATTCCTTGTTGTCCATAGCTCGCTGTCCTTTCGTACTTCTATCGTGCTTTATTGTCAGAAAACCTGCTATTTCTTATTGCCGAAATCGCCGCCGGCCAGGCCTTCCCGGGCCAGCATGGCGTTCATGACCTCAATGTCGGTTTCAATGTCCAGGGCCTGGTTAGCAAAGAGGGAGTCCAGCTGCTTTTTGAAGGCCTCCACCGCTGTGTCCAGCATTGCTTCAATGCGGCTCATGGAACCGGATATATTGACGCCCTCAATGCCCTGGTCGCTCATGCGGTCGTAGGCGTTCAGCAGTTTGATAGTGGTAGGCAGATAGTAGTTCAGGAATTTTTTAATCTGAGGCACGTTGCCGGGATTGTCGATGGCGTTTTGCACTATTTTGTCCGAAATCTGCATCAGCTGATTCATTTTCATCCGGACGGCGTTGTCTTTTATGGAAGCGTAGAGCCTGCCCATCTCAGACTGGGCAAGCCTGCCCTCGGCTACAATTGCGTCCACCTCGGGGCCGTAGCTGACAGGTTCCGGTTCAGGCTCCTCAACGTAAATAATCTGGGGTTTGAATATCTTTTTGGATATGCTCCAGATTATTAGCGTAACCAGAATCGCCACGATAAAATGCCACAGCTTGTACAAGGGAAAGAAACAGGCGTATAGCAGCCAGGTTATCGCCACGGTATATATTGGCCCCACAGGTTTCATCTTAACTTCCCGCAATTACTTCGCCTCCTTGACGGCTGCCGCCAATTTGTTCTTTTTGCATTGCTTTTTGCAATAATTGTATATTCAAACTATAAAAACGTCAAGGAAAAATAACTTGCGCAACCACATATTGTATTATATAATATTATTCTAGCATATTTGCCAAAAATGCACACTGGGGGTTGCCCGGGGGAGCAGGCCCGGACAACCCCCTATATAAAAGCGGCGGCGCGCGCAGCGCAGCTATTCAATCTTATGCCGGAAGCTGCCGGGCTGTGACCTGCTCCGGAAAAGGCTTGTCCCGCCGTTATTTAGTACAGAACCCCCAAATTGGCACAGCGGAGTGAAAAGCAATGATAAAAATAGCCCCTTCCATACTTTCTGCCGATTTTGCAAATTTAATTAAGGACATGGAGGATGTCCGCCTGGCCGGTGCCGACTACCTTCATGTAGACGTAATGGACGGTCTGTTTGTTCCAAACATATCCATTGGCATACCTGTGGTCAAATCCCTTCGCCGGGCCACGGACATGTTCCTGGATGTGCACCTGATGATAGACAGGCCCCACCGCTATGTTAAGGAGTTTTGCCAAGCGGGAGCCGACCTTGTGGTTTTTCATGTGGAGGCGGACCAGCCCCAGGACATATTTGCCGCCGTCTCCGTCGTCAGGGAGCAGGGCAAAAAGGTGGGGCTGTCCGTCAAGCCCCGCAGCCCCGCCTCTGTGCTGCTTCCCTATATTAAGCTCCTTGATCTTGTCCTGGTCATGACTGTGGAGCCGGGTTTCGGCGGCCAGAGTTTCATGTACGACCAGCTTCCCAAAATAGAGGAAATTAGCGGAATGCTCAAGGAGCTCAACCCATCATGCGAGCTGGAAGTGGACGGAGGAGTGGACCCCGACACTGCGCCTCTGGTGAAAGCCGCCGGAGCCAATGTTTTGGTGGCGGGCAGCGCCATTTTCGGCAAGGCCGACAGGGCCGCCGCCATTGAGGCCATAAGAAGGGCCTGACAGATACTGAATACCTGTTTTAAGGAGAAAGCAGACATGCCTTTTTTCCCTTCCTCCCTTGAAAATCTCATAGACAAATTTGCAACCCTGCCCGGCATAGGCAAGAAAACTGCCCAGCGCCTGGCCTTTCATATCCTTTCCCAGCCGGAGAGTGAAGCGGAGAGCTTTGCAGCCGCAATTCTGGAAGCCAGGAAAAACGTTCACAACTGCCCCAAATGCCAGAACTTCATGGAAGGCGACGCCGAAGTATGCGACCTGTGTTCAAGCGACCGCCGGGACCAGTCCACCATATGCGTGGTGGCGGAACCCCGGGACGTGTTGTCCATTGAGCGCAGCAGGGAGTACAACGGGGTGTACCACGTACTCCACGGAGTGCTGTCGCCCATGAACCATGTGGGACCCGACGACATCAGAATAAGCGAATTGGTCAGGCGTGTCAGCGCCGGGGGCATTTCCGAAGTTATCATGGCCACGAACCCCGACACCGAGGGGGACGCCACTGCCATGTATATATCCCGCCTTTTGAAGCCTTTTGATGTCAAAGTGACTAGGCTTGCCTACGGAATACCCGTGGGCTCAAACCTAGAATATGCCGATGACGCAACCTTGCTCAGAGCCCTTCAGGGCCGCAGGGTGATGTAGCCCGCCAAATACCGCACCTATTGACTCTATTTGACAATCGCTCTTTCCTGATATATGATGGGCAAGTAATAAGCCTGTTAAAACTTTTAATTGCTGGTTATAATACTTTGCAGACGGAAGCTATGTACGTTCGTACTTAATTATACAACGGTTTAAGGGTATAACGGACAAGGCGGACGCCGGCTGGAACATCGGCGAAACAGGGTCGATGTTGTACCCGGAGTGTCAGCCTGTTTAGGTGTTCCCGCATCAGCTACATAACAATTTTACATTAAAAAGGAGTTTTTGAATGTCATCAAAACTGAAAATTATCCCTCTGGGAGGCCTTGGGGAGATTGGCAAGAATCTTACCGTGTTTGAGTACGGAAACGATCTCATGGTGGTTGACTGCGGTTTGGGCTTCCCGGATGAAGACATGTATGGGGTTGATATTGTTATCCCCGATATCACCTGGCTTGTTCAGAACAAGGACAGGCTGTGTGCGATTGTCCTTACTCACGGGCATGAAGACCACATTGGCGGGCTTCCCTATCTCATGAAAGAGGTAAACGCTCCCATTTACGCCACCCGGCTTACTGCGGGGCTTGCGCAGATAAAACTGGAGGAGCACAAGCTTCTTGACAAGACAAAAATTATCACTTTGGAGTCAGGGGAGAAGTTTAAGGCGGGCTGCTTTACCGTGGAGCTTATTCACGTTAACCACAGCGTGGCAGACGCCGTTTCACTGGCAATCCGCACACCAATCGGTATGGTAATCCACACCGGCGACTTTAAGGTTGACGTTTCCCCCATTCAGGGCGGAATGATTGACATTGCCAGGTTTGGCAAGCTGGGCAAGGACGGCGTGCTGGCTCTGCTGTCCGATTCCACGAATGTGGAGAGACCCGGATATTCCATGTCGGAGCGCAAGGTTGGAGAACGGTTTGACGAGCTGTTCAAGGACTGCGAAAAGCGGATAATAGTCACAACTTTCTCCTCGAACGTCCACAGGATACAGCAGATAATAAACGTGGCAGCCAAATATGGCCGCAAGGTGGGCATTACCGGGCGCAGCATGGAAAACGTCATTAAAGTCTCCACAGAGCTGGGGTACCTGAAAGTGCCCGAGGGCGTTCTGGTTGATATGAACCAGCTGAAAAGCTATCCAAGAAAAAAAGTGGTAATCATTACGACCGGAAGCCAGGGCGAAAACATGTCCGCCCTTTACCGCATGGCTTTTTCCGGACACCGGCAGGTGGAGATTGACGCGGGCGACAGAGTGATTATTTCCGCCTCCGCAATACCCGGCAACGAAGCCACCATAAGCAGGGTTATCAACGAGCTTTTCTACAAGGGAGCCGAGGTGATTTACGACCGCCTCAGCGACCTGCACGTTTCCGGACACGCCTGCCAGGAAGAGCTGAAGATGATGCTGGCACTGACGCAGCCGAAGTTTTTCATGCCCGTGCACGGCGAGCACCGCCATCTCTTCCAGCATGCGGAGCTGGCCAGGTCCATGGGCATGGACCCGCGGAATATTGTTATTGCCAGCAACGGCAAGGTAGTAGAAATCACCAAAAACAGCATAGAGATTAACGGCACCGTTCCTGCCGGCAACGTTCTGGTAGACGGAACAGGCGTTGGCGATGTGGGCAGCGTGGTCCTGCGCGACAGGAAGCACCTGGCGGACGAGGGCATAATAGTTATCGTCATGATGCTCTCCGGGGAGGATTCCAGCCTGGTTTCCGGGCCGGACATCATTACCCGCGGCTTTGTCTACGTCAAAGAGTCCGAGACCCTCATGGAAGAGATGAAGAGGGTGGTCATTGAAAGCCTTAACAGCTGCCAGGACCAGCGCATAACGGACTGGGCAACCATAAAATCCAAAGTAAAAAACAACCTGTCCGGCTACCTCTACAAGACCATAAAGCGCAGCCCCATGATAATTCCCGTAATAATGGAGATATAGGTCGGGCCGGCCGCCGGAAAAGGGCGGCTTTCCGGCCGGATTTGATGCAGGAGATGATATGCAGGTGCCCGTTCCCCTCTTTGACGCCCACTGCGACACCATAACGGCGGCCATGAAGAAAGGCGAAGGCCTGTGGAAAAACAGCCTCCATCTGGATTTGGAGCGCCTGCTGGCCTATTCGCCCTGCGCCCAGGTATTTGCAATATTCACGCGGCCGGAGGAGGACTCCGCCGGAGGAGCGTGGGACTTTGACAGGCCCGATGCCCCGGCGAAGCTTCTGTATGGCCTTTACCAAAAGGCTGCAGGATACCTGCTTGAGGAATTTGATAAAAACGGGGACATTTTAATGCATTGCCTCACCGCCGACGATGTGCGGCAGGCCCGCCGGGAGAACAAAATTGCCGCCTTTATTTCCGTGGAGGGAGCCGAGCTTTTGGCCTGCGACCTGGAGAAACTTCGGGAGGCCTATGATTTGGGAGTCCGGCTGGTGAACATCACCTGGAACTACCCCAACAGCCTGTCCGGCACGGCCATGAGCAGCAATAATGGCGGCCTTACGGAAAAGGGCAGGGCCTTTGTCCGCGGGGCTCAGGAGATGGGCGTCATACTCGACATGTCCCACATCTCCGAGGCGGCTTTTTGGGACACCCTGGATATAGCCTCCCGGCCGGTGCTGGCAAGCCACTCAAACTCCAAGACCCTGTGTCCGCATCCAAGGAACCTCAGCGACGACCAGTTTGTGGTACTGGTCAAGCTGGGGGGAGCAGCGGGGCTCAATTTATGCCCGGATTTTCTGGGACTGGGTAGGGATGCTGTGGCAGTGGTGGAACATGCCGAGCACTTCCTGGCCCTGGGTGGCGAGAAGGCCGTCTGCCTGGGAGCCGATTTGGATGGCATTGACGAGCTACCCGAAGGTATCAGGGGAGTGGAGCACATGGGCAAAATCTATGAGGCCATGCTCCGCCGAAATTATAACGAAGATTTGGTGAGGGACATCTTTTACAACAATTTGCTGGGAGTGTTTGAAAGGGCGCTATGAACATTCAGATTTTCGGGAAAAGCAAATGCTTTGACACCAAAAAGGCGGAGCGTTATTTTAAGGAGCGGAGAATCAAATATCAATACATAGACTTATTGAAACACGGCATGAGCAGGGGAGAGCTAAAAAGCGTAGTATCCGCCGTTGGCCTTGACGCCCTTGTGGATGAAAAGTCGCCGGATTATCCGTTGCTTAAATATTTGGCCTATGATGAGGACAAGCTTGAAAAACTTTTTGAAGACCCCAGCCTCATAAAAACCCCCGTTGTGCGCAACGGCAGACAGGCCACCGTCGGGTATAAACCGGAGGTTTGGAAGAACTGGGAATAAATGAAAGGAGCAGCATAAAAATGGGAAGACTTGATGGTAAAGTGGCCGTAATCACGGGGGGAAACTCCGGAATCGGCGAGGCTACGGCCAAACTGTTTGCAAAGGAAGGGGCCAGGGTGGTCATTACCGCCAGGCGCGAGGCGGAGCTAAAGCGCGTGGCCGATGAAATCAAAGCCCAGGGAGGCACTGTTATGTACGTGCCCGGGGACGTCAGGGTTACCGCCGATGTGGACAGGGTAATCGAGGAAACCGTAAAGGCCTTCGGAACCATTGACATTCTTGTAAACAACGCGGGAATTGGCGACAAGCACATCCCCACCGTAAAGCTGTCGGATGAATGGATGGAGGAGGTCATTGACACCGACCTGAAGGGCGTCATCCGTTTTTGCCGGGCGGCCCTGCGTCATATGGAAAAGGCGGGCCACGGCGTCATTGTAAATGTGGCCTCTATCGGCGGAGTCTACGGCTGCGCCGGCGCATCCTACAGTGCCGCAAAAAACGGCGTCATTGCCCTGACCAAGAATATTGCCATTCAGTATCATGCCAGGGGAATAAGGGCGAACTCCATAAGCCCCGGCTCTACCTTAACCCCTCTCTTTGACCCGGAAAAATTCGAGGGCGCCGACGAGGAAATGATAGAGCTGACGAAGCGAGTGCATGTCCACGAGTATGAGGATATGATTCCCCCCGAGCAGCAGGCCAGCGTTATCCTGTTCCTTGCCTCCGACGAGTCCCAGGCCGTAAACGGACAGGACATTGTCGTCGACCGCGGCGGCAGGCTGTAATAAGTAAGAACATTAAGAAAAAAACCGCCAAGGGAGTTAGTCAAGGGGTTCATTGAATTTTTTCCGGCTCTCATCAAGCGCGGAATATTAAAGACCAGCTGTAAACAAGCATAAATAGCTTGTGGATAGCTGGTCTTTTACTTATTTTTATAGTTTTGCTCCTCTCGCATAGTGTTCTGTCTACTAAAACAACTCCACTTAAGAGGCAGCACATAATGTAAAAAAGGAGTGATTTTAATTGAATGATATTGATAAAAGATACTCAAATACAAACGAAATTTATAAACCTGTGCATGAAAAAGACGGCAGAATAAAATATTTTATAATACCTGATAACTATGAGGGAAGAAAAGACACTACCTGGGTCATTAAAAAATACTCAATGGGATCATGAATCTCAAAGACACACCCTCAAAGGAAGTTTTTTATATTTTATGGACTATTTTGGCTCGCAGGCTTTTATTATATTTGCGTATACTTCCGGCAGCGCCCGGGATATGTCCAGGCTCTTCATGTCGGGGCCGGTCCAGATATGAAAGCTTTCCGCATCTGCCACCGGCTCCTCCCGCCCGTCGATATACACCTCATAGCGAAGCCTTATCTTTTTGGGGGCGTAATCGATTATACAGGTTTTAACGGTGACGGTGTCCGGGTACCTGACGGGGGCATAGTAATTCATGTTCAGATTCACCATGGGCGGGTCTATGCCCAGGGCGTGCATGTCCTTGTACCCGAAACCTATCGCCGCAAACATGTCCATCCGACCGATTTCATACCAGAGCGGGTACACGGCGTGGTGCACTATTCCCATGGGGTCAGCGTCGGGGTAGCGGACGTCGATTTTGCTTTCAACAATCATAGGGACCTCCGGTTACTTTATATGATATAAAATGAAAGTATAAATGAAAGGATATTTGCCACCAGAATGCTGGCGGCAAATATCTCTTGTCGCATATAATATTATATCATGATTTTACAAAAAGCAACACTCAATCAGCCCTCGTCCCGGAGGCAGTTGCGTTTGATGCCAAGAATTTCGCGGGCTTCCTGAGCGGTGGCGATTTCGCGGCCGGCCTGCTTCGCCAGATTTGCCGCGCGCTCCACCAGCATGACGTTGGTGGCGATTATCTTGTTGCCGTCGGCGTCCCTGCCGTACACCACGTTGTCTTCAAGACCCACGCGCAGCCCGTCGCAGCCCAGGGCCAGGCCCGCCAGCATCATTTCCATGTGGCATTTTCCAATGCCGGAAACGGACCAAGTGGCGTCTTTTGGCAGCTTGTCAACCAGGAAGGCCAGGTTTGCGGTGGTGCCGGGCATGGCGCCGCCGACGCCCATAATGAACTGGTAATGGGCCGGTGTGGGGATGTTCCATTTGTTTATGTAGTAGTTGGCGGCATCAATAAAGCCGGTGTCGAAAATCTCAAATTCGGGCTTTATGTCCAGCTTCACTATCTCCTGGCTCAGCAGGTCCAGGAACCGCGGGCTGTTTTCAAAAATGTAGCTGTATGCCCAGTTCAGGGTGCCCGGGTCGAAGGAGCACATTTCCGGCTTCAGGGCGCTCAAGTGCTGCAGGCGCTTGCGGTCCTCGTATTCGCCGCCGGAGGTTGTAAGGTTGATGATAATGTCCACGCCTGCCTCGGCGCAGTATTTGCGCGCCAGCTCAACGGTCTTTGTGAACTGGCCCAAATCCATGGATTTGTAGCCCTCCACAAACTTGCCGTCGGGGAGGACGGTGTCCTTGCGGACGTGGATATGGGCAATGGCAGCCCCTGCTTTTGCCACTTCAACCACTTGGCGGGCAATTTCTTCGGGAGTGTATGGCACGGTGGGAGCCTGTTCCTTTCGGGTGCCTGCTCCGCAAAGGGCGGCTGAGATAATCAGTTTATTGGATTTTGCCATTAGGATTACCCTCTTTCTTCTTACAGAGTTAAGAATTAATCGCAAAGCTCTACTATGTCGGCGGTGCCCATGCCTCCTGCCGCGCACAGGGTGGCCATGCCGTATTTTACGCCCCGTTTCCTCATCTCATGGACAAGGGTTACAAGGATGCGACAGCCTGAGGACCCGACAGGGTGGCCTAGGGCTATGGCGCCGCCGTTGACGTTAATAATGTCCGTATTCAGCCCCAGCTCCCTGATGCAGCCCAGGGCCTGGGCGGCAAAAGCCTCGTTCAGCTCGATAAGGCCGATATCGTCAAGGCTGAGGCCGGACTTCTTCAGTGCCATGCGGACGGCCGGCACCGGGCCGAGGCCCATGATTCTGGGGTCCACGCCGGCGGTGGCATGGGATACGAACCGGGCAATTGGCTTTAAGCCCAGCTGCCTGGCCTTTTCCTCGGTCGTTATGAGAACCGCCGAGGCGCCGTCATTGCGCCCGCTGGAATTGCCGGCGGTAACCGTTCCGCCCTCCCTGAAAACGGGCTTCAGTTTTGCCAGCTTTTCCATGGAGGTGTCCCTGGGATGCTCGTCGGTGTCAAAGATTATCGGGTCGCCCTTCTTCTGGGGAACCGCCACTGGCACTATCTCGTCCTTGAAGCGGCCCTCGGATATTGCCTTCTTAGCCTTCATCTGGCTCTCAAGGGCAAAGGCGTCCTGGTCCTCCCGGGATATTCCCATCCGCTCCGCCACGTTTTCGGCGGTCATGCCCATGTTGAAGATGCCGTAGATATCCTGCGGCTGGCTTTGGAACTGCCCTTCGGTAAGGGAGTCAACAAGCACGGTGTTGCCGGTGCCCAGGCCGAAACGGGCTCCGCGGATGTAGAAGATGGCGTTGGACATGCTCTCGGTTCCCCCGGCTAAAACCACGTCGTGCTCCTCGCACTGGATGGACATGAGGCCGTTGTTTATGGCGCACAGGCCGCTGGCGCACTGGCGCATGACGGTATAGGCGGGAACCTCTTCGGGTATGCCGCTGCGCAGGGCGGCAAGCCGGGCTATATTCGGGTTGTCGGAGCTTTGGCGGCAGTGTCCCAGGATAACCTCTCCGATTTCCTTGGGGTCTATGCCGGTACGTTCAAGTACGGCCTTTATGCAGGTTTCCGCCAGAGTCTCCGGCAAAACTGTTTTAAGGGAGCCGCCAATGGTGCCAACGGCTGTGCGGACGGCTTCCACAATGACAACTTCATTTGGATTACGCATTTGAATTACCTCCCAATTCTAACCCCCTGTTTCGTAACGCAGCGGATGAGAAAGTCAGGCTGCGTTACGAGTAACAGGGGGAGAAAGTCTTTAGGCCTTTTCCAGGATTATTTCACCCAGATTGACGGCGGCGTTGGTTCTGGTCTTTATCTCCGCAGTCTTGTAGCCCTCAGCCTCTACTTTGATGGTAAAGGTCTTGTTCAGGGGGAGAAACCTGAATTCAAAGTCGCCGAAGAAATCTGTAACAGTCTCCATGACCTGCCCGCTTTCCTCGCAGATGACGGTAACCTTTGCGCCCTTGCAGCAGGAATCGTCATCGCCGCAGACAACTTCGCCGGCAATGAAGGGCTTGGGCAGGTGGCGGTAGTAAACGGCGGGGTTGGTGCCGTACTCGGGGCGGAATTTCTCCAGCTCGCCGGCATGCTCCTTTATGTATATGGAGATCTCGCTTGTGGGATCGTCCAGGTCGCCGAAAAGGAGGGCGCCGTTGGGGCAGCACTCGCTGCAGCGGGTGACTTTTTCACCGGCGTCCAGCATGTGCGCGCACATGGTGCATTTCTGGGGCAGCTGGGACTGCTCGTTCCATGCGATTGCGCCGTAGGGGCATGCGCTCACTAGTTCGCGGTTGCCTCTGGCCTTTTCGGGGTCAATGATGATTATGCCGTCGTCCCTCCTGTAGACCTGATCCGGGAAACGATTCAGGCAGGGGGCGTCCTCGCAGTTCTGGCAGGGGATGGGGATATAGTCCACTTTTACCTTGCTGCCGGTGCCGTATTCCACTTCATTTACGCGAATGAGGTTAACGCCCTCGCAGGTGGCTGCGGCAGTGGGGGGATAATCGTTGCCGGTATATTCGTCCTTGCAGGCCAGGAAGCAGGAGCAGCAGCCGTTGCAGCGCTCAATATTGAATACAAATCCGTATCTTGCCATTGTCTTCACCTCAACCTTCCCATTTGCGGCACTCTACCAGGCATGAGTTGGGCGTCATGCCGGGCGCGTTTTTCGAAAGCATTCTCGAGGATGTCAAAAGGTTTATGCAGCCGCCCCTGTCCGTAGCTCCGGGCACCGGCACCACCGGGTCGTATTTGGCGGAGCAGCCGTAGCTGTGCATTACTCCGGGCGGCACACGGTTTGTTACGTCGGCGATGCAGATGACGCTTCCGCGGTCGTTGTAAATCTCAACCAGGTCGCCGCTCTTGATGCCGCGCTCCGCAGCGTCCTTGGGGTTGATGCGGGCGGGCCAGTAGGCGTATCCGTCCTTGATAACCCTGTGCATGGGTATCTCATCCAGCCAGCTGGCATGCTTGTCGTAATGGGTGTGGAATGAGAACCTGGGGTGGGGCGAGATGATCTGGAGAGGATACTTCTCGTAAAGCTCCGACCTGTGGCCTTCCCAGCTGGGGATGTAGTGGGGAACCGGAGGCCGCTCTTCGTCATCGGGGGAGAGGGCCTTCAGGCTTTCGCTGGAAAACTCTATCTTGCCGGAATAGGTTCCCAGCTCGTGGGCCTTGTCGGTGCCGCGCTTCGGGTTGAGATAGTCCTGAGTATCGCAGGGGCGATCCTCGTAGTACCAGCGGAAAGCGGGGGTCTCCTTGTAATCCTCCGGCACGGGAAAGATATAGTAGCCCTTGCGGTTAAACTCCTCCCAGGAGCAGCGTTTTGAAAGCTCGGACAGATTCCAGTAGGCTTCTGCCCAGTCGTCCTCTGTCTTGCCTTCCGTGTAAAGCTCCTTCATGCCCAGCTTGTCGGCTATCAGGGAGAAGATTTCATAGTCGGACTTGGACTCGCCCAGTGGCTCTATGCACTTCTGCTGGCGGATGATGACGCGCCAGTTGTTGCCGATTTGGGCGTGGGTGGTGTAGCCGCCGCCGACTGCCCATTCGCCCAGGTCGTTGCGCTCCAGGTTGGTGCAGGCGGGGAGAATTATATCCGCGTATCCGGTCTCGCCGCTCCACCAGCAGTCCTGGTTCACCACAAACTCAAGGCCGCCCTCCTGGTACATCTTCGCCCACTTGTTGGTGTCGGACATGGTGCCGAAGAAGCTGCCGCCGTAGCGGTAGAACATCTTTACGGGTCCCTCTATGGGGTATTCGTGCTTGTTGAACTGCTGCTCGATGGACTGGCCGCAGAAACCGTCGCCAAGGAAGGCGTCGGAGCCGTTGAGTATCGCCTCGGGGAAGGTGAGGCGGTACAGGCGCTGCTTGGTGGTCACGTTGGCGGAGAGCTTATGTTTTGCTGCGGGCGAAAGGCCCATACGGGATTCAGGCTCTGCGTATCCGGGGAACCAGGTGTAGTCGGAGGGAGCGCCCATGGTGGTGCCCCAGATGGAAACGCCGGGCTTGCCCAGGCCCTGCATGGCGCAGAGAGCCACCAGCATTCTGGCGTGCTCCGTACCGAAAGCGGTACGGCACGCGCCGCCCTCGCCGCCGCGCACGCCGCCGGCCAGCGCAACGCGCTTGCTTGCCCATTCCCTGGCCAGGGCGCGGATGCGCCGGGCGGGGATGCCTGTTTCCTCGGCTGCCCATTCGGGGGTCTTGGGAATACCGTCCTCCTTGCCCATTATGTAGTCTCTGAATTCCTCTATTCCTATCGTCTTGCGCTCCACGAAGTCGTGGTCGTAGGTGTCGTCAACAAACCAGGTGTAGGCGATGGCTGCCGCCAGGGCGGCGTCCGTGCCGGGCCGCGGGGCGAGCCATGTGCCGTCCATGACGGCGTTGGTGTAGTTGTAGAAGGGGTCGATGAAGACGCACTTTATGCCCATTTCCTTCAGCCAGACGCGCCAGATGTTGGACTCCTGGCCGGAGTAGATGCCGTGGGTGCTGTCCGGGTCGTTTGACCAGAACACTATCATGTCCGTGTGCTTGAAGGCGTCCTGCAGCAGGTCGAACTGCTCCGGTTGGCCAAGCCTCCAGTAGAAGCCCCACATATGGGTGGCGCCCCACATCCAGCCTTCCCAGGAATCCGGGTTGTCCAGGATGGGAGTGTAGTTAAGCATGCTCATGAAGCGGTTGAAGGGGCCCATCTTATAACCAACGATGCCCCAGTTGTGGTGGGAGGAAGTGATGCCAGTGATGGCGTGGCCGCCGTAGGTTTCGGTAATGCGCTTGATTTCGCCGGCCACGATGGTGGCAGCCTCGTCCCAGGATATGCGTACATATCCGCTCTTGCCGCGGTTCTGGGGATTGCGCTCGCCGTTGGGGTCAAAGTCTACCCGTTTCATGGGGTAGAGGATGCGGTCCTTGGAATAAACTCTGTTGCGTTCGGCCAAAACGTTTTGCGCCAAGCGCATTGCCTTGGGTGGAGAGTATTTTTTCCCGTTCTTGTCCACAATGGTCCATGGCTTGGGATAGTCCTCTTCGGGCACCTGAAGAGGGCGGATGCGGGTTATCCGACCGTCCTTGACGTATACCGAGATCGGCCCGCCGGTTGTTAGATTAGTGTAGACCTTCTCCAAAGCAGTTGCTCCTTTCCTATGCAAGTATTGCCAGTTAACTCGTTTGTTAATTTAGTATCCATATAATAATAAACCTTAGAACAATACCAAAGTCAAGGGCTGTATTCCAAGAAACTTTACATTTAAGATATAAAATGTTATATTGTAATTAATAAAAAAAACACCCATTTCCCCCGCAGGACTATATCCTTAAGACAAGGGCTTGTTTTTAATGTGTTTTTGTTTTATTAACGGATTAAGGAGGCTTAATATGTCCATAGAATATGACCGTGTAGAAAGAACCACCGTATGGTCTCCCGGTCCTGGCTGCCATGGCGGATGCGGAGCCTTAGTCTATTTCAAGGGCGATAAGGTG
>JBMNQG010000023.1:0-27974 GCA_050944015.1 Oscillospiraceae bacterium
CCATGTTTGATACTGTATTAATACGTTCAACACAGATGTGACTATATTTGGGGGAAATAAAATGAAGAAAACGAAACTGACAAGAATTATCTCGCTGGCTCTTGCGCTTTTAATGACTCTGTCACTGGCCGCCTGCGGCGGCGACAAGGAGAACAACGGGCAAAACGGCAACGGGAACGTAACCGCCGACGGGTATGTGTACGTGCCGGAATATCTAAGCCTGGACGCGGAATTTAACAGTATAAACCAGGTGTGCTACACCGGCGGGCATATTTATTTCAGCGCCTACGGCGTCATAGGCAGGGCCGAACCGGGCGATGTGACGGATCCCGGCATTGTAATTCCCTATAAAGGAATAGATGACGCTGTTGAGGAAACCGAGGCGGCCGCCGAGGATGAAGCCGTCGCCGGCGCCGAGGATGCCGCCCAGAGCGGGGATGCCATTGAAATGCCGGTGGAGGAATGGGACGGCATGTATGACATCTATGGAACCATACTCTACCGGGCGAATCTTGACGGCACCGGAGTCGAAAAGCTGGAGCAGTACGAGCCTCCCCAGGTCCCGGAAGGCCTGCTGGGCAGTGTGAATCTGAACTACATGACAGCTGACGCCGAGGGCAACCTCTGGGTGTGCGAGAGCGGCTGGTTCTACCACTACGAACTGCCGGAAGGCTGGGACCCCGGCCAGGGAAACCAGTGGGAATATTACGTTGATGACGGTCAGGAGACGTATATCCGCAAGCTGGATGCAAACGGCGCGGAAATCACCAGGCTGGATATAAGCTCCCTGACGGAGGATATGGAATACTTTTATGTGAATTCCATGCAGATGGACGATGCCGGCAATATTTTTATTTGCTTTGAAATGAACGTATATGTTTTGGGGCCGGACGGACAGACACTCTTCACACTGGAGGCGCCCGAATACGTGTATAACCTTGTGCTCCTGGGTAACGGAAAAGTGGGAGCCATGTCCTGGGACACGGCCACCGGCAAGCAGGTGCTAAAACCCATTGAGGTTGCCACAAAGAGCTGGGGTCAGGATATGCCCCTGCCCATGAACGTATACAACATCTATAACGGCGACAGCCAATACGCCTTTTACTACAGTGACAGTTCCAACTTCTACGGTTATAATCTCGAGACAGGCGAGGGGGAAAAGCTCCTCAACTGGATAGGCTGCGATATTAACCAGAACGATTTGATGGCAGTGGTACCCATGGAGGACGGGCGAATTATCTGCTTCACCTATAGTTGGAACTATGAGGGTCAGGGCAACGTCGAGATAGCCCTTCTCAGCAAAAAACCCGCCTCTGAGGTTGAACAGAAGACCATACTCACCCTGGCCTGCATGTATCTTGATTACGATCTGCGGGGAGAAATCATTAAATTCAACAAGACAAACGGAAAATACCGAATTGAAGTGAATGACTATTCGGAGTATAATACTGAGGAAGACTGGTATGCCGGTCTCACCAAACTCACTACCGAAATAACCTCCGGCCAGGTGCCGGATCTGCTCTGCACCAACCAGCTCCCCGTAAAGCAGTACGCCGCCAAGGGGCTGCTGGAGGACCTCTATCCTTACATAGACGCGGACCCCGAGCTGGGGCGCAACGCACTGATGGAGAGTGTCCTTAAGGCCATGGAGATAGGCGGAAAGCTCTATGAAACCGCCTCCAACTTTGCCATCCAGACTGTTGTGGGAAACAGCAGCGTTGTGGGCAAAGAAATGGGTTGGACTTTGGACGAGGCCAATGAGCTGCTTAAAGCCCATCCCGGCGCAAATCTTCTTGATTATTACATGACAAGGGAAAGTGTGCTCAGCGAGTTCTGCGCCATGAGCATGGCTGACTATGTGGACTGGCAGACCGGCAAGTGCAGCTTTGACAGCGATGGTTTTATAAAACTTCTGGAATTTGTCAAGACCTTCCCCGAAGAATACGTCTTGGATGAGGATAACTATGTGAGCCCAGCGGAGATGATAATGAGCGGAAAGCAGCTCTGCTCCATATTGTATGTTGGCGATTTCGAGCAGTTCCAGATGTATAAGGCAATGTTCGGCGGGGATATCACATTCAAGGGTTATCCTACCGAAAGCCGCAAGGGAAATGTGGTCAATGTCAGTTCCGGAATTGCGATGTCCAGCAAGTGCGTAGATAAAGAAGGTGCCTGGGAGTTCATGCGCCTCCAGTTTACCGAGGAATACCAGGCTAAGCGCAGGTACTGGAATTTCCCCACCAACAAGGCCGTGTTTAACGCCAAGCTGGAAGAAGCCATGAAACAGGAATACTATATTGACGAAAACGGCGAGAAAAAGCCGGTGTCCAGGGGCAGTTGGGGCTGGGATGACCTGACGGTGGAGATTTACGCCATTACCCAGGAAGAGGCGGATATGATAATGGACCTTATCAACTCTGCGGAGCGTACTGCCAGTTATGATGAGAGCATCATGGAAATAATCCGGGATGAAGCCGCCGCATTTTTTGCGGGCCAGAAGAGCGCTAAGGAGACGGCAGCCGTAATTCAAAGCAGGGTCAATATTTATGTAAACGAGCAGATATAAAAAGAAGGCCGGTGAAGAGGATGAAAAACAGAAAGGCGAGGACGCAGACCAAAATCCGCGATTTTTTTGGCGGGGCTGCCTTTCTTGCACCCAGTTTTTTAGGTGTGTTTCTGTTTTTCATCCTTCCCTTTGGAGTGGTGGTATACTACTCCCTGATTAATAATCCCATCCAGCATGAATTTGTCTTTATTGACAACTTTAAGGCCCTTTTGAAAAATTCTGCTTTCAAAATAGCGGCAAAGAACACCGCCACTTTTTCCGCCGTGGCGGTACCCCTTGCCGTTATTTTGTCGTTGTGCCTTGCCCTTATGCTGGAATGCCGCATACCCCTGAAAAGCCAGTTTCGCACATTTTTTCTAAGCCCGATGATGGTGCCGGTGGCCTCTGTGGTCCTGATATGGCAGGTAGTGTTCAACTATAACGGTACATTTAACGAATTTCTTGCCATTTTTGGCGTGGACAAAATAGACTGGCTTAAATCTGAGTATTGCCATTTTGTAATAATTCTGCTTTTTTTATGGAAAAATCTGGGGTATAATATGATACTCTTTATGGCGGCCCTGAATAATATCCCCAAAGAGCTGATGGAGGTGGCGGATGCGGAAGGAGCCAGCCCGGCCTATAAATTTTTCAGCCTTAAGCTCCGCTATCTTTCCCCCACAATTCTTTTCGTGACCATACTCTCCCTGATAAGCTCCTTTAAAGTGTTCCGGGAGGTATATCTTCTCACTGGGGACTACCCCTATGAGGGGCTGTATATGCTCCAGCACTTTATGAATAACACCTTCCGCAGCCTGGATTACCAAAAGCTGTCCTCCGCGGCGGTACTGATGGCCATTGTAATGGTAATAATTATCGCCATCCTTTTCGTGATGGAAGGCAGATTCGGAAAGGATGTGGAAGGATGAAGAAAAGACGAATGTTCGGCCGTGCCGCCATGACAGTGCTTTCGGCGGTATTTGCCATATTATTTTTAATGCCCACCCTGCTAACCATTACAAACTCCTTCATGTCCCAGTCGGAGCTGGCCTCCAACTACGGGGTGGTTTTTTCGGGTATTGCAGAGCCGGGGGGCAAAACCTATATATCGGAAAAGGTAAACCTCAAATTCATACCGGATAAGGTCAGTTTTTCCCAATACATAACCACTTTTATAAAAAGCCCCGATTACCTGCTGAAGTTCTGGAACTCTGTTATTCTGGTGGTGCCCATAGTAATTTTGCAGGTGGCTATAGCCTCCTTGGCCGCATACAGCTTTACCAGATATAAGACTAAGTTTAAAAGCTTTTTGTTTTTCTTCTATGTTATCCTGATGCTTATGCCCTATCAGGTGACCCTTGTGCCCAACTTTCTGGTGTCGAGTTGGCTGGGCATCTTAAATACCCGGTGGGCAGTGGTTTTGCCCGGCGCCTTTGCTCCCTTCTCAGTGTTCCTGCTTACGAAATTTATGCGGCGGATACCCGTGTCCCTTATAGAGGCGGCAAAGCTGGACGGCGCCGGGGAATGGCATATATTCACAAAAATATGCCTGCCCCAGTGTAGAGCGGCCATGTATTCCATTGCGATTCTGGTATTTATAGACTACTGGAACATGGTGGAGCAGGCGATAATCCTTCTGGAGGACCCTGCTATGCATCCCCTGTCTGTGTACCTCTCCACCATTAACGCAGGGGAAGTGGGGCTGGCATTTGCGGTGGCCACGATATATATGATCCCGTCTCTCCTGTTGTTCCTACACGGCGAGGAATACCTTGTGGAGGGCATAACACATTCCGGCTCAGTGAAAGGATAGAGGTTTATGACTGAACTAAAGGCAAAAAGAAGAGGCTGGGTAAAAAATGCCGCCATCATCTTTCTGGCGGCCATGCTTGTGCTGACTTTCTTTTCAAACACCATAATGAACCGCTCTCTGCCCGAGGTGGCGGCCCAGTATGTCAGCTCCGGCACAATAAATACAAAAATTCGCGGAACCGGGACGGTTTCGGCCAATGCCACTTATGATGTGGCAATTCCCCAAACCAGAAAGGTAAAGTCCGTACATGTAAGGGTGGGGGATACAGTCCAGGCGGGAGACGTCCTTTTTACGCTGGAGGATACGGAGAGCGAGGAGCTTAAGGCGGCTCAGGAACTCCTTGACAGCCTGAACCTGCAGTACCAAAAAGCCCTTATCAATGCCACTGAGTCCGACTATGCCAGGGAAAACCGGGATATTGCCCTTGCCCGGGGCGAACTTGAGGAGCTTACCGCCTCCAGGGATGCCAACATGGTAAGCGATAAGGAGTTAAGCCAGGCAAAGCAGAAGGTTGAAACAGCAAAGATGAATGTCACGGTGCTTGAGGCTCAGGTGGAGAGCGCCCGGGCCGACCTGGATGCCCTCGGCGGGCTTATAAAGCCCGATGAAAGCCTCCTTGCGAGCCTGCGCTACCAGATTAATATAAAGGACGCCCAAATAAAAGAGGCGGAAAACGCGCTTGAAGCGGCGAAGCTTTTTCACGTAGGCCTCTATGAGAAACTTGAAGAAGAAGCTAGGAAGCGTATTAAAGAAAAACATGGAGAACTTGACGAGAAAAAAATAAAGGAAAAGCTGCCCATTTATATTGCCGCGCTTGCACAGGAATATAAAAATAAAGAACCGAGCTCCGATGAGTATGCACAATACATTGCCTATACCGAGATCACGGCGTGTGAAAAGGAAATCGCCACTCTGAAAAGTGAGAGAGACCAGCTCCAACAGCAGTACAATTCGGCCCGTTACGGCGACAATTCCGCTCAGTATGAAAAGCTAACAAGAAAGCTGAGGGACGCCCAGGACCTTTTGACCACCGCAAAAGCCAACCTGACCGCGGCGGAGGAGACTTTGGCCAAACTGGAAGAGCGGCGCAGCGCCTACGAAAATTATAATTCCCAGGTAAAGGCTGCCCGAAAGAATCTGGAGAACCTGCTCTTCAATCTGGCGGAGCAGCAGAAGGCCGACGAAAAGACACAGGCCCTGGAAGCTCTTGATATGGCGGAGCTTCGGAAAGATATAGAAGAGCAGCAGGAGCTTGTTAATAAATACCTGGCCGAATCGGTGGACGCAAGCGTAACTGCCAGCGTGGGCGGAACAATAAAGTCTATCAGCGTCAACGCCGGGGGTAACACCATGCCCGACGAGCCTATAGCGGTCATTGAACTGACAGACCGGGGATACTCCCTGAGCTTTGCGGTAACCAATGAGCAGGCCAGAAAGGTGAAGGTGGGGGACTTGGCCGAGGTTATGTATTATTGGGGGCCTCCGGTTACAGCCACCTTGACCGCCATAACAAATGACCCTCAGAATCCCGGACAGGGCAAACTGCTCACATTCACGATTGACGGTGAAATCGAAGCGGGCATCACCCTGACCCTGTCCGTGGGCCAGCGCAGCGCGGACTACGAGCTGGTTGTGCCCAACAGCGCAATCAGGACCGACAGCAACGGCGATTTTGTCCTTGTGGTAGTGGCCAAGAACACTCCCCTGGGCAACCGCTATATAGCAACCCGGGTAGATGTTCAGGTGCTGGCAAAGGACGACACCAATTCCGCGGTTTCCGGCGGGCTGAATCCCTGGGATTTTGTCATTACAACGTCCACAAAGCCTATTGAGCATGGCATGCAGGTACGTATGGTAGACGACCAGATATAAGAGAAGGGGCGGAGCCGCTTTGAAAAGAATTAAAAAAATCATATTCCTTGCGGTTAACGCCCTTCTTATTATTTGCGCTGCCGCCAGCTTCATAGGTATGAGCTATCTGGGCGGACTTCTTCAGTCCCAGAAAGCTGCACAGCGCTGGGCGGGCCAGAGCGAGCAGCGCATGGCCCAGATATCCTGTTTTCTTCCCCGTGACGGGGGAATTGAAATTAGCGATGTCTTAAAATTCCGTCAGGATTTGGATAAAAAGCTGCAGGAGGCCTCTCTGGAAGCCCCCGAGGGGGGCAGCCTTTATACGGACGCCTACTGCGCCGCAGGGGAAATATCCGTCACAGGGGCCCGGGGCGGCGCCACTGTAACCGCCATAGGCGTAGGAGGCGATTTCTTCCTGTTCCACCCCATGATTCTTCGTTCCGGTTCTTTTATTTATAGTGACGACCCCACCACCGACAAGGTTGTCCTGGATGAGGAACTGGCCTGGAGGCTGTTCGGCTCCAGCGACCTTGCGGGAATGACTGTCACCATTGGCGGGGAGCCTTACATTGTGGCAGGAGTCGTTTCCAGGGAGTCCGATTTTGCCAGCAGGCGGGCCTATACCGGGGGAGAGGGCATATACATGTCCTTTGAGGCGCTTGCAAAAAACGTCGATGCGAAAATCAGATGCTATGAAATAGCCATGCCCGATCCCGTAAGCGGTTTTGCCGCCGGTATTGTTAAAGAGATATTTCCCCTTGGAGACGGGGTGCTGGTGGAAAACTCCGGGCGTTTCAAGCTTTCTAAAGTTTTTTCTATTATTAGAAATTTCGGTGAGCGCTCCGTGCATAACACCGGGGTAATCCTCCCCAGTTGGGAAAATGCCGCCCGCATTGTGGAGGATTACATGGCCCTATTTTTGGCGGTGGGTATACTTCTGTCCATACTTCCGGCAATATGCCTGCTTGTCTTAATCATCAGGCTGTTGAAAAAACTGAAGCGGCAAAGCCGGAAGTTGAGAAGAACCCTGGCTGACAGATGGGATGACTTCCGCACGGGGCCCCGGAGAAAGAAGAGTGAAAAGTCGGAGGGCACACCAGAGACAAAACCCGCGGTTCGGGAAACCCCCGTACCCGCAGCCGATTCCGTGGAATCGGAGCAGGAGGATATGCTGCTGGACATAGAGGCCATAGTCCGCGAGGTTTTGGAGGAAGAAAAAACTGGCAAGCGGCCCTAATCCATGGAAATAAGTTAAACAGGGTGCGTTGCAATCTCATGTTTTTGCAACGCACCCTGTTAATTTGCTGCCTTTATGCGAGTCAGAGGACAGGTTTATCCTTTTTCCTAAGTGAATTGGAAACTGCAGATATTGCTCCGAAAAGCACGCCCGCTACAGGCCATATTATCCAGGTCGTACCCCAGTTGAAGGTGATGAAACTCCAGGCCAGGTAGATGCATGCCACGCAGGGCCAGTAAACGGCGGCTATGCGGTTGGTTCTGTTATATGCGTTTTTGTCCGCATATTCCTTCTCCTGAAGAAGCACGTTATGGCAGTCTTTGACCATGCCCCCGTTAATCAACAGGAATACGCCGATGCCTATAAGAAGTAAAAGCATGCCCCCGCCGCAGTTGGCCGGGAAGCCGTTCCCGTCCAGGAGCAGCGCCGTTCCCAGGAGGGGGATTACGCTGACTATGCATAGAATTATGCCCAAGGTTATATAAAGCACGAAGTTGGGCCTGAAGGCCTCCGCTGATTGCTTTACATAGGCATAAGTTGACCTGTCCATATAAAACTCCACGTTTTTCAGGTACTCAAACCTGTTCAGCCTCATGCCGCTTGTTATAAATAGGGCTACGGCACTAGCTATAAATGAGAAAAGACAGAGAAGTCCCACAAACGCGGCTACGTTTTTGCCTATTCCTAAAATCCCATACTTGGAAGCACCTACAAGAACAATTAGGAGTATGGGGGAGAAGATACAGAGCATGACTCCCAGGCCGATCAGTTTTGCGCTCTTGGTGCTGGCAGTGATATACTCTTTGGCTTCTTCAAGACCGACACAAATCCGGGTTTCTTCCGTTAATTCCGCAACGCCTAAATCAAGTTCTTCTGCCAATTCGGACAGGTTGCCAAATTCGGATATGACAATGCCAATTATTTCGTTTTCCGCCAGCCCCCGGGCCTTCAACTCGTTGTATTTATCCTCCATCATTGCCAGAAGTTCCTTTTTGGCCTTTTCCGTCTTTGGAGTACGGGGCAAACCGGCAAACATGTTTTCCAGATAACTGATGATTATGTCCATTACTCCACCTCATTATAGTCAACAAATTTTTCTATGAGCTTCTTGGTTTGTACCCATTCACGGCATTTGTCCCTATAGTAATCCCTGCCGCTTTCCGTTATTCTGTAATACGTTCTGCGCTTACCGCTGGTGACTTGCCCTGGGAAAGATTCAATATAGCCGTTTCTCTCCAGCCTGCCAAAGGCGGAATACAGGGTTGTTTCTTTTAATGTGTATTCTCCGTCGGAAAGATGCTTGATGTTTTTTGATATTTCATAACCGTAGGTGGGCTCGTTCAGGAGTAGGAATAATATCATAATGTCTGTATAGCCTCTGATTACATCGCTTCCTATCAATGTCAGTCATCCCCCCTGAGCTATTCTTACGCCTGCCGTAGTACGTCTGTAGTAGTACGCCTGTCGTAGTATAAGATAACATCAATATAGTTGTTTGTCAAGAGGAATTTTCAAAATTTTAGAAAAAATTTTTTTAACACTTATCGACAAATGCGTGCAGGATGGAAGAGGCATATGTATCTTAATAGGATATTATGGCAAATAATGTTATCCAATTTAAAGACCGCCCTTGGGCGCAGGGGCGGTCTTATTTTTTTAATTGTCCACAACTTCCACTTTGATAAGGTTTGTGGTGCCCGAAATGTCCAGGGGGAGTCCGGCCACGATAACCACCCTGTCCCCCGTGGATAGCATGTTTACGTTTTTGGCGCATTCGATGGTGTAGCGGAAGAGGTTGTCGAACTCAACATGTGAGCGCGCCATAACGGGGTATACGCCCCAGGACAGGGCAAGCTGGTGGTAGGTTTTGATTTCAGGGGTGGCACCCACTATGGGCTGGTCCGGGCGGAACTTGGACATTCTTCGGGCGGTGTTTCCGGACATGGTAAGGGCGATTATAGCCTTTGCATTCAAGTCCCTTGCCAAAGTTCGGGCGGCGTGGCAGACGGCGTTCGTGGTGTCCTTTGAGTCCATCTCATAGTCTATGTATTTGAAGGTGCCCATCTCCCGGGAATCCCGCTCCGCCTCTAGAAGGATTTTTGCCATTGTTTTTACGGCCTCCACGGGATATTTGCCCACGGCGGTCTCGGCCGAGAGCATCACAGCGGAGGTGCCGTCGAAAACAGCATTGGCCACGTCGGTTATTTCCGCCCTGGTGGGGATGGGATTGTTAATCATGGACTCCAGCATCTGCGTGGCGGTAATGGCTATTTTCCCGTGCTGGTAGCACTTTTTGATAAAGCGCTTTTGCAGGCCAGGCAGGCGCTCGTAGTTCACCTCGACGCCCATGTCGCCCCTGGCCACCATTATTCCGTCGGAGAAATCTAGTATCTTGTCAAAACACTCGATGCCCTCGGAATTCTCGATTTTGGAAATTATCTTGATAGCGCCGCCGCCGTTTTCTTCAAGAAAACGCCGAAGCTCAATAACGTCCTCTTTTCTGCGCACAAAGGAGGCGGCTATAAAATCCACGTCGTTTTCAATGCCGAAAATTACGTCTTTTTTATCCTTTTCGCTCAAAAAGGGCATGTCCAGCTGCACGTTTGGCACGTTAATGCCTTTGTTTGAGCTGATTTTTCCGCCGTGTACAACCCGGCAGTATATATCCGTGCCGGCGCTGCTCTCCACCTCAAGCACCACATTTCCGTCGTCAATGAGGATTCTGGTTCCCGTTTTCACCAGATTCGGCAGGTTGGCATAGGAGAGGCTGGCCACAGAGCCGTCCCCCACCACATCTCTGGCAGTAAGGGTAAAAGCGTCGCCCTTGTTGAGAAATGCCCCGTTGTCACTTATTTCGCCCAGGCGGATTTCGGGGCCTCTGGTGTCCAGCAGGATGGCGATGGGAAGGCCCAGTTTCTGCCGGACCCGCTTTACGGTATCGATAATCCCTTTATGGTATTCATGGCTGCCGTGGGAAAAGTTCAGCCGGGCAACGTTCATGCCGCTGAGCGCCAGTTTTTCCACGGTTTTTTCATCCATGCTGGCGGGTCCCAGGGTGCAGACAATCTTCGTCTTCTTCATCATAAATTATCCCTCCTTGCGCGATAGAACCTGCATTTCATAAATACAGTTTATGTCATAAAGATTTTATCACAGTCTTATGATGATTACAAAGGTTTGCGGCGTATTTAGTTGTTAAATGTATCAAGAAGTACATTGACACTTTCTTCCCAAAATTATACAATATTTTCGAGCAACTTATTAAGTAATTTGTACATATCGCACTAACAGGTTGGCGGAAGGGGGAAAGCCAATGGGAACATATAATTTATGGCCTAAAAAGCTTGTTATCGGGCGGGAAACGGCGGGGCAGCTCGCCCAGGAGATAAAAGCCCTGAACAAAGCCCGGGTAATGTTTTTTACGGACGGGAATCTGTCAAAGACCCCCATGATAGCCCGCATGCTGGAGGATTTAACGGCATCAGGGCTTGAAACTGCGCTTTTTTGCGGCGTTGGAGAGAACCCTACCGACGAGCAGGTGCATGCGGCGGTATCGTCAATGGGGGAGTTTAGGCCGGACATAATAGTCGCCGTGGGAGGGGGCAGCCCCATTGACGCGGCGAAGGCCGCAAACGTGGTCTACACCCACGGCGGCAGGATTAACGATTACGACGTAGCCGCCGGCGGCATGAATCTTATCGGGCCGAAGCTCCTTCCTTTTATCGCAGTGCCCACAACTGCGGGAACCGGCTCGGAGGTCACCTGGGTAAGCGTGATTACCGGAACTGAAAAGCGCCTCAAGTTCGGGGTGCTCAGCCCACATCTGATACCCGACGTTTCCATACTGGACCCGGAAATGACTGTCAGCCTCCCGCGGGAAATCACCGCCTGCACCGGGATGGACGCGCTGACGCATCTTATTGAAGCCTACGTTTCTGTGGTAGGATTCCCCATAGCGGACGCCATGTGCATCCACGGCATTAAGATGGTCAGGTCTGCTCTGCCTAGAGTTTACGCCGACGGCGGGGACATTGAGGCAAGGGAGGACATGCTGGTGGCCTCAATGATGGCGGGCGTTGCCTTTAACGTGAACAATTTGGGGCTCTGCCACCAGATGGCCCACCAGCTCAGCGCGTATTTCGGGATTGCCCACGGCCTTGCAAACGCCATCCTACTGCCTCACGTTATGCGTTTCAACGCGCCGGCCAACCCGAAAAAATTCGCCGACATTGCGGCAGCCCTAGGGGCGGATGTGAGGGGGCTCAGCCCACTGCAGGCCGCGGAAAAGGCGGTGGAAACGGTGGAAGAACTCTGCAGGGAGCTGCAAATACCGAGGTATCTGGATGATGTGGGCGCAGACAAACCCCTTGTTCCCGCCATGGCCGTAACTGCCCTTCAGGACCATGTGGGCAGCACGAATCCAAGAAATACCAATGTCATCGAGTGTGAGGAAATTTTCTACAAGGCGTTTAGATAAATTATGTGAAAGGAGCTGAAATCATGAGGGAGTTCAGGCTTTTTATCGGCGGCGAATGGGTGCCGACGGTCACCGGCAAGGTTATTGACGACATCAACCCGGCAAACGGCTCGGTTTTTGCCAGGGTGCATACCGCAGGTCCCGAAGAAGTAGAGGCCGCAATCGCGTCGGCCTATGCTGCACGCATGACATGGGCGGAAACGCTGCCCGAGGAGAGGGAAAAGATACTGCTCAAAGCGGCGGACCACATGGAAGCCAACATTATGGATTTCTGCGCCAGGCTTATTGACGAAAGCGGCTCCACCTTCATGAAGGCTATGGGCGAGCTCATGGAATGCGTCAACATTTTCCGCGCCGCTGCCGGCGAATGCCGCCGGGTGGACGGCACCGTTTTCCCGCCCGACATGCCCGGGCAGATGTCTTTCTGCGTAAGGCAGCCCCTGGGCGTCATTGGGGGCATAGCGCCCTTCAACTACCCCGTTCTGCTTGCGCTGAACAAGGTCGCCCTTGCGCTCGCCGCCGGGAACACCTTCGTTTTGAAGCCCTCCTCCGACACCCCCGTTTCCGGCATAATGATTGCCGAATGCCTGGAGGCGGCGGGGCTTCCAAAGGGCGTCCTGAGCGTAATACCAGGACCCGGCGGCGTGGTGGGAAGCGCCCTCATAGACGACGACAGAGTAAGGATGATAACTTTCACAGGCTCCACCAGGGTTGGGAGAGCCATTGCAAGGCGGGCGGCAGAAAAGCTCAAGAAATACACGCTGGAAATGGGCGGAAAGAACCCTCTTATCGTATTGAAGGACTATGACCTGGACAGGGCGGTTGACATTGCCGCTTTCGGCGCCTACTTCCACCAGGGGCAGATTTGCATGGCCACGAGCCGGATAATCGTGGAGGAACCCATATATGAGGACTTCTGCGCCAGAATGACGGAGAAAGTGAAAAAATTGAAGGTGGGAGACCCCCGCAAGGTGGACACCGTCATAGGCCCCCTGATTCATAGGGCGCAGTGCGCGGTTCTGGACGGTCACATAGCCGACGCCGTAGGCAAGGGGGCAAGGCTTCTCACCGGAGGCACCCACGAAGGGGCCTATTACGCCCCGTCCCTGCTTGCAGATGTCACCCCCGATATGAAGGTGTTTTACGAGGAGAGCTTCGGACCCCTGACCAGCATAATCAAGGCCAGGGACGCCCGTCACGCCCTTGAGCTGTGCAACGACAACCATTACGGACTTGCCGCAGCGCTTTTGACCAATGATGTCAGCCTGGCGCTGAAGATGGCGCTAATGATGGAGGCCGGCATGGTGCACGTAAACGACTCCACGGTGATGGGCTCCCGCAGGGCGCCTTTCGGCGGCATAAAAAACAGCGGTATCGGCCGCGAGGACAGCGCATATTCAATCGACGAGTTCACCGAAAAGAAGTGGATTACAATCCAGTGCGGCGAGAGGGGTTATCCGGTATAAATAAAATGGGTGCAAAAAGTATCTTTTTAAGCTATTAATTCGCGAAAGCGTATGAAGGAGAAGTGATATGGAAAAGGTCCTGAACAGCCGCCCTGTTTTCACTTGCCGTCATTCTCCTGATTTCACAGGGATTTGCCATTAAGGTCGTTTACAATGGGGAGCCGATAGAATTTGACGTACAACCCCAAAACGTAAACGGCAGGGTTTTATAAAGCCTTTTATTAAAGCCCAATCAATTTAATAAGAGCGTCAATACATGCATTTTTATTCAATCAGCGGGCAATGAGTTTTATTGCCCGTTTTTTGTTTATTAAAAACAAAACTCGGTTGGAATAATAACCTATTTGCATACATTTATATAAATTTTAGATTGTTTTTGGGCCTTTTCTTTCTTTACAGTGATGTTTTTTCTATGTATCCTGATTATGGTGGATAAAAAATGATTACGGTCATTTAGGAAAAACTTATTGGAGATTAATGAAAGGGGATAAAGATGAAGAAAGCGTTATCACTCATTTTGGCAGTCCTTCTCATTATTTCAATGCTTTGTGGCTGCAATTCGGGTGGTTCATCCAGCTCCGATAACGAAGCCAGCGAAGCCCCCGGTACATCCGACGAGGGGCCCGATAATTCTCCCGAGGAGCTCGCTGAACCAGAACCCGAAGTGACCACAGCACTACCAATTTCCGATGAACTCATTGAGATCGACTGGTTTACCGCTGATATCGGCTACCTCTGGTCCATGATGGATGACATCAATGAAAACATCACTCTTCAGGAATTGGAGAAAAGGACGAACGTTCACCTGAACTGGACTTTCGGCGACTTTGAAGGCAACGCCTTTTCGGTGATGCTTGCCTCCGGAGACTGGTGCGATGTGGTTGACAATGCCAATGCTCAGTATCCCGGGGGCGTGGCTGCCGGCGTGGCCGCAGGAGTTTTTAAACCCCTGACCGACGCCATCAACGAATACATGCCCAATTACAAGGCTTTGCTGGAAGCCGATGAGACCTTGATGCGCGACTGCACCGACAGTGAAGGCAATATCAACTTCATAAGCAAGATATACAAGGATGACGTCCCAGTCATGTGGGGACCCTTCATCCGCAGTGACTGGTGCAAGGAGCTTGGTTATGACCCCAACGAGATTGACACATACGATGAGTACCATGACGTAATGCTTGCCATGAAGACTGAATACGACATGGACAGCGTTCTGCGCCTTATCTCATCTGGTGTTGAGATGTTTGGATACCTGACCTATGGTTACGGCATCAACGGTGAATTATGGTCAAACGAAAACGTGTTGCCTCTCTACCACGATAATGGTGTTGTTAAGTTTGGTTCCATGGAGGATGGCTTCAAGGAGTACCTCACTATGATGAACCAGTGGTATAAAGACGGGCTTATTTCGTCTGACTTCGTTACTATCACTGACAGGCATATGTTTGACCCCGATGCCGCCAAGGGCAAATACGGTGTTTTCTACGCCAACATCGCCCATGTGGCTAACCTCTACAATATGGCTACTGATGAGGGGTTTGAGCTGGCACCGTTGAAAGATGCCACCAAGAACGAGGGCGAAACCCTGAAATTCTCCGGGGCAACCTATACTCGCTTTTCCGACAACTGCCTGTGCATTTTGGAAGGCACAGAGTATTTGGAGGAGATTTGCCGCTGGTTGGATTACCTGTACTCCGAGGAAGGCACTATTTTGATGAATTATGGTATTGAGGGCGAAAGTTACGAAGTGGTGGACGGCGAGATTGTCCTGAATAAGGACTGGTTCGTTAACTGTCCGTACATGCCCGGTGCAGGCAACTTCAACGACGTTCGCACAGGAATGCTGGGCGCCGGCATTTTTACCTGCATGCTGGATTACTGGGGTTTCTATAAAAACTTCTACTCCGACGTCGCTCTATCCACCCAGGAGGTTTGGACAGCGAACACACCTAGTACCCTGGCTGAATCAGGCGAGTTGTCTTACTTCATTGACAACTACATGACGATAGAGGAAGCCGAAGAGTACACAGAACTGGTCACTGACCTTTGCACTTACTTGAGCGAGATGGTTCCTGCTTTCATCCTGGGTACACGGGATATTAATACTGAGTGGGATGCTTTCGTTAATACCCAGAAGGAATTGGACGTTGACCGCATTATTGAAATATATCAGAATGCCTATGACCGCTACTGGGCCTGACTGCCATGTGTCTCTATTAGAGTGATAAATCTGCATTGTCAAAAGGTATCCTCTAATCAGGATACCTTTTGACGATTAAACGGAAAAGCAATTATCACAAAGAATGAAATATCCTATAACTCTCAAAGACGAACAGCGGAGCTGAACACTTTGAATTGGTTTTTTGGAGGATAATTTATGAAAGATGGCTACGTTTTTTCGCGAGGCGGCGTCAGCATGGCCGGACGCCATATTAGCCGGGCTTTTATGAAAGCAGGATATGATGTTATGTGCGATTTTGCCGACGCGGCAAACAGCTATAAGGGTGATATCATCGTCCGGGAGGCCAAGGAGGAGTTTGGCGTAAACGCCCTGTGGCATGCGGGTTCGCCAAGTGAACTGATGAACATTCAGGAGGCGATTAACCATGCCAACGCCGTTTTTGGGAAGCCATTGAAAATTTTCATCAATAACGACGGCGTACTAGATGGCATGCGTTTGCCTGAACTGTCAGAGGCGCAGTACAAGGAACTTATCGAAATGCACTTTGTGTCCTTTCTTAACTGCGCCAAGGCTGCGGGAGAGGAGATGGCCAAGCACGGCGGCGGTGTCATGATAACTGTGGTGGCATTAATGCCTTTCCCGGGGACAAGCCCGGGTTTCTCCTTTGAAATTGCCCTTTATCGGGCCTTTACCGAATCTTTGGCGAGAAGCTATGAAGACAAGCGCGTGCGCTTTAACACTGTAATTTCCGGGAAACTTGAGTTCCCCGAAGATCCTTTGCCGCCAGAGGGCTATAAAGTCGAGCATCAGCGGCATGCCGTCAATTTCGAAGACCGTCCTCCCATGCCAAAGGGAGATGACCCTGCAGAGTTCCTGGATATGATAGTCAGAATTGCCGAGTCTCCCAAAATGAACGGTCAGGTGTTTTCACTGGATATCAAATTCTAAAATACTAGAAAATATATGAAAGCACGCACCATTTTCCAGTTTACTGCTTCCGTTGGTGTGTGCTTTTATTATGCAATTTTAGGAAAAACAAGACTGGCATCGCTCAATTGCGGTGTCAGTCTTTATTTTTTCGTATGTTTGGTTATTTTACGAGCTTTACAAAAGCACAGATGCAGCGTAACCGCTTCTGATGGCCGCCTGCATGTTGCGGGGATAAGCGTTATCCCCAAGAATCTTGAAAGTATCGGCGCATTCGGCAAAGGCAAGCGCTTCATCCTGCAAAGGAACAACGCCGCCGGACACAACTATGGTATCGGCCTGGATTTGCCGCAGGATTCCCTCTTCGTCAACATAGCTGACGGTATTATCTTCCACTGAAACGGTCTTTGCGCGGAATATAAACTTTAGTTTTCTGGCGGCAGAGCAGGCATCCAGGAAAGCTTCTCTATAGTGGATCCTGTCGCAGTCAGGGGCAATGGTGTCCTTGCGAGTGAGAACTGTAACATTGTGACCGTTTTCTTCAAGATATAGAGCGGTTTCAACGCCGGTTTCCGAGCCGCCTATCAAAACGACATTTTTCCCGATTTCCTTTTCTCGTCCGGGAACACTTTGGGCTGGCCAAACCTTTTCACTTTCTATGCCGGGAATGGGAAGAATTCTCGGCCGGACACCCATGGCTGCAAAAACAGCGTCGTAACCCGATAGTTTTATTTCCCCGGGCGTTGGGGCTGAATTCAAGCGGATGTCAACGCCGTTTTTCTCACATTGGCCTATAAGCCAGTCTTTATAGTTTTTCAGAGGCCATTTGAATGAAAAGTAATCCGCATGTATAAGCTGCCCGCCCAGCTGGCCGGTTTTTTCGTACAGCGTTACACTGTGACCCAGCTTTACGGCCGTTAGCGCCGCTGCCATGCCGGCCGGACCCCCTCCGATAACTGCAAGTTTTTTCGGAGTGCGTTCAAAATTCGTTATGTACGGCAGGCGGGCCATGATGCCGTGTTTCGGGTTGACGGAACACACGTTCAGCCAGGGCCCGGTGCTGTTTTGAATATGGCATTTGTTGCAGCGAACGCAGGGAACTATGTCTTCCTTGTTCCCTTTTTCAATTAGGGAACCTAGATTTGGGTTGCAAATCCAAGCTCGTCCCATGGCAATAAGATCGCAGTAGCCCTTCTCCAGAAACCGCTCCATATCGTCGGGATCAAGATACCCTCCGACTACTTCAATTTTTGCCTTGATGTCGGCTTCTTTCATGGCAATGGCGTATGGGAGCGTCTCATATTTGGCAGGCTGAGAGTTGAATCCGGTAGGATGGCTGAGCATACAGGTTTCCGCGCGTATCTGAACCACGTCCGCATAGGGTTCCACCATCTTAATAAACTCTATAGTCTCCTCCTGCGTCATGCCCTCCATTTCCCCGCTCATGATTATTTTGAGAAGAATATCCGGTGCCGCTTCTTTTACAGCTTGACATTCCATAATGGCGAACCGGCAACGGTTTTCCAGACTTCCGCCGAATTTGTCGGATCGGGTGTTTAGTTTGGACGACATGAAACGGGATGGCAGATTGCAGCAGTATGCGAAGGACATTTCAATCATCTGGAAACCGTTGCGGCAAAGGTATCTGGCCTGCCGCCGCACATCTTCACACATTTCCTCAATCTGCGCCTCGGATAGTTCTTCGCCGTCTTCCGGCTCATTATGCTGGTCCCACACCAGGGGGCCCCTCACCACGTTGTATCCCGGAGGTTCGGCCGCACGCACTCCGGCGCAGGGAATAGCGCCATAAAATTTAATCAACTCGGCCAGCTGCGAGAGATAATTCTCCACGCTTGGATCGTTAATATCGAAAATTTGAAAGCGGCTGACATCAGGAATGGGGCATTTGCGCATTTCCATGGGACCGTAATTCATGCTGACGGTCACAACCGCCGCCCCGTTTCTGGCAAGGTCTCCATAATATGTAATGGTGTCCGGCCCGGGGTAGGTCTCCGGGCCCTGTAAAAAGTGAGGGATGGCATTGGCGGAAATCATGCGGTTTTTTAAAACATATGGACCAATTTTTATGGCGGAGAGTAAATTTTTATATTTTTTCATAATAACCCTGCAACCTCCCGTGCTGCCAGCAAGGCTGGCCTTTGTGTCATACTTGCCACTGCGTTTGGTCGGGAAACGGACAAAAAGTTTACTTGGGCTGCATCCTCATATGTATATATATATCAGTATAACACATCAAATTTTCATTGCAACGGAATAGGCGTCCCGGATGGCAGTGCGCATATTGCCGGCTTCGCGGCAATCCCCGATGACGTACATTTCTTTCGCGCACCCGTAGAAACTGAGCACTTCTTCCTCTCTTGGCTTTGTAATGCTGGCGAGAACAATATCATCGCACTCAATGCAGTGCTCGTTTCCGTATTTGTCCTGGTAGAATACTTTTCCTTCCTCGATTCTATCGGTAACGACGGAACGCTTTACCTTGATACCCATGTCTAAAGCCAGGAAGTTATAATCGGTTCTGGTTCGGATGGGGTTTAAGTCGTGAGCGATAAGAGATTTACGGCTCAGGATAGTGACGTCATGCCCGTTTTCCCTGAGGTAGAAAGCTGCCTCAGCAGGGGAGGACGAGCCGCCGATGACCACTACACGGTGCCCAAGTTCCTTCTCATGACCGTAGATGTTGACGGGGTCCCATTTTACAAGTTCTGAACCGGGAATATTGGGTTTTACATATTTCCCGCCTATTGCGAGGATTACCGCGTCAAAACCTTCGGATTCGATTAGCCCCGGGGTCGCTTCCGTGTTGAGGCGCACTTCGATGCCGCTGCGCGTGATTTTGCCGATAAGTGAATCAAGATAGCGCTCGAGGCGCCACTTTAAATCCGAGTAGCGGGAGGTTTTGATTATACCACCAAGTTCCCCGGATTTCTCAAAAATCACTGGCTCATGTCCGCGTTCTTTGAGGTAAAGGGACACCTTCATGCCTCCAGGGCCGCCGCCGATTACGGCTATTCTTTTTTTCTTTTGGACGGGAACAACCATTTTTTCCAGGCGGTATTCCTGCCCAAGCTCGGGGTTGATGGTACAATGGCTCATCCAGTCGCCGGTTGCGGAGGTGCCGCGGCATACTCCGCAGTCCAGGCAGGGATTCAAATCCTCGCCGTTGCCGTTCTTTAAAATTTCACCGAGCCTCTCATTGCAAATAAACATCCGCGCGGAAGAAATGAGGTCGGCCGTACCCTCGGCAATTATGCTGTCCAGCTTGTCCAGGTCCATATAGGGCGTGGCAATGGCAATCCGTATGGTGACGCCGGCCTCGCGCATCTGCCTGGCCACCACTTCGGAGCGGCAGAAGTCTCTGGGCTCGCCTTCGTCGTCCCGCAGGCGAAGGATATCTGCATAGGGTTCCATGGCGGCGCAGAATTTTACGCTCTCTTCCAAAGTCAATCCGCGCATAGGCCCGCGGAAGCCGCCGGAAGCTCCGGGGGCGTTCAGCATGATGATAAAGTCGTCGCCCAGCCGCTCGCGCAGGCCCTTTACCACCATGACGGGGAACTTCAGGCGGTTATCAAAAGAGCCGCCGAACTCGTCGTCCCGGTGGTTGGTGTGGGCATAAAGAAATTCGCCGCAGTAAAACTCGTCGCTCATATCCAGCAGGATTGCATCATAGCCGAAAGACTTGTAAAGCAGCGCCCTTTCAGCAAGAATGTTTATGTATTCCTGCATGGTTTCAGGCGTGAAATATACCGTGCGCGGGCAGGGGTTTCCGGGCGAGCCTGGAACGCCTTCGGATATGCCTTCAGGACCGCCGCTCATCATGGCGTCAAATAATTCCTTTAGCTCCTCGCTGGCATCCTCCGTATTAAAAGGCCGCGGCCCTGCCGGCGTATCTGCGGGCAAGTTGACGCTATAATTCAGGGTCATATCCATGTTGGACAAATCGACGCCTATGAGGCTTCCCTCAGTATGCACGAAGTGCGCCAGATGGGTAAAGTAGTTCTGGCATGTCTTGTTCTCAATGTCATAACTGGCGAAATGCTTCGTATCATGGCCAAAAAGCTCGGATTGACGGGGATTGGTAAGCGCCTGGGTCATAATGAGAGCGGAGCCGTTCCGGGCAATACGGGTGTAGAAGTCCACAACCGGCGCCGCCGGGTACTTTTCCGGCCCCTGAAGGAAGTGCACTTGGGCTATGGGATAGGTAAAGCGGCTCTTAAGGTATTTTCCTCGAATGTACATGGGGGAATTTAGATGTTTGTAGTTTGACATATAATTCAATTCTCCTTTTTATAGCCAGTGTAATTTTATCAACTAGATTCTGGAAGCGGCGGCATAGGCCATGCGCATGCAGGTCTGGACGCTGCCGGGTTTTTTGCAGTCGCCGATAATATAAAACTCGTCCGCCGCACCCGCAAAAGACAATGCTTCCTCCGTCAGGCCGCACCGTCCGGCAGCCAGAACCACGGAATCCGCCGGAATAGCTTTTTGCCTGTTCTCCTTGTCTATGTAACGCACCTGACCGTTGGAAAGGTCGGTGGCACGCACCTCCGTTATGAAGTGAAAGTTCGGGTTTTTTTGCCAGCGCTCCTCGAACATTTCACGGTAATGGATGCCGGTGGCATTGGGAGCAAGCCGGGTCTGCCTGGTGAGGACGGTTACGTCATGCCCGCACTCCGCAAGATACAAGGCGGTTTCTGTCCCGATTTCTCCCCCGCCCACAACAACGACTTTCTTGCCCAGCTCTGCTTCGTGTCCAAATACTTGGATGGGAAGCCAGACATAGTCTTCCCAGGCGCCTGGCAGCTTCAAACGGTTTGGAGCTGCGCCGCAGGCTGCGATGACCACATCAAAGCGCTCTGATTTGATGTCTTCAGGAGTCGCAGGGCAGCTCAGGCGCACTTCGACACCGCTTTTGTTCACATGGCGGATAAGGTAGTTTTTAAAGTTTCTCAACGGCCATTTGAAGGCCGCAAAGTCGGCGTGGATTAGCTGCCCGCCAAGCACGCTGGACTTTTCAAAAAGCACCACCCTATGGCCCCGTTCCGCGGCTACAAGGGCGGCCTCCATGCCGGCCACGCCGCCGCCTATGACGGCGACTTTCTTTTTCCGCGCGGGAGGCTCAACCATCCAGCCCAGCTGGTCCATCAGGCCCATTTTCGGATTCCCGGAACAAACAAACGTCCAGGGCCCGTTCGGAAAGGGAACATGACATTTGGCGCAGCGCTGGCAGGGCACAATGTCCTCTGGACGGTCCTCCATTATCTTTTTGCCGTAGTCCGAATCGCAGATGAATTGCCGGGCGACGGCCACCATGTCCAGCTTGCCGGAGGCGATGTACTCCTCGTTTTTGACGGGATCGGCGTAACCGCCGGCAGCGGCGACTATAATATTGGCGCCGCTTTTTTTAACCGCTTCGGCAATATGGAGGGTATACGGTTCATCCTCAATGGAGTTGAACCCGGTGGGGTGGCAGAAATTAATGTTGCCGCCTCGTATATGAAGAATGTCCACGACGCCTTCCGCAAGTTTTGCAAAGCGCACCGTGTCTTCTACGGTGATGCCGCCTTCGTCTTCTTCCTCGCCGGCAATCCAGAGATCAATCAGGAAATCCGGCCCGCATGCCTCCTTGATGGCACGGCACATGTCCAAGGCCAGCTTTCCGCGTCCGGCCACGTCGCCGCCATATTCGTCTGTCCGGTCGTTTGTCAGCGGGGAAAAAAACTTGCTCATGCCTATGTGCAGATATTCCCGGTAGCTCATCTGCAGCGAGCACATGTCGAAACCGAGGCTTTGAAAGTACCTGGTCTTTTGAACTGCCAGTTCTATCATGTCCCGCATCATTTCATAGGTTATTTCCGATACCTTGCTTACGGTGCTGAACCAAAATGGGAAAGGTTTTTCCTTGGATGGCTGTGGCTGGAAATTTGGCATTTCCATGGGCGTAATGTGGATTGACGCGAGAGAATCGTAGAAGTGGATAGTATCCACAAGTTTGCAGACGTAAGTCTCATTGGCCGGATTTGAATAATCGTACATGGGAAAATGGCCTGCCGCGCCGCCGTGGGTGCGCTGCAGCGTATCATCCCAGGTGCTGAATCCCACAATTGCCGCCCCATTTTTAGCTATATTTGCTACATGCTGAATCGTGGAGGGCGAAGGTGCCGGTTCGGAGCCCTGAATATAGTGAGGCAGAGACTGGGGTGCGATTATTCTGGATTTCAGAACATGATTTCCTATTCTTATAGGCGAAAGCAGGTGGGGAAACATTTTGCTCATGCTAGTATTTACCCTCCTTATGGAATATGGAATCAAACCGACGCCGTCTAACCCGGCATAGCGGGCATGCTGCATGGGCGGATATTTTTTGATAAAGAATTTGCGTATGTTCATTTTTCTTTGAAAATGTTATCAAACCGGAAACTTTTTTGTAAAGGTTTTTGGCCCCGATTTGCAATTTAAAAACCGGATAGCCTTATCGGTTTCTGTTATACCTTTCTATCAAAAAAGGATGTTATTTAAAAAATTTTGAAAAAACAGTCATTGTGTTATATAATGAGTTTTAAGCAAAAAGGATAGATAACGGAGAGTTGAAAATGAACATAAATCAAATTGATTATTTTCTTACGCTGGCAAAAACTCTCAACTACTCTAAGGCGGCTAAACTTCTCTACATATCGCAGCCGGCGTTAAGCAGGCAAATAATCATGATGGAAGATGAATTGCGAATCAAGCTGTTCAACAGGGGCAAAAAGCTTAGCCTTACAGAGGCGGGAGCAATTCTGGAAAAAGAATTCAGAACAATGCTGGACCAGTATTACAGCGCAATTATCCGTGCAAGGAATGCAAGTAAGGGCATGTCCAGCATATTAAAAGTGGGAGCTTTGGACGGCCTTGCCGTGGATGATTTACTGGAGCCAACGCTGAATATAATTAACGCTGAATATCCTGAAATCGATGTGGCCCTTTTCACATTCGGCTACGAAGAGCTGGTCAGCAGGCTGTATGACGGGAGCATGGACATTATATTCAGTCGCCGTTTCGACGTGGAGCCGCGGGATGGAATCGAGTATGTGGTTGTGGAGCAGACGGAGGATTTCCTTATCGTCGCCGACATTCCGAGGTATGATTACATTCAGCCGCCCTTGTCGCTGGATGCAATTTCCTCCGAAACCCTTGTTTTTATAATGGAAACGGAATATGACATGTCCAAAAAAACCATTCTTGACCTTTTCTCTTCCACGGCCCAGACCCCGAAGCTAAAAGGCGTATCCACCTATCACGCTCTTATGCAGTGGGTAAAGTCTGGCCTTTGCATTACGGTTGCCGATCAGCGGAGCATTTTGCCCATAAAGGGAATCCGTGCCATTCCAATGGAGCAATTCAGGGATCCCAGCCTGGTTCTGGCGTGGAGCAAGAACAACGATAACAGGCACAGGGAGCTATTTGAGTCTCTTGTTTTGAAGTCCCATACGAATCCTCCCGGAAAGTTCTTGAAATATGTTACTACTCGCTGGAAAGGCATGCAAGACTTTAATGTGGAAGGAGACTACCCAAGCCTCGACCAAATAGAGTAAGCAGAAGAAGCCCTCATCGTTTATCGATGAGGGTGCTTTTTTTGGCTTGCTTTTTGAGCCGCCGGGCAGGGTTCTTTATGCGCACCCGTGGAGGAATTTTTTGCCTCCCCAAGGGTGGGGCGCCATAATTTTTTTCTGATATCCGTTATTATTCTGTTTTTGAATTTAACGTTTTGTCCGGATGTGTCGAAATATATAAGAAGGTAACTGTTGGCAAGAAAGGAGGGAAAACCATGGCGGAGGTGTACAACAGTTCCGTTGGAGCTCATGAAGACGCCCAAAAGGGAATGTATCTGACGTTTTTTATCGGAAACGAAGTGTTTGGAATAGAGATACGGCATGTTATGGAAATCGTCGGTATCCAGGCAATTACGGCATTACCGGAAATGCCAGAGTATATAAAGGGTATTATCAACTTGAGAGGCAACATTATACCCTTGCTGGACGTAAGGCTGCGTTTCGGAAAAGAGCCCAGGGAGTACGACGACAGGACCTGTGTGATTGTGATAGATATCTCGGGCACACGGATAGGCTTGATTGTTGACAGCGTTTCAGAAGTTATAACCATACCCGATGAAGATATAACGGAGCTTCCTAAAATGGGCCTCGGTTCCGGCAACAGATATTTGAAGAAGGTCGGGAAGGTCGGCGACGAGGTTAAGCTTCTTATTGACTGCGAGAAGTTCCTGACAGAAGATGAATTGGTCGACCTGAACAACGCTTTGTAAATTTTGTTTTTCGGAAGGTGACTACGCTTGAAAAATTTAAAAATAAGAACCCGGCTGATTCTTGGTTTTGCCATCGTAATTATATTGTCCATTATTATTTGCGGCATTGGCTTGCAGGGCCTCGTTAGCGTTAAAAACTCCTACAATAAGTCCTATACCGACAGCGTGGACGCCCTGCGGTATGTGGAAGGCATCAGCTCCAGTTACTGGGAAATGTATACCCAGCTGTTTTCAGCGCTGGTGAGCACCAGCAATGAGGATAGAGAGCAGGCATTAAAGAAAATCGACGATGCGAGGACAAAGATAACCGATAACATCCGAAAGTACAGGGCGATGCTCGCTCTATACGATGAAGAAGAGGTGGCGCAGGAGAAAGCGCTGCTGGATCTTGTAGAAAACTCCTTTAACGCTTTTGACGAAGAAATAAATAAGGTCCTTAAGGACCAGAATTACAACAATATTTTAAGAATCCGGGAAAGCGCGGGTGTTGGCACCGAGCTTGAGAAGCTGGGCCAGGTTATGGAATCCAAAATCAGATCCCTGATAAGCTACAATAACAAGTACGCACAGGAGCAGATACAGACCAACGAAGAAGTGGCCCGGCGAGTAATTATAATCATAGCCGCCGGAGCCGCCGTGGCCGTAATTGTAGGAATTATTGTATCCATATCCATTTCCAGGAGCCTGTCCAAACGGCTTAACAGCCTTGTAAGCGCCTCAAATAACGTAGCCGAAGGCGACGTGGATATTGCCATTGACGTAGAGCGCAATGACGAGCTGGGCGAAGTGGCGCATGCCTTTGCAAAAATGATTGAAGCTATCCGCAAGCAGGCTTACCTGGTTCAGGAAATCGCCGACAGGAATCTGGACGTAGATGTGGAAATCCGGTCGGAAAAGGACATCTTGGGCAAGAAGCTCTCCGAGCTGGTGGATGGCCTGAACTCGGTCTTTACCGATATCATGGCCGCGGCGGATCATGTTGCGGCCGGGGCAAAGCAGATGTCGGATTCCAGCATGGCCCTTTCCCAGGGCGCCACTGAGCAGGCCAGCACCGTTGAGGAATTGACTGCCTCCCTGGAGGAGGTATCTTCCCAGGCAAAGAACAACGCCACCAACGCGAACAATGCCAGCGAGATGTCCCTGAGCGCCAAAGATGTTGCCGCCCAGGGCACCCAGCGGATGCAGGAGATGCTCAATGCCATGGACGAGATTAATTCCTCGTCCAACAACATAAACAAGATAATCAAAGTCATAGAGGATATAGCCTTCCAGACCAACATACTGGCCCTTAACGCAGCTGTGGAGGCCGCCAGAGCCGGCCAGTACGGCAAGGGCTTCGCCGTTGTGGCCGAGGAGGTCAGGACCCTGGCGGCCCGCTCCAGCAGCGCCGCCAAGGAGACCACCGAGCTTATCGAGAACTCCATCAGAAAAGTGGGCGATGGCATGAAAATCGCGCAGAGCACTGCCGAAGCTCTCGCCAAAATCGTGGATGAAATCGGGAAAGTCTCAAACTTGGTCAACGAGATTGCCACCGCCTCCCTGGAGCAGTCCCTGGGCATTGAGCAGATAAACCAGGGCATCAACCAAATCTCCCAGGTGGTGCAGGCCAATTCCGCCACTTCCGAGGAAAGCGCCGCCGCCAGCCAGCAGCTTTCCGGCCAGGCCGAGCGGCTTAAGGAACTGGTAAGCAAATTCCGGCTGAAAAAACAGCGTCACGATTCCGATGTTCTGGCCATGCTGGACGACCTTTCCGGCGGTGCCGCGGAAAAGGTTCCCGCTCACAAACCGGATATTTCCCTCAGCGATTACGAGTTCGGTAAGTATTAATCCTACCCTGCCAAAAAAATTAATTTGGGAGAGGACTTGAGGGTTCTCTCCCAAAAAAACTGCAGGATAAAGTAAAGTTAGGTGATTCCCCTGATTACGATTACCAAAGAAGAATTCCATAAACTTGCAGACTATATAAGGGCCAATTACGGCATTCACCTAAAAGAGGAGAAGCAGGCACTGGTGATGGGCAGGCTTCATAATGTCCTGGTGCAGAACAACTTCAGCAGCTTTTCCGAGTATTACGATTATGTGATAAAGGACAGGACCGGCATGGCTGCCGCCACGCTTATCAGTAAGATTACGACAAACCACACCTTTTTTATGAGGGAGCCGGAGCACTTCAACTATTTCAGGGAAACGGTGCTGCCCTACCTGAAAAGCACGGTAAAAAACCGGGATTTGAGGATATGGAGCGCGGGCTGCTCCAGCGGTGAGGAGCCGTACACCCTGGCCATGATAATAGACGATTTTTTCGGCAGCGAAAAAAAGCTGTGGGATACCAAAATCCTCGCCACCGACATCTCCGACAGGGTGCTGGAGCAGGCCAAAAAGGGCGTGTACGGCAACGACCGGATAGCGGCCCTGCCCGCTGTCTGGCGGCTGAATTACTTCAGGAATATGGACGCGAAAAACAGCGTCATCAGCGATAAAATCCGGGAGGAGGTCATATACAGAAAATTCAACCTGATGACCGAGGTATTCCCCTTTAAAAGGAGATTCCACGTCATTTTCTGCAGAAACGTAATGATTTACTTCAACAATGAAACCAAAAACAAACTAATCCAGAAATTCTACGACTTTACCGAGCCGGGGGGCTACCTATTTATTGGCCACTCGGAATCCCTTAACCGGGAAGAAACCCAATACAAATACATAAAACCTGCTGTTTACAGAAAAATTTAGGAAGGTGCAACGTGCAGTCTCAGAAGAAAATCAGTGTCCTCATTGTGGACGACAGCGCAGCGTTCCGCCGGCTGCTGTCCAAAGCCCTTTCAGCAGACCCTGAAATCCAGGTCGTGGCTACGGCTCAGGATCCCTTCGACGCCCGGGACAAGATAATCGAGCACGCGCCGGACGTCATGGTTTGCGACGTGGTAATGCCCCGCATGGACGGGATAGAGTTCATTCGAAGGCTTCTTCCCCAGTACCCGCTTCGGGTGGTGGTGGTCAGCTCCATGAGCGAGAAGGTACTGAACGCCATGAACGCCGGCGCCGTAGACTTCGTAGCGAAGCCGGACATCGCCGCCGGCAGAAACTCATCGATGTTTGTGAGCGAGCTTGTCTCCAAAATCAAAATAGCCGCGCAGGCGAACATAAGCC
>JBMNQG010000024.1:0-27926 GCA_050944015.1 Oscillospiraceae bacterium
ACTCTTATAGCCGTAAAAAGCCGCGCTCCCCTGATAGTTGCCTACGGCGAGGAAGGCAACTACTTTGCTTCCGACGTTATGGCTTTCCTCAGCCATACGAACAAGGTCAGCTACATGGACGACGGTGAAATAGCAGTCGTCAAAAAGGATTCCGTCTCTTTCTACACATCCTTCCTCGACAAGGTGGAAAAAAGGGTGGAGGCGGTTGACTGGGACATATCCGCGGCTGACAAAGGCGGATATGAGCATTACATGTTCAAAGAAATAGTAGAGCAGCCGGAGGCCGTCCGCAGGACAATTCTCCCACATATTATAGACGGCAAGGTCGATCTGGAGAGCGTCCTGTCCCGCGAATTCGTCCGTACCATGAACAGAATCTATATCGTAGCCTGAGGTTCCTCTTACCACGTGGGCGTCATCGCCAAATACAACATTGAAAAACTGGCCAGAATGCCTGTTGAAGTTGTCCTTGCCTCCGAATTCCGTTACTATGACCCCATAGTGGACGAGAATACGCTGGTTATACTTATAAGCCAATCGGGAGAAACCGCCGACACCCTGGAAGCCCTGAGAGAAGCCAGGAGGCTGGGTGCCCGAACCCTTTCCATAGTAAACGTGGAAGGCAGTTCCATAGCCAAGGCCTCCCACAGCGTCATCTATACGAAAGCCGGCCCGGAAATTGCCGTGGCAACAACAAAAGCATACAGCACCCAGCTGGCTGTGGCGGTGCTCATCGCCCTCTACCTGGCCGATTGCTTCGGCACTATCTGCAGCGACGAATACCAACGGATACTGAAAGACCTGCAGGATGTTCCGGGAAACCTTGAAAAAATTTTGGCCAACAAGGCCAACATCCAATATATTGCCTACAACTATTTCAACAATGAGGACATATTCTTCATTGGAAGAAACATTGACTACGCCCTGTCTCTTGAAGGCTCGCTGAAGCTTAAGGAAATCTCCTACATACACTCCGAAGCCTATGCTGCCGGTGAACTTAAACACGGCACCATCTCGCTGGTGGAAGACGGCACCCTGGTTATTACCGTCGCCACGTACCGCCGCCTTGTGGAAAAAACAATCAACAACGCCCTGGAGGTCAAGGCTAGGGGTGCCCGGGTCATTACCCTTACGACGGAAAGCATGGTTGACATTGTGGAGCATGCAAGCGACCACATCATAACCATTCCGGACACCCACGAGGTCCTGCTTCCCTCCCTGGCTGTGCTTCCCCTGCAGCTTTTTGCTTACTACATGGCGCTATACAGGGGCTGCGACATAGATAAGCCGAGAAACCTCGCGAAGTCGGTAACTGTTGAATAAAAAAACACCGGCACGATCCTCGGATCGTGCCGTGGCCTTATTCTGCGCCTATCCTTGGTTGAGAGTTTCCAGCAGCGCCTTGTATTCGTCGTTGGTTTCCACCTTGCCGGGCGGGAAGAACTCCTCTACGGGGAAGCGTATCCGGCCAAACAGTGTGCAGGGATCGTCCTCGGAGCCTCCGATGCACTCCTTGTCAGGTATGCAATAATTGTAAACCGGTATCACGAGCTGAGTATCCCTCTCAAGCCTTATTATGCTGAACTGTCCCAGGGTTGCCAGCAGCACCCGTCCGGTATGGCCCAAAACTATGCCGTCGCCCAGCATGGAAATAATGCTCTCCGGGACTTCAATCAGCTCGTTTTCCAGATTATCGCAGCAGCCTGCATCAACTACTTTAAGGCTCAGCAAAATCGGATCCACCGCCTCTACTACAGCAATTGGCTGCTTGATTTTGTCGCAGTGTATACCATGGTCTTCCGAAGTGAATACCTTGGCGTTGCCTTCGCTTCCAAACAGCATTACTCTCTTGTCAAACACCGCAAGGCCACAGATTTCCGCACCGCAGGGGAAAACTATGCCCTTTATCTTGTAAAAATACTTTACATCC
The DNA here is from genome assembly GCA_050944015.1 of Oscillospiraceae bacterium. Classification (GTDB taxonomy): domain Bacteria; phylum Bacillota; class Clostridia; order Oscillospirales; family Oscillospiraceae; genus DUOX01. Next base: position 1,931 of record JBMNQG010000024.1, read on the forward strand.
ACGGTATAGTAGCCCCGGTTAAAGGTTACCTCGTCTACGTCTACCTTAACGCACAAAAGCTCTGCACTGCGTGGACGTACACTTATAGCGCCGCTTATGTATTGCTGGAAGCCGATGGTTGGATATACCCGCAGATCTTCGATACAGTCTTTGTCACGGCAGCTATCGAATATCTTCCTCGTATGTATGCATACGGCTTCCCTCAAGCTGGCCGCATCATTCAAAGGACCGGGCAAAACCCTGTCTGCCATATTTGTACCTCCTAGATGAAAATTTGAATCAATGTTCATTACAGTGTATGCACTGGCAATAATAATGTGAAAAATATTGATAATGATCTGCACATTACAAAAAGAATTATTTGACTATATGCCGGGAAACGTTCTATAATGTTATAATTATGTTTCGTATGCTGGTGGAGGTGTTGTATGAGCAGGTTCGGATTTATCCGCGAAAAACTCGACATCAAAATTCTCATCCTCTTTATCCTGCAGCGCCTGCCGGAAGCCGTGGACGGCTCCACCTTAGCGGATCTGACCCTTTGTGACGACGGAATCAGCTACTTTGACTACGTGGAGTGCCTCAACGAGCTTATCGACACCGGCCATGTCACCGAATCTGACGGGAAATACCGCATTACGGAAAAGGGGATTCGCAACGGCAGCGCCATCGAAAGCAGCCTGCCCTATTCCGTAAGGTCCAAGGCCGAGCGCGCGGCCCTGTCTGTGGCCGCTGTTATGAGGCGAAACTCCATGATAAAAACCTCCCACAAACCCCTGCCTGAAGGCGGCTACAGGGTCGAACTGAGCCTGGCCGACGGAATGGGGGAGATAATTTCAATGCGCCTGCTTGCGGCGGGACAGGAGCAGGCGGAAAAACTGGAGGCAAATTTCAGAAAGGACGCCGAGGGGGTCTACAATCATATTATTGACTACCTCCTCAAGGATGAATAAAAAAATAAAAAACAAAAAAAGGAAAATATCTATGGAAACATTCATTCCCGAAGGATACAAAAGCTTACTTTCCGTTTACGACACCCAAAAAGCCATTGGGCTATTAAAGCGTTTGTTTGAAGACAATCTTGCCGCGGCTCTAAACCTTTACCGCGTTTCTGCGCCCCTCTTTGTAGAAGAAAACACAGGCATAAACGACAACCTGACCGGCCGTGAACGCCCCGTCAGCTTCGACATTCCAATTGCGGGCACCAGCGCCCAGGTGGTTCAGTCCCTGGCTAAATGGAAAAGGGTCGCCCTGTACAGGTATAATTTCTATCCCGGAAAAGGCATATACACGGACATGAACGCCATCCGGCGTGACGAGGATGAGCTGGACAATCTCCACTCCATTTATGTGGACCAGTGGGACTGGGAAAAGGTTATCGAGGAGCAGCAGCGGAATGTGGATTTTCTGAAAAGCACGGTGATGGACATTGTCGGGGCCATTTGCGATACCCAGGACACCATCCACGCCCTTTATCCCCAGCTGGCGGATTACGGGAAGCTCTGCCGGAAAGTATCCTTCATCACCGCGCAGGAGTTGGAGGATATGTACCCCCACCTCAGCAGCAAGGAGAGGGAAAATGCTTACCTGAAGGAGCACAAGACCGCCTTCATCATGGGAATCGGCGGCAAGCTTCGTTCCGGCAAACCCCATGACCTGCGCTCGCCGGACTACGACGACTGGAACCTGAACGGCGACATTCTGTTCTGGTACGATTTGCTTGGCTGCGCCATGGAAATTTCGTCAATGGGCATCCGCGTGGACCCCGAAACTCTGGACCGCCAGCTGACCCTCGCCGGCTGCGACGACAGGAGGGAGCTCATGTACCATCGCATGCTCCTGGAGGGAAAACTGCCGCTCACCATAGGCGGCGGAATCGGCCAGTCCAGGCTGTCCATGCACATTCTTCGCAAGGCCCATATTGGCGAAGTTCAGGCCAGCGTGTGGGATGAAAAGACAATTACAATATGCCAGAAAACGGGCGTAATGCTTTTGTAATTAACGCGATGCCGCTTAAATATGAGAGGGCAGGGAGAAAAATCCCTGCCCTCTGTTTTTATATCATTCCGAATCATTTCTTTGAGCATATTCCAGAGCTTATCCCCATAATATCTAATATCAAGAAACATATCAATCAACCTAAGGGGGAATAGGCGTGGCAGGCAGCAACATTTACGAGGACATCGCACTCCGCACCGACGGGGATATATATTTGGGCGTAGTCGGTCCGGTGAGGACGGGTAAGTCCACCTTCATCAAACGTTTCATGGAAACATTGGTCATTCCCAACATTGAAAACAACTACATGAGAGAGCGAGCCCGTGACGAGCTCCCTCAAAGCGGTTCGGGCCGCACCATAATGACCGCGGAGCCGAAATTTGTACCCGAGGAGGCAGTGGAAATTGTCCTCGACAGCGGCGTCAGCTTCTCCGTCAGGCTGATAGACTGCGTGGGGTACATGGTGAAAAGCGCCGTCGGCCAATTTGAAGGCGAAACGGAGCGCATGGTAACCACTCCCTGGTTCGACCACGAAATCCCAATGTCGGAGGCCGCCGAACAGGGGACTTACAAGGTCATAGCGGAGCATTCAACCATTGGACTGGTAATAACCACAGACGGCAGCATTTGCGGGATCCCGCGTGAAGATTACGTTGAGCCGGAGGAAAGGGTGGTAAACGAGCTGAAGGCCATCGGAAAGCCCTTCATAATCATCCTTAACTGCACTAACCCCAATACGCCGGAAGCAATCGCCCTGCGGGATGAGCTTTCAAAAAAATACGGCGTAAGCTGCGTTGCCGCAAACTGCCTTGAACTGGACGAGGCCACTCTTACCGAAATCATGAAAACCGTCCTTTATGAATTCCCCATAAGCGAGCTGGGCGTTTATCTGCCCTCCTGGGTGGATGCGCTGCCCATGCAGCACAGCATAAAGACTGCCCTGTTCTCGTCCATACTGGACGCCGCCGGCGGAATGAGCCGTATTAGGGACGTTTTCGCCGTGGTTGACAAATTAGACCAGAACGAAAACATAAGCGAGGCCCGCGTAAGGGAACTCTCCCTGGGCACAGGGGACGCCATGGTAAATATCGAACTGCCTCGCGAGATGTACTACAAGACCATAAGCGAGGAGTCCGGCTTTGATATTAAGGATGACGGAGACCTGATGTCGCTGCTTACGGAAATGAGCATAGTCAAGAGGGAATATGACAGGGTAAAACAGGCCCTTGACGACGTGCGCACGAAGGGCTACGGCATAGTAATGCCCACCGTGGACGAACTGCATCTGGAGGAGCCCGAGATAGTCAAGCAGAGCGGCCGATACAGTGTGCGCCTGAGGGCCAGCGCACCTTCCATACATATGATAAAGGCAAATATCGAAACGGTAGTTTCCCCCGCCCTGGGCGGAGAGAAGGCCTCAGAAGAGATTATCAACTTCCTGCTTCAGGGCTTTGAAGGTGATGTAAGCCGGATCTGGGAGTCCAATATTTTCGGCAAATCCCTGTACGACATAGCAGGGGAGGGGCTTACCGCCAAGATAAGGCGCATGCCGGAGGACGCGCAGTTCAAGCTCCAGGAGACCCTCCAGCGCATCATAAACGAAGGCTCCGGAGGTCTTATCTGCATTATCCTGTGAACATGCTTGTCGCGCTTCTATTATCCGGAACAGAAAGGAAAAAAACAGGCTAAAACCGCCATAATAAAGGAAGGCAAGGCCTTCCTTTATGCTTTTCTGCGACATCCCCGAAAATTGTACCAAATATCCCTACAATTTTGCAGTTTTGTTTTATGAAAAATTCAAATTAAGCCTCTATAAGGGAAAATTGTATTGCCTTTTCCATAATTTAAGAATATAATTAAATCAAACATGCAAAAAGAGGTGCTGCATTTGAAAAAACTATCGACTGTTGCCCAATCTGTGAGAGCATCGACCACACTTGCAGTTGATGCCCTGGCCAAACAGATGAAAGCGGACGGCCTGGACGTGGTAGGTTTTGGAGCCGGCGAACCGGATTTTGACACGCCTGACAACATTAAGGAAGCCTGCATTAACGCTCTTAACAAGGGGCTTACGAAATATACGCCTGCCGCGGGCATCATTCCTCTGCGAGAGGCGGCGGCCGCCAGGCTGAAGGCCGACTGCGGTCTGGATTACGACTATACTCAGATTACGGTGGCAAGCGGCGCCAAGCACAGCATTTTTGTTGCCCTGATGACCCTTGTAGAGACGGGGGATGAGGTAATTCTCCCAGCACCCTACTGGGTCAGCTATTACGAGTTGATACGAATGGCAGGGGGCGTTCCCGTCATTGTCTCGGCAGGGGAAGAGCAGGATTTCAAAATAACCCCCCAGCAGCTCGAAGCTGCCGTTACGGATAAAACCAAGGTCTTTATACTGAACAACCCCTCCAACCCCACGGGCATGCTTTATTCGCGGAAGGAACTGAAGGCCCTGGCGGAAGTATGCCTTAAACACGACCTCTACGTTATTTCCGATGAGATATATTACGGCCTTGTATATGACAACAAGGAATTTGTGAGCTTTGCGGCTCTCGGTGAGGATATCAAGGAGCGCACCGTGCTCATAAACGGTGTATCAAAATCCTACGCCATGACCGGCTGGCGCATTGGCTATGCCGCCGCAAACAGGGAGATTTCAACGGTAATGGCCAACTACCTTAGCCACTCCACCGGCGCCCCCGGCACGATGAACCAGTGGGCGGCTGTGGAGGCCCTTACAGGACCCCAGGCCGGCATTGAGGCCATGCGCAAAACCTTCGAGGTCAGGCGCAACTATATCGTCAAGCGCATCAACAGCATACCGGATGTCAGCTGCATCACGCCCGACGGCGCCTTTTACGTGATGATGAATATCGGAAAACTCATTGGCAGAACCCTGGGCGGCAGGGTTATAAACAATGACGACGACTTTGCCGTGGCCTTCCTTGAAAAAAGCCTTGTGGCCGTGGTGCCCTGCTCCGGCTTCGGCGCTCCGGGCTTTGTGCGCTGGACCTACGCCACTTCCATGGAAAACATACGAGAAGGCCTGGACAGGCTGGAAAAATTCCTCAGGGGGGAGTAATTAATTGAAGGACTCTTACGAAAGCCCTCTGGCTTCCCGCTACGCCAGCCGGGAAATGCTTTATGTGTTTTCGCCCGACAACAAGTTTTCCACCTGGCGCAAGCTTTGGGTTGCGCTGGCCAGGGCGGAAAAGGAACTGGGGCTTCCAATCACCGGCGAGCAGATTGCGGAGATGGAGGCGCGCATTTACGATATAGATTACGAGTACGCCGCCGAGATGGAAAAAAAGCTGCGCCATGACGTGATGGCCCATGTCCACGCCTACGGCAAGGCCTGCCCCAAGGCCATGCCCATAATTCATCTTGGCGCCACAAGCTGCTATGTGGGCGACAACACCGATATAATCCTCATGCGCCAGGGGCTTGAGATTATCCGGGCGGGACTTGTAAATGTAATTGACCGCCTGGCGAAATTTGCGGACAAATACAGGTCCCTGCCGACTCTGGCCTTTACCCATTTCCAGCCCGCTCAGCTTACGACTGTGGGAAAGAGGGCTGCCCTATGGATACAGGATTTCCTTATGGACCTGGAGGAGGTCGAGTACCGCATATCCCGGCTCCGCCTGCTGGGTTCCAAAGGCACGACGGGGACTCAGGCCAGCTTCCTGGAGCTGTTTAACGGCGACCACGAAAAGGTAAAGCGCATGGAGGAGATGATAGCCGCCGAAATGGGTTTTGAGGGGGTGTACCCCGTCACCGGGCAGACCTATCCCCGGAAGATGGACGCCTTTGTTCTGTCGGCACTCTCCGGCATAGCCCAAAGCGCGGGAAAATTTGCAACCGACATGCGCCTGCTGGCACACTTGAAGGAGCTGGAGGAGCCCTTTGAGGAGAATCAGATAGGCTCCTCGGCTATGCCTTACAAGCGGAATCCCATGCGCTGCGAGCGCATATGCGCCCTGGCGAGATACGTGGTCATAAACGCCCAGAACCCGGCCATGACCGCCTACAGCCAGTGGTTTGAGCGGACCCTGGACGACTCCGCCAACAGGCGAATCTCCATTCCGGAGGCTTTCCTTGCCACCGACGCCATATTGAACATCTGCCTCAACGTGGTTTCGGGCATCCGCGTCTACGAAAAAGTGATAGCCAGGCACATTGACGAAGAACTGCCCTTTATGGCCACGGAAAACATCATGATGGACGCCGTGAAGCGCGGCGGCAACAGGCAGGAGCTCCACGAGCGGATAAGGGTCCATTCCATGGCCGCAGGAGCCGTTGTAAAGGAGCAGGGGCTGCCCAACGACCTTGTTTCGCGCATTGCGTCAGACCCCATGTTCGGCCTGACGGAGGAGGAAATACGGAAAAACCTGGACCCCTCCGCCTATATTGGCCGCGCTCCCGAGCAGGTAACCGAGTTTCTACGGGATTGTGTAGCCCCCGTACTGGAAAAGCACAAGGACCTGCTGAAATCAGATACCGCCCAGCTGAAAGTTTAATTTGCATATAAACATGCAAAAATGCTTCCCCATCCCGATAATTATGGGATAGGGAAGTTTTCTTTCAGCCCGTCCCCGACATTGACATATATCGGGAAAAAAATTATAATGCTTTTAATGTTTGGCAATTAATAATTAATTTTTATTGAGGTAATTATCTTGAAAAACAGTGAAAATAGGCTGAAAAGTCCCATATTTGCCCTGGTTTTGCGAATTTGGACTGTCCATGTTTTCACAGTTGTCATATATCTGTTCATTCTGCTCATATTGGTCCCCATTTTTGGGGACAATACGGCGCTTTTTGTGGCCAGCGTAGTAACGCCCATAGCCTATCTGCTGCTGACCTACCTGGACGCCTGGAGGGCAGGGGAGAGGGACCACAATCTGGTCCTTTACGGCCACATTAAGTGGGACAGGCTGAAACCCGCAAAGGCTGTTCTTTTTTCGCAGCTGCCGGGCATTTTTTGCTCCGTTCTGATTATTTCAAACGTGTCCCATGACTACCTCAACAGGTTTGTACGCCTGTTTTTCATGAATATGGCTTATGAAATCCAGCTTTTGTCGGATAGTTTCAGAGGGATTTACCTGCTGCCCGCCCTGCTTCCCTTTATTTCGGTTTTGCCCGGGTATTTCCTGGGCTACAAGGGCAGGCGGATATCCGACCGGTTAGTTTACAAGCAGGACAAAAGCGGCGAGAATAAGAGAAAATAAGCGGAAAAAATGGTTCATAGTTTGGCCATTCCCTCATATCCATATTAGGAGAGGGGAGTGGCGAACATGTTTATAACCATAAATTTAAAAAAAATGTTTGTTCCTGCTGTACTGATAATTGTCGTCATCGCGATACTTATTCTGATATTTACCGGTCCGGCGTCTGAAGCCATGCTGAAAACTACCGGCGGTTCCCATTCCGGTACCCCGGTGCTGATTATAGACGCCGGCCACGGCGGGGAGGACGGGGGCGCCCAGTCCAAATCCGGCCTGCTTGAGAGCACCGTCAATCTTGATATCGCCCTGCGCCTGGAAGCCCTGGCTGGGCTCATGGGCGTTGAAACCCTTATGACCCGCACCAGCGAGGAGATTGACTACCCCGAAAGCGCCAAAACCACCCACGCCCGCAAAACCTACGACCAGCACAGGCGGCTTGAGCTTATAAACTCCACGCCTAACGCCGTTTTGATAAGCATACACCAAAACAAATTTCCCAACCCGATTCCCCGGGGCTCCCAGGTCATGTATGCAAAAACGGAAGGAAGCAGGGAATTTGGCGAGCTGACACACGCAAATCTGATTGCCGCCCTGTATCCCGAGAACCGCCGGGTAGCAATTCCCGTTTACGACTCAATTTACCTTTTCAACAACATCAACTGCACCGGCATCCTTGTTGAATGCGGTTTTCTCTCCAATCCGGCGGAGGCGGAGCTTCTCGCCACGGACGAATACCGCATAAAGCTGGCCTCTGTACTGATTTGCTCGTATCTGCAGTATATGGAAGAGGCGTCCTGACAGGAGGATAATCACAAATGAAGGCCAAAACGGTTTTTTACTGCACGGAATGCGGAAACGAGACGCCCAAATGGGCAGGCAGGTGCCCCGCCTGCGGCCAGTGGAACACCCTGGTGGAGTCCCCCTTGGAATCGAAGTCCGACAAATCGACCCGCGGCAAGTCCGGCGCCCGGAGCCGAAGCTTGCCAAAGCAGCTTAAGGAGCTGGATTCCCAGGAGGAAATCCGCTTTTCCACAGGTATCGGAGAATTGGACCGGGTTTTGGGCGGCGGCGCGGTGCGGGGCTCCTTGGTCCTTGTGGGCGGTGAACCAGGGATAGGCAAATCCACTCTGCTGCTTCAGATATGTAACCTGATGAAAGATGAAAAAATACTCTACGTTACAGGCGAGGAGAGCCAGCGTCAGCTTAAACTGCGGGCTCAGCGGCTGGGCGTAGAGGGCGACGGCCTTTATGTACTTGCCGAAACGGACCTAAACTCCACTGTAGAGGCCGTGGTGGAACTGCTCCCCACAGTGCTGATTATCGACTCCATACAAACCCTTTACAACGGCGAGCTGGAATCCGCCCCCGGCAGCGTCAGCCAGGTTAAGGAATGCACCATGGCAATTATGCAGCTTGCCAAGGAGCTGGGTTTTACCGCCTTTGTGGTGGGTCATGTGAATAAGGAGGGCGCTATCGCAGGCCCCAAAGTGCTGGAGCACATGGTGGACTGCGTCCTTTATTTTGAAGGAGACCGCAATATGGCCTACCGCATCCTCCGGGCCGCCAAAAACCGCTTCGGCTCCACCAACGAAATCGGCGTCTTTGAAATGGCGGACAACGGACTTGTCGAAGTTGCAAACCCCTCCGAGATGCTCCTTGCAGGCAGGCCCGAAAACGCCCCCGGCACCTGCGTTACCTGCGTCATGGAGGGAACCCGCCCAATTCTTGCGGAAATTCAGGCCCTGGTGACACCGTCCGGCTACAACGTAGCCCGCCGCAATTCCAACGGCATCGATTACAACAGGGCAATGCTGCTCCTGGCGGTCTTGGAAAAAAGGGGCGGCATGGCCGTCTCCGGCTGCGACGCCTACATAAACGTTATAGGCGGCCTGCAGCTGGATGAGCCCGCCGCCGACCTGGCGACAATCCTGGCAATTGCCTCAAGCTTCAGGGACAAGCCTATCGGCAGCGACGTGGCGGCAATCGGAGAAGTGGGCCTGACAGGCGAGATTCGCGCCGTAACGGCCATTAATCAGCGCCTGGCTGAAACATCCCGCCTGGGCTTCAAGCGCTGTGTGCTGCCGCTGAGGGTCCGTGGCGATATAATAAGGCCGGCAGGTCTGGAACTGATATCAGTTCGAAATATCAGAGATGCTATCTCCGCCGTTCTCGGCTGAGCCGTCAGCCTCCCAAGGCGTATCCGCGGGCACGTAATATATGCAGTCCGAGCCCTGGACCGGCCCCTTCCAGTCCGAAATGCGTTCAAGGCTGCAATAGCCGTCGCGCTGATATTTGCAGTTACCCAGACACGCAATAAAACTCATTTTGCCACCCTCCGCTGTTTTTGTATCAGATAGTTTGCCGAAATGGGAAGTCGATTATGCTTAAGTTTATCGAAACGCCACATCTCCCGGAGCAGAAGGTCAAGCTGCTCATAGCAGGGGAGAGATATAGGAAAGAATTGGCCCGCCCCTTGGAGAAACTGGGTATTTCTGCGTTATGGATGCCGGATAACGCTGCGGTGGGCCCCAGAGTTTCCGGCCATGTGGATTTAAGCCTTGTGCATCTTGGCGGCAACAAGCTGTTGGTATCAAAAGAGATAATAGGGGATAAGCAATTTGTTAATATTTTAACTAATAGGGGAGCAGAGCTTATCGTCAGCCGGGAGGAACAGGGACGCCGATATCCGGCTGACGCAAGGTTAAACGTGTGTATTTTGGGCAATTATTTAATTGAAAATGCAAAACATGCCGACGGGCTGGTTTCAAGCCTAAGGCCGGACTTAAAGATAATCAACGTCAGGCAGGGCTACACGAAATGCTCAATCTGCGTGGTGGATTCCAAGTCAATTATCACATCAGATAAAGATATAGCCCGCAAAGCCGGAGCAGCCGGCATAAACGTGCTGCTCATTAAAGCGGGGCAAATCAGGCTGCCAGGATTTGATGCCGGTTTCATCGGAGGGGCCGCGTTTAAGACAGCGGCAGACAGCTTGGCTTTTACAGGCAGGATTGACGAACACCCGGATGAGGAAAAGATTTTAAATTTCCTTGGCTGCAGAAATATAAAACCGGTTTTCCTGACTGACGAACCCATATTTGATATAGGCTCCGCAATCCCGCTGTGTGAAGGGTAATTAACAATACATCTGTTTTCTGACCACATTTTATCCTTTATTTGTGAATACCCCCGCCCCAAATTACACAAAATTTTTATTTTGTGTAATTATTGGTTAATATGCCTATGGACACCAAAACCCCTTCCCTGATAAAATTAAGGTAATCTCCCACAAAACAAGGATTGAACGGAGGCGGGCGTTTATGGATTATCTCAGCGAGTCACCCCAGATTCTTAGGGACTTTTTGGTTTATCATGAGACCATAAAAGGTCACTCCAGCGCTACGGTTGACGAGTATTTTCTTGACCTGCGCTTGTTTTTCAGGTACTTGAAAATTCACCGGGGACTTGTTCCCCCAAAGACCACCTTTGACGACATACCCATATCGGACGTGGATTTGGATTTCGTGGCCTCAGTCACCATCGCCGAGGTATACGCTTTTTTGGCTTACCTTTCCCGTGACCGCGAAAATCCGAACCGGATCCGCGGCATGTCCCGTGGCCTGTCCGCTACCACCAGGGCCAGGAAAATCGCCTCCATCCGCAGTTTTTATAAATATCTCACCGTAAAGGCGAAACTTATAGACACAAATCCGGTGCAGGATCTGGACTCCCCCAAGGTGCCCCGGTCCCTCCCCCGCTACCTCAGCCTGGAAGAAAGCCGGCGCCTTCTCAGCGCGGTGGACGGGAAAAACAGCGAGCGGGACTACTGCATCATCTGCCTTTTTCTCAACTGCGGGCTGCGCATTTCCGAAATTGTGGGCCTAAATATCTCCGACATCCACGAAGACCATATACGTATAGTCGGCAAAGGCAGCAAGGAACGAATCGTATACCTGAACGACGCCTGTGTTGAGGCCATTAACAATTACCTTAACGTGCGCAAAGGCATGGCGGCCGTGGACAAAAACGCCCTGTTCCTGTCAAACCGCAGAACCCGCATCAGCCGGGAGTCAGTACATAAAATGGTCAAAAAGACCCTCTTAAAGGCGGGGCTTGACAGCAGCAAATACTCCGCCCACAAGCTGCGGCACACCGCCGCCACCCTCATGCTGAAAAACGGGGTTGACGTCAGGACGCTGCAGGAAGTATTGGGGCACGACCATCTCAACACAACGCAGATTTACACCCATGTGGACAGTTCCGAGCTGCGGATAGCCGCCGCCGCAAACCCTCTTGGCAAATTCTCGCCAAAAAAGAACAAATAACCAGGTTTTTATATTGATAATAACCTTTCAATAATGTAGAATGTTTTGGTACCTGTTTGAAAAATAAATAATTGGGAGAACATCTTCATGGTCTTTTCCAGTATACTGTTTATTTTCATATTCCTGCCCGTGGTGCTGGCAGTATATTTTATTCTGCCCCGCAAATGGCGCAATTTGTGGCTTTTCGCGGTCAATATTGTGTTCTACGGCTGGGGCGAGCCGGTATACGTGCTTCTTATGATATTTTCCATAAGTCTCAACTATTTCAACGGCCGGATGATAGACAAATACAGGGCTCAGGACAAAATGGCCCGCCTCTTTTTAATAGCCAATACTGCAATCAATATACTTCTGCTGGTGTTCTTCAAATACTTTGACCTTTTGGCCGAGACAGTAAGCCTTATCCCCGGTATAAACATCCGTCCCCTGGGTCTTGGGCTCCCCATAGGCATATCCTTCTACACCTTCCAGAACATGTCCTATGTCATTGACGTCTACAGGGGCGACACAAGCGCTCAGAAGAATTATATAGCATACGGAACGTATCTGGCCCTTTTTCCGCAGCTTATCGCGGGACCCATTGTGCGGTACAGGGATGTGGCGGAACAGCTGGAGAACAGGACAAACAGCGCGGAGCAGTTTGCCTACGGCGTCCGGCGCTTTGTTATCGGGCTGGCCAAGAAAACGCTTATTGCCAACAATATCGGCCAGCTATGGGATGTTTACGCGGGAACGCCGGTTTCCCAGCTTACCGTTGCAGGCTCGTGGCTGGGAATAATCGCCTTCTCCCTTCAAATATACTTCGACTTTTCCGGCTACTCTGATATGGCCATAGGCCTTGGGTGCATGCTTGGCTTTAAGTTTCTTGAGAACTTCAACTACCCCTATATTTCAAAAAGCGTTACTGAGTTTTGGCGCCGCTGGCATATGAGCCTAAGCGGCTGGTTCAGGGACTATGTGTATATTCCCCTGGGTGGCAGCCGCAGGGGATTGAAACGGCAAATCTTCAATTTGCTGGTGGTCTGGGCGCTTACCGGTATATGGCACGGCGCTAACTGGACCTTTCTCCTGTGGGGGCTCTATTACGCCTTTTTCCTTATCATAGAAAAGATATTTCTCCTCAGATGGCTGGAGAAAATACCGGGTTTTATCGGCCACATTTACGCCCTGTTTGTCGCCGTCTGCGGCTGGGTGCTTTTTGATCTGGGCAATTTGTCCCATGTACTTTCTTATTATAAAGCCATGTTCGGTCTTGGCGGCGGTTTAATATCCGGAACCGACATGTATTACCTGTCCAGTTTCCTGCTGCTTCTAATTGTCGGAGCAGTCGCCAGCACTCCCATTGGCCCAAAGCTTTACGAAAAAATTCCCGATAAAGTTAAGGGCGTTCTGTCGCCGGCGTTGGTGGCGCTGGTGCTGGTTATTTCCACAGCTTATCTTGTGGACGCCACTTACAATCCCTTCCTGTACTTCAGATTTTAGGAGAAAGCCTATGAGCAAACGCGCAAATTGGGTGCAGAACATTATATTTCTGGCCTTTATCTTCCTGTTTTTCTTCCTGAACATAATACTGCCCGATAAGGACTTTTCCGAACAGGAGAACCGAAAACTTGCCCAAAGCCCGAAATTCACCTTCTCCTCCCTGTTCTCCGGGGATTTTACCAAAAATTTTGAGACCTATACTACCGACCAGTTTGCATTCAGGGACAGCTGGATTACCCTGAAAGCCTTTTCGGAGCTTACCGCCGGAAAAAAGGAAAACAACGGCGTATACCTGTGCGAAAAGGAGACCCTTATCGAGGGCTTTGAGGCTCCGGACTTTGAACAGATTGACGCCAATCTGGCTGCGCTGGAATCTTTGTTGGAAAATGTCGATGTGCCGGTATACTTTTCGCTGATACCCGGTGCGGCGGAGATATGGTCCTATAAGCTGCCGCCCGACGCTCCCAACGACAGCCAGCTTGAGATTATAGAGTACGCGTATAAGAACACCTCCGTTAACACTGTGGACATGTACAGCGCCCTGAAGGCTCACGCCGACGAGTATATCTACTACCGGACGGACCACCACTGGACAACCCTGGGGGCCTATTACGGCTATACGCAGCTTGCAAAAGCCATGGGATTTGAGTCCTCCCCCCTCTCCTCCTATACTCCCAGAAGAGTATCGGATTCCTTTTACGGCACTGTTTATTCATCCTCAGGCTTCACCTGGATATCACCGGACAGTATTGACATCTTTGTGGAAGAAGACGGCGTCAAAGTCACAAACTATCCCAGCGGAGCTCCGGTGGCCGGCACCCTTTATGACGAGAGCTTCCTGGAGAAAAAGGACAAGTACTCCTTTTTCCTGGGCGACAATACCCCCCTTCTTCAAATCACCACAGATAACGAGGATGCCCCTTCCCTGCTGATAATAAGGGATTCGTACATGGACAGCCTGACTCCTTTCCTTTTGGAGAACTTCTCCCAGCTGCATATTGTTGACCTTAGGTATTATAAGACCAGCCTGGCCGACTACATCAAAAGCCACGATATTGACAACATTTTGGTCTGCTACAGCGTAGTGAACTACTGTACGGACAACAGCATCTTTTTGCTGGGCAGATAAAGATAAAGGCAAAGCGGACTGTGTTTTCAGTCCGCTTTATTATACTGGTTTATTTTACTTTTTTATTTTACTTTCGTATGCCTTATGTAAAAGGCTCTAATGGAATTGAGAACAGTCCCCAGGGCTACGCCAACATCGGCGACAACGGCAAACCAGAGGGTGGATATGCCCGCAACGCCCAAGGCCATGATTATTAGCTTGACTCCCAGAGCTAAAATGACATTCTGATAGACAATTCTGATTGTGTTTCTGGAGACGTGTATTGCAGCCGCCACCTTTCTGGGGCTGTCGTCCATTATGACCACTTCGGCAGCCTCCACAGCGGCGTCGGAACCCAAGCCTCCCATGGCAATTCCTACATCCGCCGCCGTTAAAACCGGAGCGTCGTTAATGCCGTCCCCCACGAAAACCAGAGTCCCCTTTCCTCCGGTGCGGTTCTTCAGCTCCCTAACTCTGGTGACCTTATCCTCAGGCAGGCATTCGGCAAAGTATTCTTTTATGCCCACAGCCTTTGCAAGTTTGCTGCCAATCTCGGCACTGTCGCCGGTGAGCATTGATACATGCTCCACCCCGGCATCCGCCAAGTCTTTAATGGCCGCCGCGGAATCTTCCTTAACAGCGTCGCTAAGGGTAATCCTGCCGGCATATATATCACCAATGGACATGTACACCGTCAGGTCGTCCGCCTTCTCGTCGGGGACTTCCGTACCCTGTTCTCTGAGAAAATCCAAGGTTCCGATGGCGATTTTGATTTTTTTTATGTAGGCCACTATCCCCTTGCCGGAATACTCGGTATGACCGTCAATCAGATCGTAGGATATGGGCCCCCCATAGGCGGATACAATGGATTTTGCTATGGGGTGGTTGGAATAGGCCTCGGCATGCGCGGCTATTTTTAACATCATTTCCGAATCCATCTTTTCCGGCTTGCCCGAGCTCACCTTAAAGCTGCCGGTCGTAAGAGTTCCCGTCTTGTCAAACACCACAACCCTGGTCTTTGACACCGCATCCACAGCGGCGGAACTTTTGAAAAGTATGCCTAGCTTGGACGCACCGCCTATGCCTGCAAAGTACGTGAGGGGCACGGAAATTACCAGCGCGCAGGGGCATGAAATAACCAGAAACACCAGGGCCCGGTTGATGCTCTCGATTATTGGGCGCTTAAATACGAGCCACATTGCAAGGGCCAGGACTATTGCTATGGCAATCACCACAGGGGTATAAACTTTTGCAAACCTTGTAATGAATTTTTCCGTCCTGCCCTTTTTTGCAGACTCGGCCTGAACCAGCTTGAGAATTCTTGCCGCCGTGGATTCGGAAGCAGCGGCGGTGACCTGGGCCTTCAGGGGCGCGCTGAGATTGACGGAGCCTGAAAGCAGCGCGTCACCGGGCTCCACCGGCCTCGGCATGCTCTCCCCGGTGAGGGCCGACATGTCCAGGACGCTGCTGCCCTCAATAACGTTGCAGTCCAGAGGCACCCTCTCCCCGGGGCGGACTACAATAATCGCTCCAACTTCCACGTCCTCCGCCGGGACGCTGCGCTCCTCACCGTCCGCAAATACAGTTGCCGAATCTGGGCGCAGGTCCATAAGCTCCTCCACGGAGCGCTTCGTGCGGCCTATGGCATAGTCCTGAAACAGCTCGCCGATTTGGAACAGGATTATTACCGCGGCTCCCTCGTGGCTTTCGCCGATTATAAATGCAGCCAATGCCGCAACCGTCATAAGCAGCGTCTCGTCAAATACTCGTTTATTGAAAAGGTTTATTATTGCGCCTACAAGCACGTCAAATCCCGCAACCAGGGCGGACACCGCCATGAAAAGCATGACATATGTGTCGGAAAGCTTCAGAACCAGCCCTAAAACAAATATGATTGCCGCAACAGCTAGCCGTGCCACCAGCAACATATCAAAGCCGTGGAAATTTGCCGCACTTCTCTCTACAGGTTGGGCGTTATCCTCACCTTCGCTTTCATTGATGGAGCAGCTGGCGCACTTGGCGGTATGTAGATTGCCTTTCAGCCTGTCTAGTTTTAAACTACTCATCACAGTATTCCCCCACAACGTGATCAAATGCTGTACGGAATATGTCCTCTATATGCCGGTCTGCAAGACTGTAGAATACATACTTCCCCTCGCGGCGGCTCTTGACAATGCGCATGTGCTTTAAAATACGCAGCTGATGGGATATAGCCGAAGTGCTCATCCCCACCAGGTCAGCTATATCTGAAACCCGGAACTCCGAGCCTATAAGCACACACAATATACCCACCCGGGTGGAATCGCCGCATGCCTTGAAAAGCTCCGCCACGTCATATATCAATTCCTGGCCGGGCATGGCACGGCGAACATGCTCAAGCCTCATTTTGTACTCCTTGTCCAAGGTACATATCCCCCCCTTTTTTGTTCCTCTGATAAATTGAATAATACATTTGAACATCTGTTCAATTATTTATACCTGACATTATTATATGTCGCGTTATAAATATTGTCAATAAAAAACGGGCTATGAACTGAAAAATCTGTCCATAGCCCGTTTAAAAATCTATACTTTATTGGCACAGCCAAGCACGTTTATTATCTTGTGCTTTACCAGTTCCCGAATATTGTCGCGCCCCACCTTCAGATACTGCCTGGGGTCGAAATGGTCAGGGTGTTCGGCCAGATATTTACGGATACCGGCGGTCATTGCCAGGCGCAAATCGGAATCTATGTTTATTTTGCATACCGCCATGGAGGCAGCCTTGCGGAGCATTTCCTCGGGAATTCCAATGGCGTCGGGCATCTTGCCGCCGTACTCGTTTATAGTGTTTACATATTCCGGTATGACCGACGAGGCTCCGTGTAGCACTATGGGGAATCCGGGCAGGAGCTTTTCGACCTTTTCCAGAATATCGAACCTGAGCTGTGGCTTTTGACCGGGCTTGAACTTATAAGCCCCGTGACTTGTACCAATGGCTATTGCGAGGGAGTCCACGCCTGTCTTCTCTACAAATTCCTGAACCTCTTCGGGGCGGGTGTAGGATGACTCCTCGGGGGAAACGTTGACATCGTCCTCAATGCCGGCCAGCCGGCCCAGCTCTCCCTCTACCGCCACTCCCCTGTCGTGGGCATATTCCACTACCTGGCGGGTAAGCTTAATATTGTCCTCAAAGCTGAGCTTTGAACCGTCTATCATAACCGAGGTAAAGCCGCCGTCGATACATGACTTGCAGATATCAAAGCTTTCTCCGTGATCCAGGTGGATGCATATGGGCAGGTCGGTGTCCTCCACGGCCGCTTCAATGAGCTTCATAAGGTAGACATGCTTGGCATACTTCCTGGCGCCCGCAGAAACCTGCAGAATAAGCGGCGCCCTGACCTCTGCAGCCGCCTCGGTAATCCCCTGGATTATCTCCATATTATTTACATTGAAGGCACCAATGGCATACTTACCCTCATATGCTTTCTTCAGCATTTCAAAGGGCGTTACAATAGGCATTGACAATCAACTCCTTTTATATTAGTATGTTACATCATATATATTGCAAATGTCTGTAACAAGTGCCAGTTTAACACATTTTTCCGCAAAAGAAAAGCTATAATATGACATTTATTATAATTTCTGTTATAATATCCGAAGGTTTCCCTCAAATCTTCCAACATAAAATATAATGCCCATTACGGAGTAATTATAGCATAAAATCCTATACAGGAGGTAATTTAATGGAAAAAAAATTAGTAGGTTCATGTATTTTTGGCCAGTCCGGCGGTCCAACCGCTGTGATTAACGCCAGTGCATACGGGGTTATCAAGACGGCGCTGGAATCTCCGGAAATAACAAGGGTGCTGGGGGCCGCCCACGGCATTAAGGGAGTCTTAAGCGACAGGCTATATGATATGAGCCAGGAAGACCCTTACGAGCTGAGCCTTCTCATGAACACTCCCTCCTCGGAACTGGGCTCCTGCCGATATAAAATGGCCGACCCCGACGAAGACGACACAGATTATAAGCGTATTCTGGAAATCTTCAAAAAGTATGACGTGCGGTATTTCTTCTACAACGGCGGAAACGACTCCATGGACACCTGCAGCAAGATAAGCCGTTATATGAAAAAGGTCGGGTACGAGTGCCGCGTCATTGGCGTTCCCAAAACCATTGACAACGACCTGTTCGGCACCGACCACTGCCCAGGCTTCGGCAGCGCAGCCAAATATATAGCGACAACCTGCATGGAAGTTTCCAAGGATGCCAGGGTTTACGATACAGGTCAGGTAACCATAGTAGAAATAATGGGCCGCCATGCAGGCTGGCTGGCGGGAAGCGCTGCCCTTGCAACTAAATTTGGTTCAGGCCCGGACCTTGTTTACCTGCCAGAAGTAGTCTTTGATATGGACAGGTTTATTGAGGATATCCGCCGCGTTTATAACGAAAAGAAAAGCGTTTTTGTTGCCGTTTCCGAAGGAATCCATTACGCCGACGGCAGTTTTGTGTCCGAGGCCAAACCTTCAGCCACCGACGGCTTCGGCCATGCCCAGCTTGGTGGGCTTGCGGCACTGCTGGCGGATAAGGTGAAAAGAATAACCGGCGCGAAAGTCCGGGGCATCGAGTTAAGCCTTCTGCAGCGCAGCGCTGCTCACATTGCCTCCAAGACCGACCTGGAGGAGGCTTTCCTTGCAGGTAAAGTGGCCGTAGAGAGCGCAATCAACGGAGAAACCGGAAAAATGGTTGCTTTCCAGCGTGATACTTCCGAGGGAAAATACCTGTGCAAAACAAAACTTGTGCCCCTTGAAGACGTGGCCAACCTTGAGAAAAAGGTGCCCAGGGAATGGATTAACGAGTCCGGAAACAACGTTACGAACGATTTTATCAACTATGTACTGCCTCTGATACAGGGCGAGCCGGAGAGGATTACGGAGTGTTCCCTCCCCCGCTACGCCAGACTGAAAAAAGTGCTTGCCAAATAAGTTAAAAAGGAACCGGTTCAGTTTAAACCGGTTCCTTCTTTTAGTTCATAGAAATTCATTATAAAGCGCATTAGAATAGTGGCAACCTCTGCCCTGGTGGCCGTTCCGTACGGGACCAGCTCGGTGTCCGTTCTGCCGTTTATCAGTCCGGACCTTACCGCCCAGCTCATGGCTTCCCTCGCCCAATCGGATATATCCTCCGCGTCCTCATAGCCCATGGGCAAGCTGTTTTCTTCGCTGTCCAGAAGGCCATAAACCTCTGCGTACCTGTACAGAAACACGGCCATCTGCTCCCTGGTAACATTCTGGTAGGGGGCAAACAGTCCGGATCCTTTTCCCATTGTTATGCCCTTTTCAATTCCCCAGCCCACATATTCGTAATACCAATCGCCAGGGCTCACATCATTAAAGCTGGAAGCGTAGCCGGCGACATCGTCGCCGCTGAGCCGGCCCAAAACGGTGATGAACATGGCCCTGTTCATGGGAGTGTCAGGCTCAAAGGCGGTGGGGCTGACCCCCGTAAACAGGCCCCTGTCAACACAAAAGTAGATGCTCTCCTCCGCCCAGGTGCCCTCCACATCTTTAAAGGAATACTTATATTCTCTGTTGAGATGCCTCATAAATTCGGCTGTATTAATAAGGCCGTATCCATAGCTTTTGTCGTAACCTTCAGGGCCCAAATCTATGGAGGTTGCCTTTAGCAGCTCTTTGAATTCATCTATAGTCATATCCGGGCGGTAGTACTTTGCCACGGCGGCCATTGCCGTCACATGGGCCGTTGAAAATGAGGTGCCCTGCCCTTCTTTCTTGTATACGTCGGGTCCTTCCCATCCTATGCTGTAAAGATGCTCGCCGGGCGCCACTACAAATACGGAGTTATTTCTCTGGGAAAAGAAGCTCACTTTGCTGTCCTTCCCTACAGAGCCGACACCGACAACATTATCATATCCGGCGGGATACATGACGGTTGCAGTGGACTCGTTTCCCACAGAGGCTA
Organism: Oscillospiraceae bacterium; assembly: GCA_050944015.1. Taxonomy (GTDB): domain Bacteria; phylum Bacillota; class Clostridia; order Oscillospirales; family Oscillospiraceae; genus DUOX01. The sequence continues at coordinate 22,036 of JBMNQG010000024.1, forward strand.
TCATAAGTACGCCGTTTTCTGCCGCATAATCGACGGCTTCCCTGAACGCCCTCATATCAGTGGAGAGCCCAAGGCTGAGATTTATAACGTCGCAATCATATGTATCCACAGCCTCATATATGGCGCTGATTACATAGCTGGCATTAGTCTCAATGCTGCTGGCAAAACATTTTATTGGTATAAGGGTCACATTGTCCGTAAGTCCCGCGATACCTTTGCCGTTGTTCCTAGCTGCAGCAATAATGCCGCTGACGAAACTGCCGTGTCCATAGTTGTCCCTTACATTTGTGCTGCGCTCCACAACATTGATGCCTTCCGCTATGTGCAGGTTTTCAAACTCCTCGTGCTCGGCGTTAATCCCGGTATCGATAACAGCCACTTTTACGTTATCGGCGACAAAGCCTTCTTCCCAGGCGGAGGGGACATCTATGGCATGGAGGTTCCACTGGTCGAAATAAAACGTATCGTTGCAATATGTATCTTCGACGGTTCCGAACAGCTTTACCTTGTAGTCAGGCTCTATGTACTCTACAGCGCCGCTGTTTATGAGACCCATAACGTCTTCCATGCTGTCGGCGTAATAAAGCCCTTCCGGAGAGTAGACCTCGGAAATATTGCCCAGTCCAAGGGCGCGCACGTTTGGTCCCTCTCTCTGGCGAAGCTTTACCAGATAACCGTCGTATTCTACAGGTTCCTCGTAATTATATGCTAAAGCTGCTATGGTGGCAAAAGATGCCAGCAGCAAGGCAATAATTATAATAACTATACTGATCTTTTTCAATGTTGACCTACCTTATCCCGTCAAAATCTGTTCTCATCTTTTATGTAAAAACCGCGTTAAAGCTTATCTCATTTGGGATGTACAAACTAAAATAATAACCACTTTGTGGTTATTATATCACAACCGCCGAGTGTTTCAATACAAACCTATTACAAAAAAGAAACAAGAGTTAACATAATATCCAATCCGTGATATTATGGCTCCCTGATTCTCAAAATTTTTGAAAAAGTTATATGAAATATGTTGATATTTCCGGTTAACATCCTTAAGCGGGATTTCATATGATGGAGCGTGAAGGTTAATACCTTCACAGAAAACCATAGGAGGAAGTCGAGAAAACCAATGGAGGAAAAAAAGAGAACTTGCGATTATAAAAGCGGTCAGTTACCCTCCTGCGCGCCTCTTGCTCTCTCATACGTACCAATGCAAGAGGGCAGCACGCCGCAATATGAGGCGGATGAAGCGCTGATAAGGGGAACGCTTTTTCCCGGACTGGATCTGCCGTGGAAGAATATCGTAAACACCGTACCTCATTCTGACACGCCTCTGGGCGAACTTATGGCTCTGGAGTTTGTAGTTCATGAGCTGGGGCTTTATCTTGACACCCATAAGGATGATGCCGAAGCTTTTGCCCTGTTTCAGAGCTTTCTCCGACTTGCGGAAGAGGGGAGGAAAAGATATACGGAGCTTTATGGCCCTCTCACCAAGTCGGATATGCTGGGGGACAAAAGCTTTACATGGCTTAATAATCCCTGGCCATGGGACTACACCGAAAGGATGGGTGACAAGTAAATGTTCATATATGAGAAAAAACTGCAATACCCAGTGAGGATTAAAAACCCCAACCCCGCTTTGGCAAAATTTATTATTTCCCAATACGGTGGACCAGACGGCGAACTTGCCGCTTCCCTTAGATACTTGAGTCAGCGTTTTTCAATGCCATACCCTGAACTAAAGGGCCTGCTTACGGACATCGGAGTTGAGGAACTTGCCCACCTCGAGATCGTCGGCACTATTGTACATCAATTAACCAGGTCAATGAGCGACGAAGACATTAAAAAAGCCGGACTGGAAACCTATTTTGTGGACCACACCGCCGGCGTTTACCCGCAATTTGCATCCGGCACTCCCTGGACGGCTGCCACAATAGCCGTTAAGGGCGACGTCATAACGGACCTCATTGAAGACATGGCCGCCGAGCAGAAAGCTCGCACAACCTACGACAACATACTGCGGATGTCAGACGATCCCGATGTAAACGATGTCATTCGTTTCCTGCGTGAACGCGAAATCGTGCACTTCCAGAGATTCGGTGAAGGCTTGAGGCTTGCTACGGAGCGTATGGATCAAAAGAACATCTATGCAATTAACCCGGCATTTGACAGGCAAAGAGCGGTAACAACAACGGAAAAAGGCACTACTTAAATCAGGAGAACAAAACAACGGGGAAGGCTTCCGCCTTCCCCTAATTCTTAGCCTGAAGGGGCTACTGTATCATCTCTTTAAACTGCTCTTCGCTTATTATCTCAATCCCCAGGGCCTGAGCCTTTGTGAGCTTAGAACCGGGATTTTCCCCGGCCAGAACATAGCTGGTCTTTTTAGACACGGAGCTGGATGTCTTGCCGCCGAAACTTTCAATAATCGTAGTGGCCTCATCACGGGTAAACTCGGACAGTGTTCCGGTAAGCACAAAGGTCTTACCTAAAAAGCGGTTGTCGGTGATCTGCTCCTTGCTATCGAAGCTGACGCCGGCTTTTCTCAGCAGTTCTATCTGGTGCCTGGACTGAGGGTTGTCAAACCAGTCACGTAGGAATTTTGCCGTTACCGGCCCAATGTCCGGAATAGACGTCAATTCTTCAAGGCCGGCATCCATAAGAGCATCCAAATTGGGGTAATGCCGCGCCAAAACCTTGGCCGCTTTCTGACCTACCTGCCTGATTCCAAAGGCGTATAGCAGCCGCGCCAGGCCCTGCTGCTTGCTGTTTTCTATGGCTCGAATCAGATTTTCAGCCGAGCGCTGGCCCATCCTCTCCAGCGCCGCTACGGACTGGGGCTCGAGGTAATAAATATCGGCGGGGGAGTTTATAAGACCGGCGTTTATCAGGGATTCCGCCACCGCTATGCCGAGACCGTCTATATCCATTGCGCCCTTGGAGGCAAAATGGACCACGTTCCGCAGAAGCTGAGCCGGACATTCAAGGCCCGTGCAGCGCATGGCCGCTCCGTCTTCGTCCCTTTCCACCGGGGAGCCGCACTCCGGGCAGCGGTCCGGAATTCTGAATGGCCGGGTGTTGGGCGGGCGTTTGGAGATTACCACCTCCAGCACCTCTGGTATAATGTCTCCCGCTTTCTGTACCAGGACGGTATCGCCTATGCGCACATCCAGCTTGTTAATAAAATCCTGATTGTGGAGGGTGGCGTTGGTGACGGTAGTGCCCGCCAGGCGGACAGGCTCCACCACAGCTTTCGGGGTCAAAACCCCCGTGCGCCCCACCTGAACAATAATGTCCACCACTCTGGTTTCCTTTTGCTCCGGGGGGTATTTATACGCCACCGCCCACCGGGGGGCCTTGGCCGTGCTCCCCAGCTGCTCCCTTTGAGCAAGGGTGTTGATTTTTACAACAGCTCCATCTATTTCGTACTGGAAGGAGTCCCTGTTCTCTCCCAACCACTGTATACGCTCCCAGCAGGCTTCGATATCAGTGCACTCCATATAAGGCACTACGGGAAATCCCATGCTCTTGAGGGCCTCCAGGCTCTCGGCGTGGGTTTCGTACTTATTTGTGGAGGTCTGGATATTAAAAACAATAATATCAAGCTTGCGAGACGCCGCAACCTTCGGGTCAAGTTGGCGGATGGAACCGGCCGCTGCATTCCTAGGATTGGCCAGAAGTGGCTCGCCGTTTATCTCGCGCTGGGCATTTAGCATATTAAACACTTTTTTGGACATATAAACCTCGCCCCGGACAACAATGCGCTCCGGCGCGTTCTCCAGGCGCAGCGGGAGGCTGCGAACGGTGCGGAGATTCTCCGTAACATCCTCCCCTGTGGTGCCGTCCCCCCGGGTGGCGCCCCGGGTGAAAACCCCGTTTACATACTCCAGGGCTACGGAAAGGCCGTCAATCTTAGGCTCCACCACGTAGCTGTGCCCTTCCCTGAGGGCGCTGTCCATTCGCTCTCCAAAGGCCCGTAGCTCCTCGTAAGAGAACACATCGGACAGGCTTTCCAGCGGAACCTCATGGTGCACCACGTCAAAACCGCTTTTAACCTCTCCCCCTACCCTTTGGGTGGGAGAATCCGGTGTAATATATTGGGGATTTGCCTCCTCCAGCTCTATCAGACGGCGCATAAGGGCATCATACTCGAAATCGCTGATTATGGGCGAATCATAGACGTAATATGCCCTGTTGTGCTTTTCAATCTCTTTTCTCAGCCACAGTATTTCCTCATAAACGTCCATATTTACTTCTCCACTTTCAAATATGTGTCTGGTATGTCTCCCACTACAATAGTCTCGGCAATCAGTATTTCGTTTACTATCCGGGTCGTCTTGGTTTCCCAGGGCAGGAACACGTCAATGTCAACTACCACTTCAAGGATAATCTGGTGTTTTGTATGGTTTATTCCGGCGCTGGTAAACTCGTTCCTGAAGTCCGCATGGGACGAGGACAGCATTATTATCTTTATGGGAATCTTAGGCCCCCTGCCGAGCAGCAGGTTGGAGCCCAAAAGGTTGCCTAAGGGTATCTTTAACAGCAGTTCACCGCTTTCAGTGGCATCGATAATGTCTCTGAGTATTTCAGAGGACAGCATATTGATTCTTGACATGTTTGTGGTGATTGCGGTGATACTGCCTTCGTTGTTCTTTTCCAGGCTTACAAAATAATTATAGTCGTAGGCGCCCTCCGACATCTTTTTGTTGATGGTCTCATTTGTGACCTTAGTAATCAGGTCGCTGGCATCGGAAAGGGCCATATCACTGGCCAGCCTTTTCAGATAATTACTGAAAGGCGTGGTAATTGCAATAAAAAGGCCGACAATTATGATAATGCGAAGCGTTATCCGTTGCCTTTTTGTAAGGCGAGGCATATTGAGGCCTATATAAATGGGACGACGAGGTCTTCTGGGCATAAGGATCCCCCCTTATGCCCATTGTATGACGGACAGCTAGTTCAACATTTCACTGGCCGCCAACATTATACCCAGTTTTCCCGTTTCATAGGTCAAGCCGCCCTGCAGAAAGGCCAGATAAGGCTCCCGCATGGGCCCGTCCGCGGACAGCTCAATGGAAGAGCCCTGTATAAAGGCGCCGGCGGCCATAATCACCGGGCAGTCGTAGCCGGGCATCTGCCAGGGTTCCGGCGTGGCAAAGGAGTCAACAGGAGCCCCCATCTGTATGCCGCGGCAGAACTTTTTAAGGTTCCCGGCGGTTTTAAGCTCAATCATCTGGATGATATCCGAGCGCTTTTCAAAAGGCCCAGGCGAGGTCTCAAACCCCAGCTCCTCCATAAGCCCGGCGCAGAATACCGCCGTTTTGAGGGCCTGGGCCACCGTATGGGGGGCCATAAAAAAGCCCTGATACAAAAGGCGGTTATTTCCAAGGGTTGAGCCGCACTCGCCTCCAATCCCCGGCGTGGTCAGGCGCATGGCGGCCCTCTCCACCATTTCGGCCCTGCCCGCCACATACCCGCCGGTGGGGGCCAGTCCCCCGCCCGGGTTTTTAATAAGTGAGCCGGCTATAAGGTCCGCTCCCACATGGGTGGGCTCAAGCACCTCAACAAATTCGCCGTAGCAGTTGTCGACTACTACCGTGGCCGAGGGGTTCACCCTTTTTACTCGTTTTATTATTTCGGCTATTTCCTCTATCAAAAGAGCCCGCCTTTGGGAATATCCCCGGGAGCGCTGAATAAAAACAGCCTTCACCCCGGGGTCGGAGGCAGCGGAGGAAATCGCTTCAAAATCCGGCCCGCCGTCCGGATCCAGCTCCACCTGGGCGTAGTTTACTCCGTAACGCTTCAGGCTGCCCGGGTAGCCGCCCGATATTCCAATCACGCCCCGAAGGGTGTCGTATGGCGCGCCGGTTACGGACAGCAGCGTGTCCCCGGGCTCG
>JBMNQG010000025.1:0-27497 GCA_050944015.1 Oscillospiraceae bacterium
CATTGTCGCCATGGAGCATACCGCCAAGGGCAATCCCAAAATCCTGAAAAAGTGCAGGCTCCCATACACTGCCGTTAAGTGCATCACCATAATAGTCACCGAAATGGGAGTTATTAAGGTTACAGACCAGGGCCTTGTGCTCACCGAGTACAACCCCGAGTTCACCATCGAGGAGATTCAGGCCGCTACTGAGGCAACCCTCATCATCAGCCCCGACCTGAAACCCATGGTCTAAGGCCGCTTCCAATAATTAAGGGATACGAAACTCGTATCCCTTAATATTTTATTTTTAATCCTTTTCGCTCCGTCTACGCCAGGCCGATAAGGCTACCCAACTGATAGACAACAAGGGAGACGGTATAGGCCACCAAAACCTGCCACCCTATCAGGGCGGCGGTCCATTTCAGGCTGCCAAGCTCCCTGTAGGCTGCGGAAACGGCGGCCACGCAGGGAACGTACAGCAGGATAAACACCAGGAAGGCGAAAGCGGCAAGGGGCGAGGCGAAAGTCCCGCTCAGGGCGGCGGCTATAACGGCGCTGTCAGCCGTAAGGTTAAAGCCGTAGAACATGCTCAGGGAAGCCACCACCGCCTCCTTGGCCACCAGGCCTGTCAGAAGGGCGACCGCCGCCTGCCAGGTCCCGTAACCCATAGGCTTGAATATGGGGGCAATAAAACCGCCCAGAGACCCCAGGATGCTGTCGGAGGGGTCCCCCACCATGTTGAAGCCTGCATCAAAGCTCTGGAGGAACCAGAGCACTATGCTCATGAGGAGTATCAGGGTTCCAGCCCTGGCAAGAAAATCCCGTACCCTTTCCCAGACGTGCTGCAGGGTGTTGCCCAGCGTGGGCAGCCGGTAAGGCGGCAGCTCCATGACAAAAACCGCCGTTTCTCCCCTGAAAATGGTCTTCCTGAAGATGAGGCCGGAGGCTATTGCCATGAGTACACCCAGCACGTACAGGGAAAACACCACAATTCCCGCTCTCCTGCCCAAGAAGGCGGCGGAAATGAGGCCGTAGACCGGGAGTTTGGCGCTGCAGCTCATAAAGGGCACCAGCATTATGGTCATGCGCTTGTCCTTCTGGTTCTCCATGGTGCGGGAGCCCATAATTGCGGGCACTGAGCAGCCGAAGCCCATCAGCATGGGTATGAAGGCCTTTCCCGACAGCCCGAGGCGCTTGAGCAGCCTGTCCATTATAAAGGCCGCCCGGGCCATATAGCCGCAATCCTCCATAAAGGAAAGGAAGATGAAAAGAAGCGCAATCTGCGGCAGGAAGGACAGGACCCCGCCTACCCCGGCGATTATGCCGTCCACGCACAGGCTTACAAGCCAGTCGGCCGCGCCCGCAACCTCCAGGGCCCGCTGCACCCACACTCCTATGTAGTTTTCCATAATCAGGCCCATGCTGTTTGAGAGGAAGCTGCCCACAGGCCCGAAGGTAATGGAAAACACTATGAACATAGCGACCAGAAACAGGGGAACCGCAAAATATTTGTGGGTGGCTATCCTGTCTATCCTATCGCTGATAGTCTGCGCGTTCGCGCCCCTGCCCCGGCGGAGGGCCGCCGCGGTAATGGATTCTATAAAGCAGTAGCGCTGATGCGCTATCATGGTCTCCCTGTCGCCGAATTCGCTGGAGGCCTCATACTCCCGGATTATTTCCTCCACGGCGCGGAGGGTCCCGGCGTCAAGGTCTAGGTGCTGCTCCACGACTTTGTCGCCTTCCAGGAGCTTTATTGAGGCCCAGTGGGAGGGAAGGCCCTTCTCGCCGGCCCTGTCATGGATAAGCTGGTCTATCCTGTGGTGTATACCCTGGGTATATTCATCGTACAGCTCGTCGGGCTCCACGGTGAAGCCCGTGCGCATCTGTCGGCAGGCGACCTCCATAAGCTCATCCAGATTCTCCCCGCTCCTGGCGGTGATGGGCACTACGGGTATGCCCATTTTTTCCGACAGAACCTTAGCGTCTATCCTGTCGCCCTTTTTGTCCACCTCGTCCATGAAGTTGAGGGCCACAACCATTGGCCGCTCCAGCTCCAGCAACTGGACGGTGAGATAGAGGTTTCGCTCCAGGTTGGTGGCGTCTACAATGTTGATTATGACGTCAGGGGTGTCGTTTATAATGAAATCCCTGGCTATAATCTCCTCCATGGAGTAGGGGGAAAGGGAATAAATTCCCGGCAGGTCCACCACCGTCACCGTTTTCCCGTCTATCCTGGCCTGGCCCTCCTTCCTCTCGACGGTTACGCCTGGCCAGTTGCCCACATACTGGTTTCCCCCCGTGAGAGCGTTGAAAAGGGTGGTCTTGCCGCTGTTGGGGTTCCCCACCAGGGCTATTCTTTCCTCGCGGCTGCCGCCCTGCCTGTGGGCGGCCCGGCGGCGGAGGGCTTCCTGGTTCCGCGGCCGCGATATGTAGCTCCGGCTGCCTCTCCCGCCGCCGCGTTTGGGCCGCGCGTATCCTTCCCGGCCAATGGAAATCTGGGCTGCCTCGGAGCGGCGCAGGGACAGCTCATAGCCCCTGATTGTCACCTCAATAGGGTCTCCAAAGGGGGCTATCCTTTTCACCCCGACCTCCGTCCCGGGGGTCAGGCCCATATCTATCAGGCGCCGGCGGAGCGAGCCGTTTGGCACGTCAAGAGAGAGTATTATACCCCTCTGCCCGGGCAGCAGAGAAGCCAGGTTCTTTGAATCTTGCATGGGTAAACGCTTCCTTCTGTTAGGCTCGTTTTTGTCGGTTAGCAAGTCTTAACTCACATTATTAGTTTGCCACCGCTAACCGCTAAAGTCAACTAAGAAAAAAGTAAAAAATCGTATATATTGCCAGTGTTTTTGGAAACCGCCGTCAAGCTGCCAATTTCTCTCCCATATTCACAAAAGACGAAGAAAAAACCTATAAAAACACGCTATAACTTTGATAAAAAATTAATTTGTGTATTTTTTCGATAAAAAGCCTATCATTATACAATATTTTATGTTAAAATAGTGTGGCATTAATGGCGTTAATAGAAATGAAATAAATTTAAAACAAAAAAATAACAAACAAACCTGTTTGAGGAGCATTCATTTATGGAGAAGTTTACGCTTTACATCGACGGAAACCCCATCGAAGCCACAAAGGGGCAGACCATTCTGGAAGCGGCACTTGCAAACGACTACTACATACCACACCTGTGTACGCATCCCGACCTGCCTACTTTGGGCGGCTGCAATCTCTGCGTTGTTGAAATCGAGGGTATCGAAGGCCCGGTGAGGTCCTGCGAGTCCCCCGCCCGGGAAGGCATCCGGGTAACTTCAAAGAGCGAAAGCCTCAGCCACAGGAGAAGCGTCGCCATGGAGCTCATGCTGGCCGGTCATCCCCATGACTGCACCAGCTGCAAGGCATACTTAAAGTGCGAGCTTCAGGCCATGATGCAGTATCTTGGCACCGTGCATTCCCGCCTGCGCACTGTGCACAGGCAGAACACCAACATCAACACCAACAACCCCCTGATAGTCCGGGAGATGGAGCGCTGCATCCAATGCGGCCGCTGCGTCCGGGCCTGCAGGGAAATGCGCGGAGTTGACGCATTGAGCTTCAACAAGCTTAACGACGAGACTTACATCAGCACTCCCGGCGACCTGCCTCTTGCAGACGCGGGATGCCGTTTCTGCGGTGCCTGCGTGGAAGTCTGCCCCACCGGCGCCCTGCAGGACGAGGAGGGCGTGTTCCGCACGGACGTGCCCAGGGACCAGGCCCTCATCCCCTGCCAGGTGGAGTGCGCCGCGCACATAGACATCCCCGCATACCTCCGCTATATAAAGGAAGGCAAATACAGCGAAGCCGTGGGAGTAATCCGTGAAAAGGTCCCCTTCCCCCACGCCCTGGGCTATGTGTGCAACAACCTGTGCGAGACAGGCTGCAAGCGCAGGAAGCTGAACGAGCCCATAGCCATCCGGGACATGAAGCGCTTTGCTGTGGAGCACGACAAAGACCAGATTTGGAAGGAGAAGTACCTCAAGACGAAGCCCCGCACAGGCAAGAAAGTTGCCGTGGTGGGCGGCGGCCCCGCCGGGCTTACGGCGGCCTTCTACCTGAACAAGCAGGGCCACGACGTGACGGTATTCGAGAAGCAGAAGGTGGCCGGCGGCCACATGACCGGCGGCATGCCCGAGTACCGCATCCCCACCCGCGACGTCCTTGCTGAAATTAAAATCATCGAGGAGTCCGGCGTTAAGATTGTATGCGATCACCCCGTCGCTAATGTCGCGGAGCTGAAGAAAGACTACGACGCCGTGGTGGTTGCCATCGGCACCAGCATCGGAAAGAAGCTGAACTACCTGCCCGGCTCCGACTTTGACCATGTCTACACCGCCGTTGACCTGCTCCGGGCAAACCGCCTCGGCCTGCCCATAGAGCTTGGCGAGACCGTCAACATCATTGGCGGCGGCAACGTGGCCTTCGACGTAGCCCGCACCCTGATCCGCATGGGCAAGAAGGTCAACGTGGTCTGCCTTGAAAAGAACGCATCCCAGGCTTCCCCGGAGGAGGTTCAGGAGGCAATAGAAGAAGGCGTCAATATTTACGACTGCCATTCCAACGAAGCAATTGTGGGAACCAAGGAGAAGGTTACCGGCCTCCAGGTGCACAAGATTAACAGCTTCTACTTCCACCCGGAGACCCGCGCTCTTGTGGAAGACCCCATTCCCAACAGCACATATGTAATCCCCTGCGACTCCATCGTTTTTGCCGCAGGCCAGGTAACCGGACTTACCGAGGAATTCGGTCTGGAGCTTAACCGCTTCGGGTATCCCGTCAATCCCAAGACCGGTAAGAGCGAATACATCACCAGCGTTGAGGGCGTTTTCGCCGCGGGCGACGTCATTACCGGAACAAAGTTCGTCATCAACGCCATTGCAGGCGGCCGCGAGGTTGCAAGCATTGTCGACAAGTATCTGGGCGGAGACGGCAAGATTGAGGAAACCCTTATCGAGAGGACAAGGGAGCCCGTCATCGGCAGGATTGACGACTTTTCCAAGATGCCCAGGCAGAAAATGGCCATCAAGAGCCCCGAAGAGCGCAAGGACAACTTCCTGCCCATCAGCGAAGGACTTACCGTTGAACAGGCACACTATGAAGGCAGCAGGTGCCTCCAGTGCGACCTGAGACCCGACATCACAAAAGTAAAGCTCTGGACAGAGTATGCTCACAAATAGGAGGTAAGCCAAAATGTATTGCGATCAGAACGTCAACCTTATTCCCGAAGCCTCCGAGATTTCAGAGCTGAAGGAAGGCATCTGCCCTGTTGACTGGGCTAAAAACTGCATTGCTCTTGCAAGGAAAGGCAACTGCGGCCAGTCCGTCATGTGCCGGGACGGCATGACCCAGCTACTGATTCTGCTGGAGGACATTACATCCGGACACGGCCAGTCCGACGACCTGGAGCTTATAAAGGACCTGTGCACGGTCATTTCCGAGTCCAAGGGCTGTGAGATTTCCGCCAAGGCGGCGTCAAACGTCCTTTATTCAATGGAAAAATACCCTGACGAGTGGGACATCCACTACCGCAGGAAGCGCTGCACAGCCCTGGTGTGCAAGAGCTACTACAGCGTGTATATCGACCCGGAACTCTGCACCGGATGCGAAATCTGCGCTAAGGCCGCCCCTGAAGGCGCCATCGCTGGCGGCGAAGGCATGATACACGTCGTCAAAGACGATTCCCAGCTGAAAAACGACGAGTTCTTCGCCCTGTGCCCTGTTGGGGCCATTAAAAAAGCCGGGGCCGTTAAGCCCAGGACGCCCGAGGAGCCTGTCCCCGTGGGCAGCTTTGACGCCGCCGGGGGACGCCGGAGACGGAGAAGGTAAACCTTTACTTGTCAAAATGTTTTATTATTATTTTTACAGGAGGTCATTCCATGTCAGCAAAGCAGGATTACAAGAACGGCGAGGAGTTTAGGCCTTACAAGATTTATGAAGTACGTATGGCTTACCAGGCCGGACACGCCCAGTGGAACGAATGGCCCTGCGAGGGCGATACCGTTCACGCCGGAGTCGGCTGGTTCCACCCCTTCGGGAAGTCCCATTACTACGCCATTGCAGGCGATTGCGAAGAAAAAAAGGCCTTTCCCATCGAGAAATTCTTTACCGAAGACTGGATGGAGGTCTTTGACACCTCACTGTTCTGCATCTACCGGCTGGAGGACGGCGATATCTACGCCTATGACGGCATATTCTGCGTCCGCGGAGAAGGCGACGAGGAAATCCCCTACAATTCTTCATTCATCCGCCGGGATGTTCTCACCAACGTTATAGTCGGCGGGACTGGCAGATATGAGGGTGCCCGCGGGCTTATGATAGGCACCGCCGAAGGCAGCGGCGAGGTCAAAAAGCTATCCGAGACTCTCACACTCCCTGAAGGGCTATTGAAATGCTTGACGGGATATATTAAGATACCTATTAAGAAGTAATAATAACATTAAATTCTTTAATAAAGGAGTATCTGTTCTATGAGAAAAATGGAAGCTGACCTTATAGTAATTGGCGGAGGCATGTCCGGTCTCTCCGCGGCCACTGCAGCGGCCCAGAAGGACGCCAGCGTCATTGTCTTCGAAAAAGGCGGAACCGTTGGCGGAGCCGCCAACATGGGCATGGGCTTTTTCGCTGTAGAGTCAAAGTACCAAAAGTCACAACTCATTGGCCATACCGTGGACGAGCTGTTCAAGGAGTTTATGACCTACACCCACTGGAGAGTAAACGCCCGCCTGGTAAAGAAGATATTCGAGCAGTCCGCCTCCACCATTGAGTGGATTGAGGACATGGGCGTCGAGTTCCTGGGCGCGTTCAAATACTTTGAGAACTCCTATCAGACCTGGCACATTGTCAAGACTCCCGGCTCCAACAAGCCTGCAGAGAGAGCCGCTTCCATCATGGTCAAGGCCATGAAGGACACTGCCGACGAGCTTGGCGTTGACTTCCAGTTCTACACCAGCGTTAAGGAAATCATCACCGGCGACAAGGGCCAGGTCCTGGGCGTAAGGGCTGTTGACCAGAACGGCGAGGAAATCGAGGCCGAGTGCTCCGCGATAATCGTGGCCACCGGCGGCTTCGGCGACAATCCGGATATGATTAAGGAACGCATCGGCTACACCTGGGGCAAGGACCTCTTCTCCTTCCGCATCCCCGGCCTCAAGGGCGACGGCATCAAGATGGTGGAAAACATCGGCGGATACATCGAGCCCTCCATGATGGAAGTAACTTACACCACCCCCGGCGTCACCAACCTCTTCAAGACCATCTCCGAGACCATGCGCCAGCCCAACCTGATGGTCAACGTTGATGGCAAGCGTTTCATGGACGAAAGCGTTATGAACAACACCACCTTCACCGGAAACGCCATTTCCGTCCAGCCCTTCCGCAAGGCCTTTACCATCATCACGGACTCCATTCTGGACGAGTACAGGGCCCAGGGCCACCTGGACTACATCACCATCCACCACAACATCCAAAACGTGGATCAATGGGAAGAGCAGGTCAAGGCCTACTTCTCCGGAGACAAGAGCGCCGCGGACGAGGGCCTGTCCTTCCTGGAGGAAGAGACCAACAAGGTTCCCAACCAGTTCTACATGGCCGACAGCCTGGAGGACCTGTGCGCCCAGACCGGCATAAACTACAAGAATCTCCGCAAGACCATCGACGAGTACAACTCCATGGCCGGCCGCTACGACAGGCAGTTCAACAAGCATCCCAAGTTCATGCGGGAGCTGAAGGACGGCGGCAAGTGGTACGCCGCTGCCCACTATGTGTGCGGATACGGCACGCTGGCCGGCATCAAGACCGACAACGAGCTGCGCGTGCTGGATAAGACCTGGAAGCCCATCCCCGGCCTGTACGGCTGCGGCACCGACGTCTGCTCCATCTTCGGCGACAGCTACAACTTCACCATGCCCGGCTCCACCATGGGCTTTGCCATCAACTCCGGCAGGCTGGCCGGCATGAACGCCATAGACTACATCGACTCCGACGAGTTTGTGGAGTAAACCCCCATTAAAGCCAAAACGCCTTCACGCCTTAGCGTGAGGGCGTTTTTCATTTCAAAACAGCCGCGCTGCCAAAAAGCAGAAAAACAGTCCGAAAACCGTGGGAAGCAGTGCGGCAAGTGCGGTGTAGGCCAGGCTTCCCGTTTCCTTTTTTATGGTTATCAGCGTGGTGGAGCAGGGCCAGTGCATCAGGGAGAAGAGCATCACGCACAGGGCGGTTTTGGAGGTCCAGCCGTTTTGGACCAGAAGGGAGCCCAGCTCCTCCAGGGACGTATAGTCCATCAGCGAGCTCCCCGACAAATAGCACATGAGTATGATGGGGATGACGATTTCGTTTGCCGGAAGCCCCAGTATAAAGGCCAGCATAATCACACCGTCCATGCCGAAAAAGCGGCCAATGGGGTCCAGCGCCTCCGACAGGATTGAAAGCAGGCTCGCCCCTCCAAAGCCGGTGTTTCCCAGAATCCAGATGACAAGGCCCGCCGGAGCGGCTACGATCACCGCCCTGCCCAGGACGAAAAGGGTACGGTCCATTATTGACCGCAGGATAACCTGGAGCACCCGGGGCTTGCGGTAGGGCGGCAGCTCCAGGGTAAAGGAGGAGGGTACGCCCCGGAGTATGGTAACAGACAGCAGCTTCGAGGTGAGCATGGTCATCAGCACCCCCAGCAGCATTGTCCCCGTCAGCATAACGGCCGGGACCAGGGAAAAGGCCGCCCCGGCAAAAAATATGGCTATCAGCGCAATCAGCGTGGGAAAGCGTCCGTTGCATGGCACGAAGTTGTTGGTAAGTATGGCAATGAGCCGCTCCCGGGGCGAGTTTATGATGCGGCAGCCCGTCACCCCCGCGGCGTTGCACCCGAACCCCATGCACATAGTAAGGGCCTGTTTGCCGCAGGCGGAGCATTTTTTGAAAAAGCCGTCCAGGTTGAAAGCGACCCGGGGCAGATAGCCCAAATCCTCCAGGAGGGTAAAGAGAGGGAAAAAAATTGCCATGGGCGGCAGCATGACGGAGACAACCCAGACAAGGGTGCGCCAGACCCCGTCGAAAAGCGCATCCACAATCAGGTGGGGAACACCCCATCCCGAAAATAGTGCCTGCAGCCTGTTGCCCAGCCAGAACAGCCCCCTGCCCAAAAGCTCGGAAGGGTAGTTCGCCCCCGATATGGTCAGCCACAGGGTCAGGGCCAGAAGCGCCACCATTACCGGGTAGCCCAGAACCTTGTGGGTGAGTATGGCGTCGATTTTCCTGTCCCTTTTTATAAAAGACTCGTCGTCCGGGCTGACGGCCCCGTTGCAGAGCTCCAGGGCCTTCTCCACCAGCCTGGCGGCCACCATATCGCTCAGCTGGGTTTGAGAAATGTCCCGCTCCCTGAGCCTGCGCTCCGCTTCCTCCATTGCCCGCGCCAGGCCGGGGTCCGTATCCGGGTATATATCCAGGTTTTCCTCAATACTTTTCATGGTGGAGGCGTCTTTTTCCGCCAGTCGCAGGGCAAGCCACCGGGCGGGGAAAGGCAGGCTGCGGCCCTCCAGCTCCTCGACAAGCGGGGATATGGCGTATTCAACGTCCGGGCCATAGTCCAGCAGCAAGAGAGGGCGCGGCTTTAGGTTATACAGGGCCTCCATCAGCTCGTCAATGCCCTCCCCCCGGCCGGCGGAGAGCCCCGCAACCGGCGCACCAATCCTCCTGGACAGCTCCGGCAAATCCAGCCGGATGCCCTTTCTTTTCGCCTCATCCATCAGATTGACGCATATAATTACATTGCCGGTAATTTCCATAATCTGAAGAACCAGGTTTAAATTCCGGCGCAGGCAGGTAGCGTCGCACACCACCAGCACCGCGTCGGCCCCGGCATAGCATATGAAATCCCGGGCCGCCTCCTCGTCCGCTGAAAGGGCTATGAGGGAATAGGCCCCCGGTATGTCGGCTATCGTGTAGGTTTTGTCCTTATATGTACAATGGCCGTAAGCAATGCCTACGGTCTTCCCCGGCCAGTTTCCAGTGTGCTGGCGCATTCCCGTAAGGCGGTTGAACAGCGTGCTTTTGCCGACGTTGGGATTTCCGGCCAGCGCCACCAGCGGTTTTTTCTCACTCTTGTCGGTGCCGTGGGAAAATACCATATCCATATCCTCTCCTAAATTACCGCCTCGGCCCAAAGGGGCCGGGCGGCAAGTGGCTATACGTCAGTGTGTACCAGAACGGTATGTGCGTCCTCCCTGCGCAGCGCGATTACCGCTCCCTGAATAAGGTAAGCCGTCGGGTCACCGAAACAGCTCCTGAAAAGGCTCTTGACGGTGGTTCCTGGGATCAGGCCTATATCCATGAACCTGCGGCGCTCGGCGCCGCTGGCCCTCAGGGCGCTTACGGTGGCCGCCTTTCCCTGGCGCAGGGCGTCCAGTGTGTATGTGGGCATGTTTCACTACCTCTCGCTGCTTATCTTATTTTAAAAAAGTATAAAAAAAGTCTGTCTGGCCAGACGTGCGCTGGTTTGTTTTGTTTTTTGCTCGGAGGCGGCCGCTCCCATTACAGTCTATGCGCGTTACTTCCGAGTGTGCGGGAGGCAGGCGGCTGAATATTGGCAAATAAAGCAAAAAAGCCCCAAAGCCGAACTCTTTGGGGGACTTATTTTACATTTTGTTCACCTTTGTATTTCCCTCGGCTGTATAATTGGTTATAATTAATTGGTTTATAATATAGACACATCAAGATTCGGGAGGAAGATACATGTCCAAAAGAGCGCTTATAGTGGAGGACGACGGGAATATTGCGGAGCTTCTCCGGCTGTACCTGGAAAAGGACGGCTTCGAGGTGGCCATAGCCCCCGACGGCATCCAGGGCGTGGAGATGGCAAAAAGCCTTGACCCGGACATGGTGCTGCTGGACATCATGCTGCCTAGAAAAGACGGCTGGGAGGTCTGCAGGGAAATAAGAAAGACCTCCAGGGTGCCCATAATCATGCTGACGGCCAAGGGAGAGACCATGGACAAAATCTCCGGCCTTGAAATGGGCGCCGACGACTACGTCACAAAGCCCTTTGAAATCAAGGAGCTTCTGGCCAGGGTACACGCCGTGATGCGCCGCGCCGAGGGAACCGAAAAGCCTAAGGAGAAGAAGCTCACCTTCGACAAGCTGGAGATAAACCTGGATTCATACGAGCTGATAGTGGACGGCAAGAGGGTGGATACTCCCCCCAAGGAGCTGGAGCTTTTGTTCCACCTGGCCTCCTCCCCCAACCGGGTCTACACGAGAAACCAGCTGCTGGACGAGGTTTGGGGCTTCGATTACTTCGGCGATTCCCGCACCGTGGACGTACATATCAAGCGCCTCCGGGAGAAGCTGGAGGGGGTAAGCACCCAGTGGTCCCTGAAAACGGTCTGGGGCGTAGGCTACAAATTTGAGCTAATCAAGGAGCAATAGACTCTCTCCATGAACAGTATATATTTTAAAAACTTCGTCATAACCGCCTGTATGGTGCTGCTTAGCTTTTTCATACTGGGCACCATCTTTGTGTTTCTGGGCCGCTCCTTTGTGGTGAACGAAAAGCGGGACAGCATGTACACCAACGCCGAAGAAGTGGCCAGGTTCGCCTCCGCCTACAGGCAGGAGGGGGAGCTGTCCAACTGGAGCCTGCGCATGTGGATAAGCGCCATCTCAAGGTGCACCGGCAACCATATTTTCATCACCGACGAAAAGGGCCTGATTGTGTCCTGTTCCGACATGGAAGTGGTATGCCCGCATATCGGCCAGCAGATGAGCCCCCTGGTAATGCAGGCCCTGGTCTTCGCAGGAAAGCTGAACCAGCTCACGAGCCTGGACGGGTTTTACGAAAGCACCTATTATGTGGTGGCGGTGCCCATTCCCACCAGGGACGGGATGGTGGCCGGCTATGTGTTCGTGGGCTCCGACAGCTCCACAATTGTGGAGGCCTGGGGCACCTTCATGAGCGTGTACCTGGCCGTGGCAATGGTTATAATGCTGATGGCTGTCTGCTTTTCTTTCGTTACCTCCAAGCGGCAGGCGAAGCCCATAAAAGAGATGGCCTATGCCGCCCACCGGTTCGCCCGGGGAGACTTTTCAATCCGGGTTGAGGACGAGGAGGGCCGGGACGATGAAATCGGGGAGCTTACCCGGGCCTTCAACGCCATGGCCGACTCCCTGGAAAAGGCGGAGGAGCTGCGCCGGAACTTTATCGCCAACGTGTCCCACGAGCTGAAAACGCCCATGACCACAATTTCCGGCTTTGCCAACGGAATCCTGGACGGCACCATCCCCCCGGAGAACGAAAGGAAATATTTGGAAATCATTTCCTCTGAGACCAAGCGGCTGTCACGGCTGGTAAGGAGCATGCTGGAGCTGTCCAGAATTCAGTCGGGAAACCAGCTTAAAAAGTCGCCCTTCGACCTGAACGAAGTCCTGCTGCGCACCTTCCTGGTTTTTGAAGAGAAGATAAACGGCAAGAACCTGGCGGTGGACATCCAGATTCCCGAAGAGAGCGTCATGGTGCTGGGGAGCAAGGACGGCATCACCCAGGTGATATACAACCTCATGGACAACGCGGTGAAATTCGCGCACCCCAACACCACCCTGGGGCTGTCCCTGTGGAAGCAGGACGGCAAGGCGTACGTCTCAGTAAAGAATGTGGGCGACACCATTCCTCCCGAGGAGCTGCCCCTGCTCTTCGACCGTTTCCACAAGACGGACCGCTCCAGGAGCCTGGATCGGGACGGCGTTGGCCTGGGGCTGTATATAGTTAAAACCATCCTCAACAACCACGACGAGGACATTTTCGTCACCAGCAAGGACGGAGTCACGGAGTTTATTTTTACCTTAACTCTGAAAACGTGAATGTTTCACGTGAAACAGTAAATAAATTTACAAAAGCTTCACAATGTATTCACACAAGGCCGGAAAATATTGTTTATAATTTGACTAAGCTCAAGGGGGAGCCCCTATGAACTACAATAATAACAGCCACTCCAGCTGGTACAGAGGAAGCGACAGGCAAAACGGCGGGCACGCCCGGCCGGATTACGGGCGCTGGGATAAGAAAGACTATTCTTCCTCCCTGCCGGCGGACGCGGACAGCGCATATGCCGACCCGATCCACTCCGCCGGTCCTTCTTCTCCCTACAGGGACACTTACTGGACGCCTGTCAGCCAGCATAAGGATACAAGGCGCACTACCAAAATCCTTACGCTGAGCATTTCGGCCCTTATAATCGCAATTGCGGCTTCAATGATATTTATGGGCTCCGACAAGATCCAGCCCGGCAGCCAGGAAGGCCTCCCAGACCCCGGCTATGAAGACTACCAGGACTATATCGAGGACTTCTATAAGGAAGTCCCCAGGTCCAAAACCTCTATACCCGCAGCCGAGGTGGGCACCGGCGTCACCATGGAGCTGGCTGAAGTCCCCCGGGAAGCCCCCCTTAGCCTGCAGCAGATATACAAGAAATGCAGCCCCGCCGTGGTGGCAATAACGGCCAACGTAAGCGGCAGAGGGTTCTACTGGGGAACCGGGATAATTCTCGACGAGAACGGCTACATTGTCACCAACGCCCACATTATAGAGGGCACCGAGTCGGTAACGGTAACCCTTCATGACGACCGGGAGTTCAAGGCGAAGCTGGTGGGCTACGATTCCAGAAGCGACATTGCCGTGTTAAAGATTGACGCCGAGGGACTGCCCTGCGCGGAGTTTGGCGATTCCTCCTCCCTGGAGGTGGGCGACGAGGTGCTGGCAATCGGCAACCCCCTGGGCGAGGAGCTCCGGGGCACCATGACCGACGGCATAATATCCGCCATTAACCGGGGCATAACCTACAACGGCCATTCAATGACGCTGCTGCAGACCAACGCCGCCATAAACGAAGGCAATTCCGGCGGCCCGCTCATCAACATGCACGGCCAGGTCATAGGCATCACAAACATGAAGATGATGTCCAAATACACCAACATCGAGGGGATAGGCTTTGCAATCCCCACCGCCGTCATAAAGCCCATTGTGGACGAACTGATAAGGCAGGGCTTTGTGGCCGGCAGGCCGGCCATAGGCATAACGGTGGGAAACATCCCTCCCATGGCCGAACAGTACTACACCCTCCCCGAAGGGCTGTATGTCACCAACGTGGAGAAAAACTCCGACGCCTACAAGAAAGGCATACGGGAAGGGGACATCATTACCGAGGCCAACGGCACTCCCGTTTCCTCAACTGAAGAGTTGAACGCCATCAAAGACACCATGGCCGTGGGGGACACTCTCCTTCTCACCGTCTACCGCAACGGGGAAACCTTCGTGGTGGACGTGGTTCTGATGGATATGTCCGAGCTTTACGGTTAAACTAACTTGCTAACTCTCCTAAATTTATATACATCATATCCACTCCTCCCAACCAACCTGATTACTTCCCCTTTTTTGTATAGGCAGCGCAGCACTGCAAAATCCATTACTCCTCTCTTTTCTCGGCTAAACCCCGACTTCTGGTCGGGGTTTATTCGTTTGAAATTATTTACTTTTATGGAAATTTTTGCTTTTCCTGACTTACTTTGCGCAATAGCAGTACCAGTCCTCCTGGCAGTCCCGGGAAACTATCTCAAAGCCGTGGGCTTTTAAGGCGGCTTCCACCTGGACCTGCCTGCCCTCGATAATGCCGGAGCATATAAACAGGCCTCCCAGGCTCATAAACCTCCTTACCATGGCCGCAAGGGGTATGACGACGTCCGCCACAATGTTAGCCAGCACCAAATCATAGCCGCCGCCAAGCCGGGCCCGCAGGCCCTCGTCCGTCAAAATGTCCCCGGCGTAGACCTGGAAGCGGTCGGGCCCTATGCCGTTGAGGGCGGCGTTTGACATGGCCACATCCGGGGCTTTCGGGTCAATGTCGCACCCCACGGCCTCACTGCAGCCGCACAGCAGGGCGGCAATGCTCAGGATGCCGCTCCCGCACCCTAAATCCAGCACCCTCTTGCCGGGCCCGGCGTGGTTTTCCACCTGGCAAAGGCACATGCGGGTGGTGGCGTGGCTGCCCGTGCCGAAGGTAAGGCCAGGGTCCAGCCGCAGGGGGATGCGCTCTCCCGTATCCGGGGATTCCCAACGGGGAACCAACATCAGCCGGCGGCCTATCTCCATGGGCTTGTAAAATTCCTTCCAGTTGTTCTCCCAGTCGCTGTCCTCCACATATGATATCTGCGGGGACAGCCCCAGCTCCGACCTTATCCGGCCCAATGTCCCGGCGCCCTCACTGTCGTCGGGCAGGTAGAACCTCACCTGGGACCGGCCCCGGAACCGCCGTTCCAGCTCCTCGTCCACATAGTCCCAGTACTGCCTGTTGTTTTCCAGAAATTCCCTGAAATCCTCTTCGTCCTCAATTACCATGCCCTGTACTCCCAGGGCCTCCAGTTTAACGCACAGGTCTTCGATTTCCTCGCTTTTCGTCCCGATTACTGCCTCAATCCAGCGCATGGCTTCGCTCCTTTGGTTTTTTTCAAGTGTAAATAGGCGCTTGACGGTGTCAACAAAAAAACGCAGTTTTGTGTTGCCTTTTCCGGCAAAATAGGTTAAGCTTATAAATACAAGACTTATACCATTGAGGTGCTGCTGCATGAAAAAACTCGTCACCTTTCTTTATGCGGTTCTGGCGGGAATAGCAATCTCCATCGGAGGCATAGCCTACCTGTCCATAGAAAACAAGGTGGTGGGCGCCATATTCTTTACAGTGGGCCTCTTTACCGTTGTTACCCACGGGCTGAACCTTTATACGGGTAAGGTCTGCTATGTCTTCGAGAAGGATAAGGCCTACGCCCTGAATCTGCCCTTAATATGGCTGGGCAATCTCGCCGGGGCCGTCGGGGTGGGCCTCATTGTACGGCTGCTCCCCAGGATGCTCGGCCTTGCCAAGAGGGCGGCGGAGCTGTCCCAGGTTAAGCTGTCCGACGGGCCGCTCAGCATATTTATCCTGGCCGTATTCTGCAACATACTGATTTTTCTGGCTGTGGAAGGTTTTTACAGGAATGAGAAGCACGCGGGCAAATACATAGGGCTTTTCCTGGGGGTTTCGGTCTTTATCATATGCGGCTTCGAGCACTGCGTGGCCAACATGTTCTACTTTACGGCCGGAGGCGCCTGGAGCCTTAAAACCCTGCTTTATGTGATAATTATGACCCTGGGCAACTCTGTCGGGGGCGTGATTTTCCCTCTCCTCCGGCAGCTTAAGGCCAAGTCCGAGGCCGACCCGGAGCGGGCTCCCGCCGGCACCATAAAATAACCCCCACAAAATAATATGGTCAAAACGGGCGATT
The DNA here is from genome assembly GCA_050944015.1 of Oscillospiraceae bacterium. GTDB lineage: Bacteria > Bacillota > Clostridia > Oscillospirales > Oscillospiraceae > DUOX01. The sequence continues at coordinate 16,312 of JBMNQG010000025.1, forward strand.
TTAAAGGGGCTGCAGCCGCGCAGCCCCTGTTTTTTTTATTTGTCTCCCTTTTCCCGGCGCCGGAGCTTTCTCAGGTTTCCCCGTCCGTCGTCAATATAGGCGTTCTCCAGAGCCCGCTCAAGGTTCCGGCGGACGGCGGCAACATATTCCTCCCGCAGCCTCCGGCACTCGGCTGATTCCTCCGGGGTAAGCTCCCGGCATTTGGCCAGGCGGGCCAGCTCGTTTATTCGGTCTATTTTCCACTGTTCCATGGCTAGTTCTTCAAGCTGTGGAGCGGCGCGGGGATGCGCCCGCCGCGGGCTATGAATTCCTCGGGGGAAAACCTGTTTACCGGCATTACCGGGGCGCTGCCCAGCAGACCGCCGAAATCCACCACGTCCCCCACCTTCTTGCCGGGGGCCGGAATGATGCGCAGGGCGGTGGTCTTGTTGTTCACAACCCCGATTGCCGCCTCGTCGGCTATGATGCCCGCCAGGGTTTCGGCGCTGGTATCGCCGGGCACGGCAATCATGTCCAGCCCCACGGAGCACACGCAGGTCATGGCCTCCAGCTTTTCAATGCTCAGGGAGCCCCTCTGGACCGCCGCAATCATGCCCGCGTCCTCGCTTACGGGTATGAAGGCGCCGGAGAGGCCGCCCACATGGCCTGAAGCCATGACGCCGCCCTTTTTCACCGCGTCGTTAAGGAGGGCCAGGGCGGCGGTGGTGCCCGGCGCTCCTACGGATTCGAGCCCCATCTCCTCAAGGATGTCCGCCACGCTGTCCCCTATGGCGGGGGTGGGGGCAAGGCTGAGGTCCACTACGCCGAAGGGCACATCCAGCCTGCGGGAGGCCTCCATGGCCACCAGCTGGCCCATCCGGGTGATGCGGAAGGCGGTCTTTTTGATGGTTTCCGCCACCTGGTCGAAGGGCAGCCCCTTGGCGCTGCTGAGAGCCTGCCGGACCACGCCCGGGCCCGAGACTCCCACGTTTATGGCGCATTCCGGCTCGCCCACCCCGTGGAAGGCTCCGGCCATGAAGGGGTTGTCCTCCACGGCGTTGGCAAACACCACCAGCTTGGCGCAGCCCATGCCGCCGCTGCCGGCTGTGAGTTCGGCGGTCTCCTTAATTATCCTGCCCATCCAGGCCACCGCGTCCATGTTGATGCCCGACTTTGTGGTGGCCACGTTTACGCTGGAGCAGACAAACTCCGTTGAGGCAAGGGCCTGGGGTATGGAGGCTATAAGTTTCCTGTCCCCCTCCGTGAGGCCCTTGTGGACCAGGGCGGAAAACCCTCCCAGGAAGTTGACGCCCACTTCCTTCGCCGCCCTATCCAAGGCCAGGGCGAAGGGGACGTAATCTTCCGCATCGCTGCTTTCGGCCACTATGGATATGGGCGTCACGGAAATGCGCTTGTTCACGATGGGGATTCCGTACTCCGCCTCTATTTCCTCGCCAACCCGGACCAGATTCCCTGCCAGGCGGCAGATTTTATCGTATATTTTCCCGCAGCTCTTCCCGGCGTCCGAGTCGGCGCAGTCCCGGAGTGAAATGCCCATGGTTATGGTGCGTATGTCCAAGTGCTGCTGGTCTATCATTTCTATGGTTTGTAGTATTTCACCCTGACTTATCATAACGAACTCCTATCTGCAAAAATTAAGCCGCCTGCCGAAAGAGGGAGGGCGGCCGCCGATTGGACTTTGGATGCGGCTTTATATCCTGTGCATGGCGTTAAAAATATCCTCACGCTGCATGCGGATGGAAAGGGCCTGCTCCTCTCCCCACTCTTTGAGGGTGCGGGACAGCTCTTCAAAGGGAACGGCGCACCGGGACAAGTCCACCAGCATTATCATGGTGAAATATCCCTGGAGAATGGTCTGGCTGATGTCAAGAATATTGACCTGATGCTCCGCCAGAATGGTGCAGACACCCGCTATTATGCCTATCCTGTCCTTGCCTATGACTGTTACTATCGCGCGCATTGCAATACTCCTTCAGGTTAGTGTATCAAGCTCATCCAGCGTAAGTTCAAACGCCGGGATGAAGTTTTCAAGAAAATACGAAAGCTCCGGCAAATCCATTTCCTCCAGAAGCTTTCTGGTCTGCGCTTCCGCGGACAAAAACTCGTTGTTGCCCGCCTTGCGCTCCTCTATGCACTTGATGTAGGCGGAGAGCTTGTCCGCCGCTTTCACCAGGGGATAAAGGTCGTCCTCCACATCCGGGGACAACAGGGGCTCGTAAGCCTTCCTCATCTCCACCGGGAGCAAATTCAGCAGCTTTTCGGCGGCTATCTGCTCCACTTTCCGGTAGGCCTCTATTATGTCCGGGCTATAGTATTTTATGGGCGTCGGCAGGTCGCCGGTAAGAATCTCGGAGACGTCGTGGTACAGCGCCAGGGCGGCGCAGGCGTTCACGTCGCAGGGCCTGCCGAAAATGTCCCGGCGGATGACTGCCAGGGCGTGGGCCAGAACCGCCACCATGTGGCTGTGCTCCTGTATGTTTTCCGGCAGGCTGTTCCGCATGAGGCCCCAGCGGTTTATATATCTCATGCGGGATATAAGGGCGAAAAAACTCTGGCTCATTCCGGCTGCGCCTCCCTTTTAATTATGCCCTTGGTTTGCCACGTGCCGCGGAAGTAGCGGGTAAGAACCAGGCTTATGCACACGATCCAGCCTACGGGCACGGCCTTCCAGGCGGAGGAATAACCCACGTCAAAGATGTAGGCCATGGCATAAGATGTGGCTACGCGGATAATAAGGCTGCTGAAGGTGCAAAGGCTGGAGAAAAGCACGTCTCCCGCACCCTGCAGCAGACCGCCGGTGGCCATGTAGATGCTGAAAATCAGGAAGAAGAAGCAGATAAATCGGACATACTCCACTGACTGGGCCAGTGTCTCCCCCTCAACTCCGAACAGGGCGGCCATGGGCTCGGCAAAAATATAGGAAAGCCCGGTGATAACCACGCAGACGCAGAAGCTCATGACAACGGCGCTGCGCCAGCCTCTTTTTATCCGGTCTATTCTCCCTGCCCCCATGTTCTGGCCGGTAAAGTTGGACATGCCTATATTAAAGCCCATGATGGGGATGAACACGTAGTTTTCTATGCGGGTGCCCACGGTGTAGGCGGCCATGGTGACCTGGCCGAAGCTGTTTACCAGCCGCTGTATGAAAACGTGGCCAAAAGACACAACGCTCTGCTGAAGGGTTGTGGGAATACCCAGTCTCAGGCAGAGCTTGCATTTTTCCACGTCAAATACAAATTCTCCCTTTTTAAAGCGGAACATGGGGTATTTGGCAAACATGTATATGGCGCTTACCACCGTGCTTGCCACCTGGGAAATAACCGTGGCGATTGCAGCGCCCGCCACGCCCCATTTAAAGTTTATAACAAAAATCAGGTCCAGAACAAGGTTTACGCCCCCGGAAATTCCAAGGAAAATAAGGGTTGCCTTGGAATCGCCAACCGCCCGGAGCATGGCGGCTATGGTGTTGTAGGCGAACTGGAGCACTATGCCCAGGGCGTATATGGAAAAATAATCCACGGCCAGCTCCAGGATTTCGCTGCTTTTCACCCGAAGCAGGCTGCCAATCAGCCATCTGGTAAAGGCGAAGCCTAGCGCGGACAAAACCGCCCCCAGGGAAATCAGGAGAATAAGAGATGTGGACACGGCGTTTTTCAGCTCGTTCATGCGTTTTGCGCCATAAAGCTGGGATGCCATGATGCCGGCGCCGTTGCCAAGGCCGATGGCCAGCGCCAGGAATATCATGGCAAGGGTGGCGGAGCTCCCCACCGCCGCAAGGGCGGCCTCGCTCACATAGTTCCCCACAACTATGCCGTCTACGGTATTGTATAGCTGCTGAAGAAGATTTCCAATCATCACCGGCAAGGAAAAAAGAAGTATGTGTTTCCATTCCTTGCCCACAGTCATGTCCTTAGCCAAGATTTTTCACTCCTTAGATGACGCATGACGCATATTATAATACCATGCAAAAGGCGGATTTACAATTAGAGAATGTAAAAAAAGATTTGTTCTATGCTTCATTTGACACGGTTATCTTGCATTTTACATGATTTGGTGTTAAAATCAAGCGTTAAAGCAGAAACAATGCCGCTTCAGAAAGCTTCTGCAACGGGCGGCATTGCACAAAATCATCCTCCGGCAGCGATAAAGCCTGCGTCTTAACTTGCCAAAACTGTACGCCTTAAACGAAGTCCGAAGGGTCTGGCCAACGGCAAGCCGTTGAAGGCCGTTTCCTCAATTGGACAGGGATGTTTTTTATCAATAATCCCTTAACGCTCAAATACAATAAGGCCGAAGGGTCCCTTCGGCCTAGTGACGGCGAACCCGTCAAGGAGGATGCAGTATGCAGAACTACATTATTATCACGGATGCCACATGCGACCTCACCCCTCAGCAGTTGGAGGAATGCGATATCCGGGTGATACCCATGGAAGTGGTCATCGGGGGACAGGCATTCCTTCATCATCCCGACGAGCGGGAAATGAGCCTGAAGGAGTTCTATACCAGGCTGCGCGGGGGAGAAACCGCCACCACCGCAGCCATCAGCATGGGCACCTGGGAACAGGTTCTGGATGAGGAACTCAAAAAGGGCCATGACCTGCTGCTTGTCATCTTCTCTTCCGCTCTCAGCAGCACCTACAACAACGCCAGAATGGCTGCAGAGGAGCTGAAAGAGAAGTATCCCGAGCGCAAGCTTGTCATAGTAGACACCCTTTGCGAATCCCTGGGCGTAGGCATGCTGTCCAGAATGACCTCCCAATGGCGGGCGGAGGGAAAGACCATCGAGGAAAACGCCGCGCTGCTGGAGGAGATTAAGCTCAAAGTACACCACTGGTTTACGGTGGACGACCTGGGCCACCTCCGACGGGGAGGCCGCATCTCCAGGACCACCGCAGTGGTAGGCCAGGCTTTGGGCATCAAGCCCATACTCCATATGGACAAGGAAGGCCGCCTTGTGGCCGTGGGAAAGGTCCGGGGCAGAAAGCATGCCATTAAAGAGCTCATAAACCGAATGGAAGAGCTGGCGGAGAAACCCGCCGAGCAGGACACCTTCATCATACACGCCGACTGCCCGGAGGACGCCCAGATACTCCGTCAGGAACTTCTCTCCAGAATCCCCGTTAAGAGCGTTACCATCAACCAGCTGGGCCCCCTGGCGGGTGCCCATGCCGGCCCGGGAACACTTGCGGTGTTCTTTGTAGGAAAGCACAGGACGTTATTATAAAATAATTCATTTTTAACTTTACAAATGCCTTAGAATATGATAATATAACCTGCGCTTTAGCCCCGCAGCCCGGTTTTGGGATACCGCCGGCATACGCCGGTATCCTTTCCGCCCAACACTGAGCACGAGGGTTTGAAAATAAGAAAGGAGCAGCAAGAATGATAACAAAGGAACAAAAAACGGCAATTATCCAGGATAATCGTCTCCACGAGAGCGACACAGGCTCTCCGGAGGTCCAAATCGCTATCCTGACAGAGCGAATCAACCAGCTTACGGAGCACCTGAAGGTTCACAAAAAAGACAAACATAGCCGCTTGGGTCTTTTGAAAATGGTAGGTAAGCGCCGCCGTCTGTTGGACTATCTCGCGAAGAAGGACATCGAACGTTACCGCGCCTGCATTGCCAAGCTGGGTATAAGAAAGTAAGCACGTTATTAAACGGGCGGGGCCATCCCCGCCCGTTTGAGTAATTTGAAACAATATTATTGCGAGAAAAAGTTAATAATAATTACAGAACAAAAAATTATGACGGAGCGGCGGACACCCTTTAGCAGTTGAAAATGGGCTCCCGGCGGGAGAGTATTTTCAAGTGCTAAAAGGAAGGCTGCTCCGCCATATGAAAGGAGCACAGAAATGATAATAAACAAAAAAGCTTTCCCTGAAGAACGGAAGTACTCCATCGACTTCTGCGGCCGGCCTCTGACACTGGAGGTTGGCAAAATGGCGGAGCTGTGCAACGCCGCAGTCCTTGTAAGATACGGCGAAACCACGGTTCTGGTGACGGCCACCGCATCTCCCAGGCCCAAGGAAGGGATTGACTATTTCCCCCTCTCCGTGGACTTTGAAGAAAAGCTCTACGCAGTTGGCCGCATACCCGGCAGCTTCATGCGCCGGGAAGGGCGCCCCAGCCTCCAGGCGGTGCTGGCGGGCCGCATGATTGACAGGCCAATGCGCCCCCTCTTCCCTGAAGACCTGCGCAACGACGTAGCCATAATATGCACCGTCCTTTCGGTGGACAGGGACTGCTCGCCGGAGATTGCGGCCATGATAGGCGCCTCCGCCGCGGTGTCCATCTCCGACATTCCCTGGAACGGACCCATAGCCGGCGTTGTCCTGGGCTGGGACGGCAAGAAATACCTCTTTAACCCCACCCAAGAAGAGCGGGAAACCAACCAAATGACCGTGACCGTCGCCTGCACCCGGCAAAAAGTGGTGATGATTGAGGCCACGGCAAATCAAGTCCCGGAAGATATCATGTACAACGGCATAATCAAGGCCCATGAGACGGTTATGCCCGTGCTGGACCTGATTGACAGAATGGTGGCCGAAATCGGCAAGGAGAAGTTCGCTTACGAAAAGGCCCCCTTTGACGACGAGCTTTACAACACCCTCAAGGAAAACGAACTGCAGGGCATGGAATACTGCATGGACACGGACGACAAAAACGTCCGGGAAGCCAGGGTCAACCAGTGGATAGACGCCGTAAAGGAAAAATACGGCGAGCAGTTCCCGGAGATGGACAAATACCTGGACGAAATAATTTACCGCCTGCAAAAACAGGTGGTAAAGACCTGGCTGCTGGAAGGCAAGCGGGTGGACGGCCGGGCCATGGACGAAATCCGTCCCCTTGCCGCGGAAGTGGGTCTTATCCCCAGGGTCCACGGCTCCGCCCTCTTCACCCGGGGCCAGACCCAGGTTCTGTCAGTTGTCACGCTGAACACCATCTCCGCGGCCCAGAAGCTGGACACCATCTGGGAAGAGGAGAGCAAGCGCTTCATACACCACTACAACTTCCCCGCCTACTCCGTAGGCGAGGCCAGGGGCAGCCGCAGCCCCAGCCGCCGGGAATACGGCCACGGCGCACTGGCTGAAAAGGCGCTGGAGCCCGTAATTCCCTCTTTCGACGACTTCCCCTACACCATACGCGTGGTGTCCGAAGTGCTGAGCTCCAACGGCAGCACCTCCCAGGGCTCTGTCTGCGCCAGCACCCTGGCCCTTATGGACGCCGGAGTGCCCATCAAGGCCCCCGTGGCGGGCATCTCCTGCGGTCTTATCACCGAGGGAGACCGCTGGACCACCTTCATAGACATCCAGGGCGTCGAGGACTTCCACGGAGAAATGGACTTCAAGGTGGCGGGCACAAAGAAAGGCATCACCGCCATCCAGATGGACCTTAAGAACAACGGCCTCACCTATCCCATAATCAAAAAGGCCCTGGAAATGACCAGAGAGGCCCGCATTCAGATTCTGGATGAGATTATGCTGCCCTGCATCAGCAAGCCGCGTCCGGAGCTGGCGCCCACGGCTCCCAAGATGATAAAGATGACCATTAATCCCGACAAGATCCGCGAGGTCATAGGCACCGGCGGCAAGGTCATTCAAAAGATCACCGCCGACACCGGCTGCAAAATCGACATTGAGGACGACGGCACCATCTATATTGCCAGCGAGGATATCGAGAAATGCCGCGCTGCCCAAAGTCTCATAGAGGGGATAGTCTTCGAGCCCGAGGTGGGAAAGCTCTATTACGGGAAGGTAGTCCGCACCATCCCCATCGGCGCCTTCGTGGAAATCGGCCCCGGCAAGGACGGGATGATACACATAAGGAACCTGGAGTTCAAGCACACCGACAAGGTGGAAGACGTACTGAAAGTGGGAGACATGACCTGGGTCAAGGTCACCGAGATAGACGACAAGGGCCGCGTAAACCTCTCTAGAAAAGAGGCTTTGCGCGAGCGGCAAAAAGCCGGCTTTGACGACTAAGACGCTTTGCAGGAGGCGGAGGGCAACCTCCGCCTTCCATTATTGATTTAGCGCCGCCGTTGCTTAACAATGGGTCAGGAGCGGCGGAACCTCTGATGAACAGGAGGCGCCCAAAGTGATAAGAGTCCGCAAGAATTATAGAACAATTTAAGGTACATTTGGAGAAGGACGGCGCGGACTGTTCAATCCAGTCAGTCCCCGCTACCGGTGAGATTGGCTGGCTGCTCTCTGGCTGAAAGACCAAAACGCCGTGCATATTCAGCAAGCCGCTGCTGCTCCACCACCTCCGCAGAGACGATAGGTGCGTACAGCTTTTGATACAGCAGGAAAAACAGTACTATTAACAGCGCGAACACGGCGCCGGAGAGTACAACGAGGGGCGTGCCCGTAAACAGAACTGCGCCCACCGTTCCCGCCGCCTCTCCCAGTCTTCCTACGAGAAGCCCAAGTACGGCAAAGACGGGAAGTCCGGTTTTGCCGGCAATGTCTGAAAAAACAAGTATGCGGTGAACCGACCAGAAGCCAAGGAATAGATAGGCCGGTATCCACATGGCGGTCTCACCCTGCGCGTTGCCGCCCAGCGCCAGCGCCGCAAAAGGAAAGGCCAGCGCGGCAAGGCAGCAAACAGCGCCCCAGCGCCTGTTCTTGTCGCTGACAAAACCCGCAACAACCAGCCCTATGCCGTAAAATACTCTCGTAAATTCTATGTATACGCTGTCCTGTGCGCCGCCAAGCGGGAAAGAAAAGCCCAGCGTGTTCTCCATCGACAACAAAAGCAGCACCGCCGCGGCAAGAAGAATGAGTTTTTTGCCGGGACCCGAGCGTTTATAACCTCCGTCTGCAGTGGCCGCGGGTTCCAGCCGCTTTATAAGCAGCAGCGATGCCAGCGCAAGCGCGGCTACGGCGAAGAAGCTGCCGCTGTGCCACAGGAAGCGGCCTCCCATCGGCAGTGATGTCATCCACGTGCCGAGGCTGCCGAAGGCGTAAGACACGCCGAACACAAGCCCCCGCCGCTGCTGGGGAATGTCGGTGGCAAGCCTTGTGAGATAGCAGCCGGACAATACCCCGATGGCAAAATTGAGCAGCGCCCCCGAAGCGATAACGATCCACTGGGCAGATGAGTACGCGGTAACCGCCATGAAGCCGATCGCGGAAAGCGTGGTGAAAACAGGCAGCGCCCGTCCTCCCGCAAGGGCGGCGGCGCACTTGACCCTCTGGGCGGCGCAAAACGCTGCGAATACGAGGCGGTTTTGCAGAGATTCCTAAATAGGTTCATGTAAATATAACAGGCAAGACGCAAAGACGCAGAGCCGATAACATGTCGCCATGTTTATCCCTCTGCGTCTTTTTTTTGCAGTATGGCAATCACTGTCAATTTTATTTTGTTCAAAATACTCGTACTTGAGTGTAAAACACGAACAGATTTATTGCCAAATCTAAAAAATTTTTCTTTATTTTTAAAAAAATTCTTGAACATGTTGCGTTAACAAAACTTTGATGATAGTATGCTGCTGTGCCAGAACAAGAGGAGTATTTCTTTCTCAAAGGGAAAGAGAGTTCAAGAAAGTCCAAAAAGTCTAATCCGACAGGCTTCGCGGAAACGCAGAAAGCCCGCAATCCATTAAAAACAAAGGATTCGCGGTCTCTTGCGATAAATAAGTTAGATTATCAGATACTAAAATTAAATATAAGGAACGGAAAAGGAAGAAATATGTACGAGATGATAACTCTTCCCAATGGGGTAAGGATAGCTTTTGAAAAAATGGATAATGTCCGCACCGCTGCGGTAGGCATCTGGGTTGGAGTGGGCTCACGCCACGAAAAGGTCTCGGAAAACGGGGCCACCCATTTCATTGAGCATATGCTGTTTAAGGGCACCGACAAGTACAGCGCCGAGGAGTTGGCAGCCGCCATGGACGGCATCGGCGGGCAGATAAACGCATACACCACCAGGGAAAGCACCTGCTATTACGCCAGGGTGCCGGACTATCATCTGGATAGAGCTATTGAAATCCTCAGCGATATGTTTTTTAACCCCCGCTTCGACCAGGCCGACGTGAACAGCGAGCGCGGGGTAATCCTTGAGGAAATCGACATGTACGAGGACAGCCCCGAGGACATGGTGGTGGAAAAAATGTTCGCCAAGTGCTTCACCGGCACTCTGGGCAGGCCCATTCTCGGCAAGCCCTCCACTTTGTCTGCCATGACCAGCGAAGACCTGCGCAAATTCAAGGAGCGCCGCTACATCGCGCCCCGCATTGTGGTGGCCCTCTGCGGCAGATTTGAGGACAGCCACATAAAACTGATACAGGAGGGCTTTTCAGCCCTGGAAAAGCGCAAGGACACAGGCCTTCGCAGCAGCGTCTATATCCCCTGCTTTACCGTCAAGCGGAAGTCCATAGAGCAAAATCACCTGTGCCTGGGATTTCCGGGCGTGTCAATTGGAAGCGACGACCGCTTCACCATGAACCTGATGTCCACCATAATCGGGGGCGGCATGTCCTCCCGCCTGTTCCAAACAATACGCGAAAAGCACGGCCTGTGCTATTCCATCTATTCCTTCTCCTCCAGCTTTGCGGATACAGGGCTTTTCGGCGTCACCACTGCCGTGGGCCGGGAAACGGAACAGAAGGCCATAAGGCTAATCATGGATGAGCTGAGGCGCTTCCGGGATGAGGGTGTCACCCAGAGCGAACTGGACAGGGCCAGGGAGCAGGCTAAGTCCAATATACTCATGTCACTGGAATCCACCTCCTCCCGCATGAATAGGCTGGGTTCCGGCGTACTGCACCTGGGAGAAAGTCTGGATCCCGACGAGCTCATCGGACGCTTTGACGCGATTACAAGGGAGGACATCCTGGCTCTCGCCCGAAAGGTGCTTGACTTTGACGAGCTGTCCTTTTCCGCCGTCGGACGCGTCGGCGACGCCGACACATACCGGGAGGTACTAATGCATTAACAACACGGCCCGCCATATAAAGCGGCTACTTGATAGCAGACAAAAAAACTGATAAAATAATATAATCACTCACTATTTAACAGTTGTTTTAGACCATCCTGCGCATCGGGGGACATATATGAAATTCCCAAACTGGAAAATTCTATACACCGGGGCCCAGGCCACGCCGGCACTTCTGGAAGCTGGTTTTTCGCCTCTTCTGGCCGCAGTTTTGGAGGCCCGGGGAATTTCTTCACCGGAG